>NZ_UFRM01000001.1:1161875-1525000 GCF_900444945.1 Actinobacillus lignieresii | reverse complement strand
TAGGGGTCCATCCCGGATTACCAACCCGATGCAAACTGCGAATACCGAAGAGTGATACTCAGGAGACACACGGCGGGTGCTAACGTCCGTCGTGGAGAGGGAAACAACCCAGACCGCCAGCTAAGGTCCCAAAGTACTAGTTAAGTGGGAAACGAAGTGGGAAGGCTTAGACAGCTAGGATGTTGGCTTAGAAGCAGCCATCATTTAAAGAAAGCGTAATAGCTCACTAGTCGAGTCGGCCTGCGCGGAAGATGTAACGGGGCTAAAACTAGTCACCGAAGCTGCGGCATCAATGGAAACATTGTTGGGTAGGGGAGCGTTCTGTAAGCGGATGAAGGTGAATCGAGAGGTTTGCTGGACGTATCAGAAGTGCGAATGCTGACATAAGTAACGATAAAACGAGTGAAAAACTCGTTCGCCGGAAGACCAAGGGTTCCTGTCCAACGTTAATCGGGGCAGGGTGAGTCGGCCCCTAAGGCGAGGCTGAAAAGCGTAGTCGATGGGAAACGGGTTAATATTCCCGTACTTGGTATAACTGCGATGTGGGGACGGAGAAGGTTAGGTTATCGCACTGTTGGATGTGCGTTTAAGCCGGTAGGTGGGTGTTTTAGGCAAATCCGGAACACCATTCAACACCGAGAAGTGATGACGAGGTTCTACGGAACTGAAGTAACCGATACCACGCTTCCAGGAAAAGCCACTAAGCTTCAGGTTATACTAAACCGTACTATAAACCGACACAGGTGGTCAGGTAGAGAATACTCAGGCGCTTGAGAGAACTCGGGTGAAGGAACTAGGCAAAATAGCACCGTAACTTCGGGAGAAGGTGCGCCGGCGTAGATTGTAGTGATTTACTCACGAAGGTTGAACCGGTCGAAGATACCAGCTGGCTGCAACTGTTTATTAAAAACACAGCACTCTGCAAACACGAAAGTGGACGTATAGGGTGTGATGCCTGCCCGGTGCTGGAAGGTTAATTGATGGTGTTATCGCAAGAGAAGCTCCTGATCGAAGCCCCAGTAAACGGCGGCCGTAACTATAACGGTCCTAAGGTAGCGAAATTCCTTGTCGGGTAAGTTCCGACCTGCACGAATGGCATAATGATGGCCAGGCTGTCTCCACCCGAGACTCAGTGAAATTGAAATCGCCGTGAAGATGCGGTGTACCCGCGGCTAGACGGAAAGACCCCGTGAACCTTTACTATAGCTTGACACTGAACATTGAATTTTGATGTGTAGGATAGGTGGGAGCCTTTGAAGATGACACGCCAGTGTTGTTGGAGGCGTCCTTGAAATACCACCCTTTAACGTTTGATGTTCTAACGAAGTATCCGGAACGGGTACTCGGACAGTGTCTGGTGGGTAGTTTGACTGGGGCGGTCTCCTCCCAAAGCGTAACGGAGGAGCACGAAGGTTTGCTAATCACGGTCGGACATCGTGAGGTTAGTGCAATGGTATAAGCAAGCTTAACTGCGAGACGGACAAGTCGAGCAGGTGCGAAAGCAGGTCATAGTGATCCGGTGGTTCTGAATGGAAGGGCCATCGCTCAACGGATAAAAGGTACTCCGGGGATAACAGGCTGATACCGCCCAAGAGTTCATATCGACGGCGGTGTTTGGCACCTCGATGTCGGCTCATCACATCCTGGGGCTGAAGTAGGTCCCAAGGGTATGGCTGTTCGCCATTTAAAGTGGTACGCGAGCTGGGTTTAGAACGTCGTGAGACAGTTCGGTCCCTATCTGCCGTGGGCGTTGGAGAATTGAGAGGGGCTGCTCCTAGTACGAGAGGACCGGAGTGGACGCATCACTGGTGTGCCAGTTGTCTCGCCAGAGGCACTGCTGGGTAGCTACATGCGGAAGAGATAAGTGCTGAAAGCATCTAAGCACGAAACTTGCCTCAAGATGAGTTCTCCCAGTCTATAAGACTGTAAGGGTTGTTGGAGACTACGACGTAGATAGGTGTGGTGTGTAAGCGTAGTGATACGTTGAGCTAACACATACTAATTGCCCGAGAGGCTTAACTATACAACGCTCAAGTGTTTTTGAGCGCTACACTCAGTAGCAGCTTGTTTCGAATTTAAGAAGAAAGAACAAAGACAAAGAAGACAAAAGACATCAACAGAATATTCTGGCGACCAGAGTGCTGTGGCTCTACCTGAATCCATTCCGAACTCAGAAGTAAAACGCAGTAACGCCGATGGTAGTGTGGGGTTTCCCCATGTGAGAGTAGGGCATCGCCGGATTGAATTTAGCGCGAAAGCGAAAACGAAGCAAGAAACCCTGTGGTTAGCGATAACGACAGGGTTTTTGCTTTTGGCTTTTTAGCTTTTAAAGACAAAAGAAATTTGCTTTTGACTGCTTTTTTAGTTGGAAGGTATTTGAAAGTTAAAACAATATATTTTCTTTTTCTACTTCTCAAAATCATTCTTTTCCGTTATTCTTTTAAAATTATTGAATTTTTATAGGACTGAAAATATTTCTTTGCAATTACCATTACCCATTCATCAAGTTGATGATGAAACTTTCGATAATTTTTATGCGGAAAACAGTCTTGTACTGCTAGATTCGTTACGTCAAAATTTTATCGATGTACAACAGCCGTTCTTTTATATTTGGGGTGGAAAAAGTAGTGGTAAAAGTCATCTCTTAAAAGCGGTAAGTAATCATTATTTACTGAATCAACAAACTTCCAGCTATATTCCTTTAGAAAAATCACAATACTTTTCGCCTATGGTTTTGGATAACGCCGAACAATTAGATGTGATTTGTTTGGATGATATTCAGATTGTCGCAGGTAATGAAGAATGGGAACTGGCTATCTTTAATCTTTTTAATTTGATTCGTGAGCAGCAAAGTTTATTTGGTAATGGGCATAAAACGTTGTTATTGATTAGTGCGGACTGTCCTCCTCATCAATTGCAGATCAATTTACCGGATCTTCGTTCTCGTCTGACTTGGGGTGAGGTTTACCAGCTAAACGATTTAAGTGATGATCAAAAGCGTATCATTTTGCAACGAAATGCTTATCAAAAGGGAATGGAACTTTCCGATGAAGTTGCCAATTTTTTGCTAAAACGTTTGGATCGGGATTTACAAACATTATCAACGGAGTTGGACCGTTTAGACCGTGCCTCTTTGCAAGCTCAACGCAAATTGACGGTTCCTTTTGTGAAAGAAATTCTCGGTTTGTAAAGCGGTTTGATTCCTGTCAAAATTTGCAAAAAATTTGTTAAATTTAACCGCTTATTACCTCTAAAGAGGTAATGATATGGCTACGTTAAATCTCCCTCTTATGTTAAACTTTGCCTATCTGTTTCTTATTATTCATTGTTATGACACATACTAATCAATTAACCATTACTAATCTTGCTTGCGAGCGAGGTGAAAATCGTTTATTTGAAAATTGTAACTTTTCTGTTACATCCGGTGAATGGGTACAAATTGAAGGTCATAACGGTATAGGCAAAACCAGCTTATTACGTATTCTTGCGGGGCTTGCGATGCCTGCCGAAGGATATGTTTTATGGAATGATATTCCTGTTCAAAAACAACGTGATGAATATTATTCGGAATTATTTTATTTGGCGCATCATGCAGGGGTTAAACCGGAGCTTTCTCCTTGGGAAAATTTACGTTTTTATCAAAAAATCCAAGGATTAGCGCTTGATGACGAAGCGTTATGGTATGCCTTAGATAAGGTCGGTTTAATCGGAAGAGAAGAGCTTGCTTGTTCGTATCTTTCCGCCGGTCAGCAACGCCGGGTCGCTTTAGCGAAATTATGGCTGACAAAGCAAAAGCTTTGGATTTTAGACGAGCCTTTTACCGCTATTGATAAGAAAGGAGTTTCCGATTTAATCGTCCATATTGAAAAGCATTGCGAAAATGGCGGAATGGTTATTTTTACCAGTCATCAAGCGGCGGAAAGTCATAAAGTTAAAATCTTATCTTTGGATCAGTTTAAACTATGATTTTATTTACTATTATTCAACGCGAATTAACCATCGCTTTGCGTAAGCCGGCGGAAATATTGAACCCGCTTTGGTTCTTTCTGATTGTGATTACTTTGTTCCCGCTTCTTATGGGACCAAATCCCGAGTTATTAGGGAAAATCGCACCGGGCGTCGCTTGGGTAGCGGCATTGCTTTCCGCTTTATTATCGTTTGAAAGACTTTTTCGTGACGACTATTTAGACGGTTCGCTTGAGCAATTAATGTTATTGCCTATCGGTTTACCGCAGGTCGCATTGGCGAAAGTGATTGCACATTGGTTACTAACGGGACTACCGCTAATTCTGCTTTCGCCGGTTGCGGCAATCTTACTTTCGTTAGAAACAAATGTATGGTGGGCATTGGTGCTAACCTTATTACTTGGTACGCCGATTTTAAGTTGTTTAGGTGCAATTGGCGTCGCTTTAACGGTCGGTTTACGTAAAGGCGGAACTTTATTAAGCTTACTTATTCTACCGTTATTTTTACCAGTGCTGATTTTTGCCGCAGCCGTATTAGAAGCGGCGACATTGAATATGGGATATAGTGGACAGCTTGCGATTATCGGGGCGATTTTGGCTTTGACGCTGACTTTCTCGCCTTTTGCAATAGCAGGCGCATTAAGAATAAGCCTTCAGTAAGTAATGAAAAGCGGTGAGATTTTTAATCTTTTTTGTAATTTGGAGATGTTATGTGGAAATGGCTTCATCCCTATGCTAAATCGGAAACACAATATCGATTATTAGGGAAAATTCAACCGGTATTAGGTTGGTTAAGTTTTATTATGTTAGCGGTTGCTTTTGTTTGGGGGCTTGGGTTTGCGCCTAAAGATTATCAGCAAGGCGATAGTTATCGTATTATCTTCATTCACGTGCCTGCGGCAATTTGGTCGATGGGTGTATATGGTTCTATGGCTGTTGCCGCATTAGTGGCATTAGTATGGCAGATTCGCCAAGCCAATCTTGCGATGATTTCAATGGCACCGATCGGTTTAGTTTTCGCATTTATCTCGCTTGCGACCGGTGCGATTTGGGGTAAACCGATGTGGGGAACTTGGTGGGTATGGGATGCTCGCTTAACTTCGGCTTTGGTGTTGTTTTTCCTCTATATCGGGGTAATGGCGTTGTATTCGGCTTTCCAAGATAAACAAACCGGTGCGAAAGCGGCGGGCGTATTAGCCGTCGTCGGGGTAATAAATCTCCCTATTATCCATTTCTCGGTAGAATGGTGGAATACGTTACACCAAGGTGCGACTATTACTAAATTAGATAAGCCGTCTATGGCGGTGGAAATGTTAATTCCGTTATTGTTAGCCATTTTCGGTAGTTTAATTTTTACTGCATGGTTCAGCATTTGGCGTTATCGTATCGCGTTATTAAATGATGAACGTAAGCGTCCTTGGACGAAAACATTAAGTAAATAAGGAGAAAAACTTATGCAATTTCAATTTGAATCCATTAGTGAGTTCTTCTCAATGGGCAATTACGGTTTTTACGTATGGCTTTCCTATGCCGTATCGTTACTCGCAATGGGAATCCTTATTTGGCAAACTCAGCGTGAACATAAACAAATTTTGCAAAATATTAAGAAAGAGCAAGCTCGCGAAACTCAGTTGAATAAACAAGCACGGTAAGCGGTTAGATTTCAGCTATATTTTGTAAGTGTTTGACCGCTTGGTTTTTGATCAATATATCAGTGTATAAATCCGGATGAACAAAGAACTGACGGCGGGTATCAAGCAAATTCCTGTTATATTAAGTTATATTCGATTATTTAATATTGTGTGCCGTCGGCATACTTTTAGAAGGTGATTACTATGAATCCAAGACGTAAATCTCGATTGAAAGTGGTGGTTTCAATCATTTTCGGTGTTGCGGTAGCCGCAGGCTTAACGCTTTATGCACTAAGTCAAAATATTGACTTATTCTATACGCCATCAGAGATTGTAAATGGTAAAAACGATGATCCAGACCAAAAACCTGAAGTCGGGCAACGTATCCGTGTGGGCGGAATGGTTGTGGAAGGATCGGTAAAGCGTGATGATAAAACGCTGAAAGTAGAATTTGAGGCGAATGATATCGGTCCGTCAATCACGGTTGAATATGAGGGGATTTTGCCGGATTTATTCCGTGAAGGGCAAGGTATTGTAGCGCAAGGGGTTTTGATCGAGCCGACTCGTTTAAAAGCTACGGAAGTATTGGCTAAACACGATGAAAACTATATGCCGCCGGAGTTAGGCGATAAATTAAAAGAACAGCATGGTGCTGCAGGTATTTCCGAAACGGATTTAAAAGGTACTTCGGCACGTGATAAAGCTGAAATCGAAAGAACATTAAAGACCTTACAAGGGGAAGCTAACTAATGGTTGCGGAATTAGGTAATTACGCATTGGCACTTGCGTTCGGATTGTCAATTTTTTTGGCAATTTTACCGCTTGTTGGTGCACAAAAACAGAATAGTACTCTTATGGCGTTAGCTCGTCCGATAACATGGGCAATGTTTTTAGCATTAACGATTTCATTCGGTTCGCTTTTTTATCTGTTTGCGGTAAATGACTTCAGCGTGCAATACGTAGTGAATAACTCCAACTCAACATTACCTATCCAATATCGTCTTTCTGCGGTTTGGGGATCGCACGAAGGATCAATGCTGTTATGGGTTTGGTTGCTTTCGCTTTGGTCTATCGCTGTGGCGGCATTTTCTCGCCAGATGCCGGAAGAAGCCGTTTCGCGCGTATTGAGTGTAATGGGATTAATCAGTATCGGATTTTTGGTTTTCTTAATCTTTAGTTCAAATCCGTTTAAACGTACTTTCCCCGATTTTCCTGCGGACGGTCGAGAATTAAATCCGATGTTGCAAGATGTCGGACTGATTTTCCATCCGCCGTTATTATATATGGGATATGTCGGTTTCTCGGTGGCATTTGCGTTCGCGATTGCTTCACTAATGACCGGAAGATTGGATACCGCTTGGGCTCGTTGGTCTCGTCCTTGGACAATGGCGGCTTGGGTATTTTTAACACTTGGTATCGTACTCGGTTCGTGGTGGGCTTATTACGAATTAGGCTGGGGAGGCTGGTGGTTCTGGGATCCGGTTGAAAATGCTTCGTTAATGCCGTGGATTGCCGGAACGGCACTGATTCACTCGTTAGCCGTTACGGAAAAACGCGGTACTTTTAAAGCTTGGACGGTTTTACTGGCGATATTGGCGTTCTCGCTGTGTTTATTAGGCACCTTCTTAGTACGTTCCGGTATTTTGGTTTCGGTACATGCGTTTGCTTCCGATCCGACTCGCGGTTTGTATATTCTTGCCTATTTAGTTTTAGTAATTGGCGGTTCATTATTACTTTACGCTTTACAAGGCTCGAAAATTAAAAGTTTGGATAATTATGAACGTTATTCGAGAGAATCGATGTTGTTAATTAATAACGTAATGCTGATGGCATTCTTATCCGTAGTGCTGCTGGGTACATTATTACCGTTAGTACATAAACAAATCGGTTTAGGCACGATTTCGATCGGTGCGCCGTTCTTTGATCAAATGTTTTTAATTTTAATGGTACCGTTCTCGTTTATTTTAGGTATCGGGCCATTAGTAAAATGGCGTAGAGATCAAGTATCTGCGATTCGAACACCGGTAATTATTGCCTTAATTATGATGGTGGTACTCGGTTTCGGCTTACCGTATTTACTGCACGACCGTATTACTGCCACTTCGGTATTAGGCGTGATGATGGCATCGATTATTGTCATTTTGAGCCTATATGAATTACATCAAAGAGCGACGCATAGACATTCATTTTTAGCCGGTGTGTTTAAACTATCCCGTTCTCATTGGGGGATGGTATTGGCGCACGTAGGTGTCGCAATGACGGTATTCGGTATTGCATTCAGCCAAAACTATAGCGTAGAGAAAAACGTACGTATGAATGTCGGCGATACGGTATCGCTTCAAGGTTACGACTTTACTTTCAAAGGAATCAAAATTACCGACGGTGCGAACTATCAGGGCGGCACGGCTGAAATTGAGATTTCGCGTCAAGGGCAATATGAATCGACTCTGAATGCGGAGAAGCGCTTCTATAACGTCAGTAAAATGGGGATGACCGAAGCGGCAATCGACTGGGGCTTTAGAAGAGATTTATATGCCGCTTTAGGTGAAAAGTTGGAAGACGGTTCATGGGGTGTACGTTTATATTATAAACCGTTTGTTCGCTGGATTTGGATTGGCGGCTTATTTATGGTGTTCGGCGGTTTGCTCTGTATGTTTGACAAACGTTACAGATTAAACGTAGTTAAAAAAACTACATAATACTTTAAGAGACAAGCGGTCATTTTTAGATAAACTATTGCAAAATAGTGATCCGAAAATGACCGCTTTTTACTTTTTTAAACCATTCGGACAGACCTGAAAAACACTTGAAATAATTTCCGTTGTTGTTCGCTAACTCTATGATATGCTTGAGATTTATTCATAATAGTTGTAAAAATTATTCTTTTTGCTTATTACATAGACAAACGTCCAATTTTTTAGGATTTTTCAGAAAAAGCGTTTGACATATTTTTTTATTCTAGTAATATGTGCGCCACAGACACAGTGAGTGGTGAGATGGCCGAGCAGGCTGAAGGCGCTCCCCTGCTAAGGGAGTATAGGGTTCAAAAGCTCTATCGAGGGTTCGAATCCCTCTCTCACCGCCATTTACTTTATCATGCACCCGTAGCTCAGCTGGATAGAGTACTCGGCTACGAACCGAGCGGTCAGAGGTTCGAATCCTCTCGGGTGCGCCATTTTAATTTTTACTCTATTCAAATTAAAACGGTCGCTGATAAAACTAAATAACTCACCATTCAAAATATAACGCACCCGTAGCTCAGCTGGATAGAGTACTCGGCTACGAACCGAGCGGTCAGAGGTTCGAATCCTCTCGGGTGCGCCATTTCATAAATCATTTCTTTTAATTTTTTATAAATATCTAATTTTATTCCTTTTAATCATACTAACGATTAGTGTTGTTTAGAATAAATCATATAGGGTTATTCCGTAATCGGATAAATTCGGCTAGACTTATATCGTAATTGAAATATAGAGGATTTTATATTGAAAGGATTAATTGCCAGATTCATTGCAGGCTTTGCGCTTTTGCTTTGGGCTTGGGATATGGTATTTCCGTGGCAACAATTAATGCAGGCGGAAGAAAATCGCTATAACCAAATTCAACAACGTAAAATATTAAGAGTCGGAATGGTTAATCATCCTCTTTCCTATTTTATCGGGGCGGAAGGTACAGCCGGGATAGAATACGAATTGGCCAAATCGTTTGCTAATTATCTTGACGTAAGATTGGATATTAAAACTTTTGATAACAGTGAGCGGCTCTTTAGCGCATTAAAAGACAATAAAGTGGATATTGCGGCGGCAGGCTTGTTATACCAGCCGGAATTGAGTAAGCAGCTTCAAATCGGTTCGGCTTATTATTCCGCTTCTTGGCAAGTCGTATATAAAAAAGGCAGTAACCGCCCTTATAAACTGTCGGAATTAGAAGGTGATTTGATCATACCTGCCGGTTCGGCGGTACTGCCGATTTTACAACGCTTAAAAGAAGATAATCCGAAACTAAGTTGGCAAACTACCAATCAGTTTACGCAGGAAGAGTTATTGCTCCAAGTCGCCGAGGGAAAAATTCCTTATACGGTCGGCGTATCCGTTGATATTTCCGCCGCGCAACATATCCGCCCGAATATTGCGGTCGGTTTCGATTTAACCGATGAGGCGCCGGTATTGTGGTATTTACCGAACAGTTCTTATAGTGAGCTGCAAGCTGCGGTATTGGATTTTATGAATCATGCGAACGAAACCGGATTGATCTCACGGATTGAAGAAAAATATTTTAATCATTTGGCGCATTTTGATTACGTCGATATCCAAAGCTATTTAAAAGCCATTAAATTGGTCTTACCTAAATATCAGTCCCTGTTTGAAAAGTATCGCGGCGATTTGGAATGGCAGATGCTGGCGGCTATCGCTTATCAGGAATCGCATTGGGATCCGAATGCGACTTCTCCGACCGGTGTACGCGGTATGATGATGCTGACCAGAGATACGGCAGAGCGTATGAAAATTACGGATCGAACTAGTGCGGAACAAAGTATTCGTGCCGGTTCCGAATATCTTCATATGCTGATGAGACAAATTCCCGAAACGGTACCGAAAGAAGATCGTATTTGGTACGGATTAGCCGCTTATAATATGGGACTCGGGCATTTATTGGATGTTCGCCGTTTAACGAAGCAGTTGGGCGGTAATCCAGATAATTGGTTGGATGTGAAGAAGAACCTACCACTTTTAGCGGAGAAGCGTCATTATAGCGGTTTAAAATACGGCTATGCTCGAGGGTTTGAGGCATTTCAGTATGTCGAAAATATTCGTCGATATTATAGTAGTATCATTAACCATCAAAGGGTAGAGGAACAACAAATCCAGAATAATGAAGAGCAACCGAGTGTTCCGCAAGAGATAAGCAAAGAATCGGATTCAACTTTGAAGGAATAGAGCAATGAAACGTAAACTTAAAACCAAGAAAAAACTCGTGTGTAATCATAAAGCGCGTCGTCTTTTTCATATCTGGAAAACGAAGCACCGTATTGCGGAACGACGAAGATTAGCTTTTATTGCGATGCAAAATGAGGAATAGTAAGCGGTCGAATTTCATTTGTTTTTTGTAAAAAAACCGCCTTTTGTTAAAGGCGGTTTTTCATATTGGTTATTGTACGTAATTAATCACTTTAATTACTTTATTTACCCCGCTCACATTACGAGCTACTTCGGCTGCGGCATCCGCTTGTGCCGGTGAGAGTTTTCCGATTAAGAAGACTTCACCGTTTTCGGTAATGACTTTAACTTCTGTGGCTTTTACTTCCGAGTTGGCTAGCAGTTTTGATTTAATCGCCGTGGTAATCCAACTGTCAATAGAGATTTGTCCGACACCGATTTTTTCACCTGTGCGAATTTCATTATAAATTTCTGTCACACCCTCCGCACCGGCTGCAAGATTTTTAGCACTTTCCGAAGCTGACATAGTAGGCGCTTGACCGATTAATAATACTTTGCCGTTGTAAGCCACCACATTGATACGGGCTTCTTCTTTAAGCTGAGCATCTTTGCTTAAGTTATACGCCACACGCTCTTCAAGCACTTCATCATCAATTTGAGTACCCGCGCTACGAGGATCCGTCGCCACTTTGCCGGCAACCGCAGCGGAAGTGACAACCGCAGTAGCGATACATCCTTGCAGAGATAGAAGACTGACGGCAAATAAACTGGTTAAACCGATTTTTTTTAACGTAAGCATAACAATATCCTTTTTATAAAGTTAAGAAAAAAGTAAGTGATCAACTAATTCGCATAGCACGTTTACACAAAATTGATGACCTTCAATCACTCTCAGTTCGCTACTGGACGGCATAGAAATTTCGAGATCGTGATCATCCAATAAGCCTTGCGTATGGTCATTACGGCTACTGGTAAAAGTAATGATTTCCAGCCCTTCATTTTTTGCCGAATGAATCGCATTTAAAACCGCTTCTTCATTACCGGTAGGCGAAAAGGTAATAAAAATATCGCCGTCTTTTGCTACGGCTTGTAACTGTTTGCGGTAGATATTTACCAATTCGCTATCTTGTGCGAGTACGCCGGCAAGTACGCCGTCGAATTGCAATAATAATGCCGAGAAACTGGGGCGATTTAAATCGTATTTATGTAATAAATGGCTGACAAGTAGTTGCGCATTGGCATAAGAGCGACCGTGTCCGCATACGATGATTTTATTTCCCCTTAATAAACAGGCGACTACACGATTAGCCGCTTCACTCAAGGTTTTGGGGAGTAATTCGGCCGCCGCTATTTGGATCTGGATACTTTCGGTAAAACGATCTTGAATTTTTTCGAGCATGAAAAGAACTATCCTAAAAAATTTGGGATCCAAAGAGGCGGATCATTTCCTTCAAAGGCGACAACATCAAAGCGGCAATTTGCGGTATCCAAACTTTGCTTATGTCGCGTAAACAGCCACATATTGGCGGCATCCAGCCATTTTTGTTGCTTTCTATAATCTATACTTTCGACTGCGGAACCGAATCGATTACTTTTACGTTGGCGGACTTCTACAAAAACGAAAGTATCGCCTTGGCGCATAATCAAATCCAATTCGCCGCATTTGAATTGCTGATTTGCCGCAATAAACTTAAGCCCGTTTCGTTCTAAAAATTCACGGGCTTTTTGTTCAAAATTCGCACCTTGCGAACGTTTAGTTAGCGTTTTCCACTGCACCATTACGATATTGCAACCAAGACATTCCGCGTTCGATATTACAGTTCGGGCTGGCGGTTAAATTACCGGTTAAACCTGAAACGCTATAACCCGGAATTTGGCGGAATTCATTGAATTTATTTGCTAACGCCCAAGCATCGGAACCCATTGCATATAAACGCATCATCGAGAAATCGCTTTCCGCTAAAGTTTCCGCTTTTTTATATTCGTCCGAATTTGGGTCCGCAAGCAGAGGAATTTCACTGAATTTCACTCCTTCCATTGCGGTACGGAATTCAATACCGTTATTCGGCGAATTACTGCGTGAAGAGGTATAAATATTCAATTGTCCGGCAAGCGATGAACCGTCGATACCTTGTTTTAATTCAAGTAACTGCTCGGCGGTACCTAACGCATATAATGCCGCACCTTGAACACCGCCCGAATTCTGAATTGCGACAACCGCATCTTGAGGAATATTGTAATAGCGTACGTCCGCATCCGTATTGGTTAATTGTCTCCAACGTTGTGAGAATGCATCTGCGGAACGTTGTCCGAAATCATCTTGTGATGCGGCAACGATAGCACGCGAATAACCGTCGCGATATAAGCGATCCGCTCCGGCTCTCGCTTCCGCTTCCGGCGATAAACCGTAATAACATACGCCCGGAATCGCTTTTACATTTGGCGTCGAATTTAAAGCCAATACATTCACATTTCGGATTTCAGGACTTAACAACATTTCATCGACACGAGATTTTAGTAACGGGCCGATAATCGTTTGTGCGCCTTGTTGCTTAGCCTGTGCCAAAATACTTTCGACCGAACTGCTATCCGTATCGTATGTTTGCACCGGAATGGAGTCCGCGCCTTTAGCGTCATTAAAGCCTTTTTTGATAATATCGCCTAAAATTTTAGCGTCACCGCTTAACGGTAAAAGTAAAGCGACGCCGTTTAATTGGGTTTGTTGGAAATTCGATACGTTTTGTAACTCCGCCGGCATGACCGTTACCGCACTATGATTCGGATAGAGTTGTTTCCAGTTATTAATACCCTGCGGCATTTGTGCCGGTGTCGAAACGTTTTGGTTGTAAACCGCAATTAAAGCTAACCAACCGGCAAACTCGGTTTCGCCCGGTCCCGGATTGGCAATAGACAATGCACCTTTATTCGCATTACGTAATAATGACCAAATTTGATTGTTATTTTCTTGGCGTAACTTATTATCGATTAATTGAGAAGTCATTAAAGAACGCGCTCTCACCGCTTCAAGCACATCTTTACGATTTTCCGCAATACGCGCTTGTGTTTGATAGTAACGCATACTTTGCGTACGGCTTAATTGGGTCGTCGGCACCAGTCTTAAAAGTGAAACGGCTTGTGCTTCATTACCCTGTAATGCCGCAAGTTGCGCCGCAACCAAGTTATATTCTACTTTTTGAATTTCATTTTTCTGGATATCGGCGAGCGATAGAGTGAGATCGTCGAAGGTATTTTGTGCTTCTGCCGCTTTATTTTCATCAATCAGTTTACGAACGGCTAATAGGCGATAAGTAATTTTATCTTCTTTATCTGTGGCTCGATCCGCTTTATTGATATAAAATTCCGACGTTGCGTATGCTTCGTCTTTGACCGTTTTGGTTAATGGGTTTTCAAAAAAACTTGTACCGGTACAAGCAGAAAGAAAAAGCGCCATTGCGGTTGGGACAAAGACAGTTTTTATTTTCTGTTTTAAAATAGTCGCCATTGTATTGCTCCTAATAGACTATAATGGGCGGAATAATATTGAAATCTTACTTATCAAACGAGTGAAAATCAAATGAAAAACGAACAAAACGGTACTTTGTATATTGTGGCGACACCAATCGGTAACCTTGGCGATATTACGCAACGCGCACTGGATACTTTTGCTCAAGTCGATTTAATTGCCGCCGAAGATACTCGTCATAGCGGTTTATTACTTAGCCATTACGGTATCAAAAAACCGTTTTTTGCCTTACACGATCATAATGAACAACAAAAAGCAGCGGTATTAGTTGAAAAATTACAACAAGGGCTGAATATTGCGCTGATCTCCGATGCCGGTACGCCGTTAATTAGTGACCCGGGCTTTCATTTGGTGCGCCATTGCCGCCAAGCCGGCATTAAAATCGTGCCGTTACCCGGCGCTTGTGCCGCAATTACTGCACTTTGTGCGTCCGGTATTGCCTCTGACCGCTTTTGCTTTGAAGGGTTCTTACCGGCTAAAACCAAATCACGCTGCGATAAATTAGCCGAAGTGGCGGATGAACCTCGTACCCTGATCTTTTACGAATCTACGCATCGCATTTTAGATACGCTTGAAGATATACAGAAAATGTTGGGCGCTGATCGTTATGTGGTGATGGCTCGTGAAATTACCAAAACGTGGGAAACCATTCACGGCGATACGTTGGCAAATTTAATTGCATGGTTAAATGAAGACTGCAATCGCATTAAAGGTGAGATTGTGTTAGTTGTGGAAGGAAAAACGCAACAAGACGATGAAGAATTTTCCACCCAAGCGGTTAAATTACTCAGTTTACTTTGCCAAGAATTACCGCTGAAAAAAGCGGCGGCAATCGTAGCGGAGACTTTCGGCTATAAAAAGAATGCGCTTTATCAGTACGGTTTAGAACATCTTTCCGATAACTAAAATACAAGCGGTTAAATTTCCTAAAAATTTAACCGCTTATTTGTTAGATTCTCGCCAAATCAAAATTTGCTAAATCAATTTTATCTTCTGTGCCGTAGAATTTGGCTAACGCTTTACGTAGTGTTTCGGCACGTTTGGGTAAATAACCACGCTCCGCATAAATTTTTACTTGGTCGAAAACCGCTT
This sequence comes from Actinobacillus lignieresii, assembly GCF_900444945.1. Classification (NCBI taxonomy): domain Bacteria; kingdom Pseudomonadati; phylum Pseudomonadota; class Gammaproteobacteria; order Pasteurellales; family Pasteurellaceae; genus Actinobacillus; species Actinobacillus lignieresii. The sequence goes on along the minus strand of NZ_UFRM01000001.1, from coordinate 1,509,852 downwards.
GTTTAAACGCTGAATTATCGCCCGGGTTGCCGGAAAGGTTATCCGCACTGGCAAAATAGCGGAAGCCGGCAGCGGTTGCCAACACCCATTCAATCGCTTGCGGTTTAACTTCCACTGATTCAAATTCACGCTGACGCTCCGCTGAGCGTCCGTCCGGTTCATACCAATAACCGAAATCTTCTAATTTACGGCGTTCGGTTCCTGCCACAAGCCAATGGGCGATTTCGTGTAATGCACTGCTGTAATAGCCATGTGCAAATAAAATTACATTGTACGGGCGATCGGATTTCACGCCGTCTTCATCTAAAAATGCGGGTAAGTAAATCGGGTAGTCTTCGCCCTTTTCTAAGCGAGTATTGTATTCTTCGGCGAAACATTCATCGAAAATACGAATAATGTCTTCAATTTTATGATTGTCTTGGTTCATAGCAAACTTATTGTGGTTAATAAAAAAATGGCACAAGCGATTGACTTGTGCCATAAGATTATAACTGATTTAGCCAATTTAAAAATTGATTTGCTTCTAAGAAGCCGGTAACTCTTGATTGCGTCAGTTCATTACCGTCCTCATCAAAGAATAAAATGGTCGGTAAACCTAGTACGTTGAAGTGTTTCATCAGTTCATCGTTTTGTGGCGAATTATTGGTCATATCCACTTGTAACACCACCATTTCAGTCAATTTTTGCTGTACAGCTTGGTCGGTAAAAGTGTATTTCTCAAACTCCTTACACGCTACACACCAGTCAGCGTACAGATCTAACATCACTTTTTTGCCTTGTGAAGCGGTCAATTTTGCTTGTAATTCTGCAAGTGATTGCACGCGTTCAAAGGCTAAGTGGTTGCTTACTTGTGCCGAATGGCTACTGTTACCTTGATTCCACACTAAGTTTGCCCAAGGGTAAGAAGCAAGCGCAAATGCAAAAAATAGTAGAATTCTGACCGCTTGTTTGATGACGCCTTGTGCCGGAATCACGCTAATCAACCAGCCAACAAACACCATTGCCAGCGCCGACCACATCAACGGCTCATAATGGCTTGGTAAAATACGGCTAAGTAAAAAGACCGGTAAAGCTAACATCACAAACCCGAAGGCGGTTTTGACTTTCAATAACCAATCGCCCGATTTCGGCAAAATACGGTTACCGAATAAGGTAATCAGAATTAACGGAATCCCCATTCCTAAAGCTAATAAATAAAGTGCTAATCCGCCGGTGAGTAAGTCCCCACTTTGGGCAACATACAGTAATGCGCCGGATAACGGCGCGGAAGTACAAGGTGAAGCCACTAAACCGGCAATCATCCCCATCACAAATACACTACCAAATGCACCGCCTTGCTGTTTCTGACTCATCGCATTCAGTTTTTGTTGCCATGAATTCGGCAAGCGGATTTCAAATAAGCCGAACATCGAAGCGGCTAAAATGGTGAATAAAATCGCAAGTGAAATTAGCACCGGCGGGCTTTGTAACGCTACTTGGAACGGTAAGCCGATTGCTGCTACCACCAAACCTAATAGCGTATAAGTGAGCGCCATACCTTGTACATAAGCAAAGCTGAGTAATAAAGCTTTGAACGTATTAGGGCGTTGCTTATTGCCAATCACAATTGCAGATAATAACGGCAGCATTGGTAATACGCACGGGGTAAAGGCTAAACCGATACCCAGTACAAAGAACCAGAAAATCGATAAGCGATTATTCGCCAAGTTCTCGGCAAGCTGATCCTGTTCCGCTTTCGGTGCATTAGCCAAAGGCAGAGAAGCGGTTGAATTTTCGCTATTTTTTGCAATATTTTGAGCGGAATCGACCGCTTGTTGGCCGTCTAAACTAACGGTGGCCGTTTCGGGCGGATAGCAAAAGCCTTTGGTACAGCCTTGATAACGAACCGAAAGACTAGCGTTCGCTTGTGCTGCAGAGAATGTTATCGGCAACGTCAGTTGATCACGGAAAATTTCCACCTCGCCGAAAAACTCATCGTGATAATTTTCCGCAGCAGGGAACGTTAACGGTTGGATTTCGGCATTTTGCGGCGTGACCTGTATTTCTTTTTTATACAGATAATAACCGTCTGCAATTTGCCAATTCAGCTCAATTTGTTTATCGGATTTCGGTGTGGCTGAAAAAGCGAATGCTTCGGAACCGCTCAAATATTTGGGCTGGTCGTTACCGAATAAACCGGCGTGTGCGGAAAGGGTTAGCATTATGCTGACCAAGAGAAAAATAAAACGTTTTAGCATATCGATACAGAAAGATAAAAGGTGGCGTATTGTAATATAAATAAGTAAGGTCAGGCAAAATGCCTGCTTCTTACAACAAAAATCGTGAATATTTCTTAAAAAATTGACATAAAATGACATTTTGTGTTGAGAAAGTTACTCGATAAAGCCATAATTAATTTACGCGTTTTCATTCAAAAGGAGAAAAAAACGATGTATGAAATAGTCTTTTATCGAGATAAGCGGGGGAGAGAACCCGTAAAAGAATTTCTGTTAAGGCTGCTAAAAGAACGGCAGGAAGGCAGTCGAGAACGATTACACAAAATCAGCCATCATTTGAGTATTTTACATTTGCACGGTACTCGAGCCGGTGAGAATTATATTAAGCATTTGGAAGATCGTATTTGGCAGTTACGTCCGGTGGGCGATTGCCTGTTATTTGCAAGTATTATTCGGGGAAAATTTGTGTTGTTGCATTATTTTGCCAAACAGAATTATCGAATTCCGAAACGAGAAATAGAACGTGCAAAAGTTCGGTTGGCGGATTTACAGGAGAGAATAAAAGATGAGCCCTATTGGTTCTAGTTGGACATCGTTTGAACAAGAAATTTTTGACGAGTCGGAAATAGCGGAAACTCAGTTTCGCATACGACTTATTTTAGAAATCATTGAAACCCGTCAGCAGCTCGGTATTTCTCAACGAAAATTGGAGAAATTAAGCGGCGTAAAACAATCTATGATTGCTCGGGTAGAAAAAGGCTCGATTAATCCGTCGTTGGCGACGGTATTAAAGTTGCTTGTGCCGTTGGGGAAAACTTTACAAATCGTACCGTTAGATAAAAACAAAACGGTACGTTAAAACAAGCGGTCGTTTTTCCGAAGATTTTTGCAAAGTCTCCAAGAAAAACGACCGCTTGATTTATTTTATTCGGCTCTTTAAACCGCTGTTTTTAACAGATATAAGGTGTAGGCGACATAGCATATAAAGAGAATCGCACCTTCCGCCCGATTAATTCTGCCCGCTCTTTTACGGAAGCTAAACGCAAAGAAAAATAGCAGAACGGTTACCGCCAACATCACGAGCATATCACGGGAGAACACCTCCGCTTCCACTTGCATCGGTTCGATAGCGCCGGCAATCCCGACCACTGCTAACGTATTAAATAAATTTGATCCGACAATATTTCCTAAAGCAAGATCGGACTCGCCTTTACGGGCGGCAATAATTGAAGAGGCCAGTTCAGGTAATGACGTGCCGACCGCTACAATGGTTAAACCGATAACTAAATCGCTCACGCCGAAATATTTGGCGATTTCGACCGCTCCCCAAACAAGCAATTGGGAACTTGCCATTAAAAATAGTAAACCTATAACGACCCAGAAGAGTGCTTTGCCAATCGGCAATCGCTCTTCATTTAAAGATTCCGTTTGAGCAAGCGTATCATTTTTGCTGCGCAATGCGACCCATATTGTCCATCCCATATAAACGGCAAAAATAATCAATAAAATGACCGCTTCTATTTGGGTGGCTTGCGCATCGAACAGCATATACGCTGACACTAACGTAATTAAAATTAACATAGGCAGTTCTTTCTTAATCACTTCGGAAGCGACAATAATCGGTTTGATTAAGGCGGTAACCCCTAAGATAAGCGCAATATTAGTGATATTGGATCCGTAAGCGTTACCGAGCGCAATCCCCGAAGCGCCTTTTAGTGCCGAAGAGGCGGATACCAACATTTCCGGCGCCGAGGTGCCGAAACCGACAATCACGATACCGATTAAAAGCGGAGACATGCCGAAATGACGGGCGGAAGAAGCCGCACCCTCTACAAATTTATCCGCACTCCAGACGAGTAAAATTAAGCCGATTACAATGGCAAGTGAAGCGTATAACATCATATTTCCTAATAAATTAAATGGGCGTATAGTATAGGTTAATTTTTGATAATTAACTATAAGGAAGGTGCTATGAAAGTAACGAGTTCAGCGATTAAAAACAGAGCGTTTGAAGATAAATACGGCAAACGCGGCAGCCAATTCAGCCCGAACGGTATGCCGAGTTATTCGATTCCGTTTGAAATTAGTGAGGTACCTGAAGGGACGAAATCCTTTGCAGTAGTACTGGAAGATAAAGATGCGATTACCGCAAGCGGTTTTGTCTGGATTCATTGGTTAATTGCCGATTTAGAACGCACCAAAATTGCCGAAAACGAAAGTCTAACGGCAACTGATTTTGTACAAGGTGCTAACTCGTGGGCAAGTAAATTAGGCAACTTCTCAATCGAAGAAGCTTCAAATTATGGCGGCATGGCACCACCGAATTGCAAACACCGCTATGAACTTATCGTTTATGCGTTGGATACCAAGCTGAATTTAACTTCCGGTTTCCGTTTTAACGATCTGCATTTTGCAATGCAAGACCATATCTTAGCTACAGCAAGTGTAATGGGAACTTATGATGTTTAAGGGTTAAGTTAATACCTAAGAAAGAATTAGGTAGATGACACGAGTGGGGACACTTGCTCCAGTAATGGTAAAACTTTTGAGAAAAATGACCGCTTGTTATATTTAATTTTATTGCAAGCGGTTATTTTTTATAAAATTTTTACAAAATCATAAGAAAAACATCTTGCATAATTATGCAATAAAAATTAGTATTCATTCAGTTATTTGAAATGTACAGGATTTTAAACGAATGGCAATTCGCATTCACAACGTCAACTTTTTTTACGGTTCAAGCCAAGCATTATTCGATATTAATTTAGATATCGAAAAAGGCGATACGGTAGTGCTGTTAGGTCCGAGCGGTGCGGGTAAAAGTACCCTGATTCGTACGCTAAACTTAATGGAAATTCCACAATCAGGTACGCTTGAGATTGCACAACATAAATTCAATCTTTCGGCGAAGACTGATGCGAAAGAAATCGCATTATTACGCCGTGAAGTCGGTATGGTGTTTCAACAATATCACTTATGGCCGCATTTAAGCGTAATGCAAAACCTGATCGAAGCGCCGATGAAGGTATTGGGTTTGGCGAAAGAAGAAGCGATTCAGCGTGCTAAATCGCATTTGGAACGTTTACGTTTAGGCGAATTCGCCGATCGTTTTCCGCTACAATTATCTGGTGGTCAGCAACAACGCGTGGCAATTGCTCGTGCATTAATGATGCAGCCGCAGGTACTGTTATTTGATGAACCGACTGCCGCACTTGACCCGGAAATTACCGCTCAAGTGGTTGATATTATTAAAGAATTGCAAGATACCGGTATTACCCAAGTTATTGTGACTCACGAAGTCGGTGTAGCGCGTAAAGTGGCGACTAAAGTGGTATATATGGAAAAAGGCAAAATTATCGAACAAGGCGGCGCAGATTGTTTTGAACGACCGAAAACCGCTCAATTTGAAAACTATCTCTCTCACTCAGAATAAACACTATGCAAGGACACATTATGAAAAAACTTTTATTAGCATCAGCAATCGCACTTACAGCACTTTCAGCACAAGCAAAAGATTTAACCTTTGCGATGGAACCTAGCTATCCGCCGTTTGAATTAACCAATGAAAAAGGCGAAATCATTGGTTTCGATGTGGACGTTGCCAATGCAATTTGTAAGGAAATTCAAGCGAATTGTTCATTCAAAAGCCAATCATTTGACGGTTTAATTCAAGCGGTAAAACAAAAACGCATTGATGCGGCGATCTCGGCGATTGATATTACCGAAGCACGTGCAAAACAAGTGGCTTTCACGGATGCTTATTATGACAGTTCGGCAAGTTTTATTGCGGTAAAAGGTAAAGCGGATTTAAATACGGCTAAAAATGTCGGCGTACAAAACGGTACTACGTTCCAACAATATGTTGTTGCGGAAGCAAAACAATATGCACCGAAATCATACGCTTCATTACAAGATGCGGTATTGGATTTAAAAAACGGTCGTATTGATATTATCTTCGGCGATACTGCGGTATTATCGGATATGTTATCGAAAGAAGCGGAGCTTTCATTCGTAGGTGACAAAGTAACCAATAAAAAATATTTCGGTAACGGTTTAGGTATTGCAGTCAATAAGTCAAACGGCGAATTAGTGGCGGAATTAAATAAAGGTTTAGCGGCAATTAAAGCGAACGGCGAATACCAAAAAATCTACGATAAATGGATGACTAAATAATTTTTATGTTCTCAGAATATCTTCCGCTTATTTATAGTGCAACCCTAATGACCTTAGGGTTGGCACTGACTTCCCTGATAGTCGGCTTATTACTTTCAATGCTGTTTGTGGTACTGGAAACCAATAAACAGCCTTGTATTAGTAAACCGACTTCTGTTTTTTTAGCTTTATTGCGCGGTTTACCGGAAATTTTAGTGGTTTTACTGATTTTCTTCGGTTCAACCGAATTGGTTGAAAAAATTACCGGCGAATATGTTGAGTTTAGTGCGTTTAGCTCTGGGGTATTAGCGCTTTCCTTAATTTTTTCAGCCTATGCTTCGCAATCGTTGCGTGGTGCGATTCAAGCCGTACCGAACGGACAATGGGAAAGTGGCGCAGCACTAGGGCTAAGTCGTGCGCATACGTTTTTAAGAATTATTATGCCGCAAGTTTGGCGTCATGCTTTACCGGGCTTAAGCAACCAATGGTTAGTGTTATTAAAAGATACGGCGTTGATTTCCTTGACCGGGGTGGACGATTTAATGCGTCAAACGGATTTAATTAATACGAATGAGCATCAACCTTTTACATGGTACGGTTTGGCGGCGTTAATTTATTTAGCGATTACCTTAATCAGCCAAGTGATAATTGCCGGACTTGAAAAACGTTTTACTCGCTTTGAAAGAGGGGGTAAATAATGTTTCAAGATTATTTAGCCGTTATCGCGCAAGGGATTCCGACCAGTTTGAGCTTAACCGCCGTTTCATTGCTGATTGCGTTTGTATTAGCGGTGATTTTGACCTTCTTACTTTCAATGGAAAGCAAGCTGATTAAGGCAATCGTAAACGGTTATTTGATGCTATTTACCGGAACACCGTTATTGGTACAGTTCTTTTTGATTTATCACGGACCGGGTCAATTCCAGTGGATTGTCGATAGCTTTGCTTGGCAATTTTTATCGGATGCGTGGTTTTGTGCGGCGTTAGCGTTAGCGTTAAATAGTGCGGCATACTCAACCCAATTATTCCACGGTGCGGTAAAAGCGATTCCGAAAGGGCAGTGGGAAACCTGTGCGGCGCTTGGTTTAAGCCGTTTAGATACTTTGAAAATCTTAATTCCATATGCTTTACGCCGTGCATTACCGTCGTATAGCAATGAGATTATCTTAGTGTTCAAAGGCACATCGTTAGCTTCAACCATCACCTTATTGGATATTATGGGCTATGCCCGCCAGTTATACGGTACGGAATACGATGCGATTACCATTTACGGTATTGCCGGAGCGATTTACTTAGTAATTACCGGTATTATGACGATTCTGTTGCGCAGAGTAGAGGCGAAGGTATTGGCGTTTGAGCGTCCGGCAGCCGAGAAAGCGTAAATTTTATCGATGGTGCTCGTCTCTGACGAGTACCTTTTTTATATACGAGCAAGCGGTCTGATTTTGGGAAAAATTTACAAATTTCCCGATAAATCAGACTGCTTGTTGTTAGGATAAAAAGGATAAATTACGCCGTTTTCTTGGCTAACATGGTTGCGAAACGCATTTTAATACGGTTGCCGTTCGCATCGGTTTTATGCAATTCGCCCAAATCTTCGTTGTACTTCACTAATTCCCAATCTTGATAATAGTTCGCTAATTCTCGCTCGCCGAAGGTAAATGAGAACGGCATCGGACACGGATATTCTTCGGTACTCATCGCACACACAATTAAGTTATAGCCGCCGACTTTGGTGTTTTTCTGCATATTTTCAATAATTGCAGGAATGCATTCACGGTTTAAGAACATCATCACAACCGTAGAAACAATCAGATCATATTCACCGCTTTGGCTGCCGATAGTGGCTTGGTTAATATCATAAACACCGGTTTCGATATTTTGCAGATTCTCTTTCTCAATCATATAGTTTAAGAATTCGATACTCTCGGCATTATGATCAACCGCCGTTACATCAAAACCTAATAAATTCAGATAGAGCGAATTGCGTCCGCGTCCGCAACCTAAATCCAACGCTTTACCACCTTTCACATAATTAACCGCATTTAACACTTCGGAATGAGTCGTGGTGAGATTATATTTTTTCGCATAGTAATCTTTCGCTTCGCAATAGAATGCGAGCTGACATTCCAAATCATCGGACAGCGCTTCGACTTTATGCCAAAGTTGCGGCTCTACAAACGGCGGCTGATTTTCAGGGGTAAAAATCATGCTATTGACTTCTTCGCCTTGTTCGGTCAATTCATAAAATTTTAATTCGCCTTTAAGCACAGTCAGTTTTGCCCAAGTACCTTCCTTAGTATTGTGTTTTTCTTGGAACATTTGTGGCAGGCTGTCTTTGGTCCAAACCGGCATTTGTTTGTAGCAAATTAAGTTTTGCATAATTAATCCTCTCTAACGAATAAAATAATGATGATAAATTTTACTCTTCTGATTTTTCTAGGCAATAAAAAACCGACTAAAATAGTCGGTTATATCAAAAATACCTAAGATTTATTAGATCGCTATGCCCTTAAATTGACGACCGAAATAGACTAAGCCGGTATTCGGCGTTACATCGATATGTTTCAGTTCCACCATAAAAATCGTATGCGTACCCACCGAATGCGTATCGACAATATCGCCTTGTAAGGCGGAAATCGAACCGCGTAATACCGGTTGTCCGTCAAAGCCTTCGTCCCAAATATCCCAAGCGAAACGTTCTTCCATACTGCTGCACATCATACAAGCAAAATGCTTCGCCATTTCTTCTTGTTCGTGGCTTAATACGTTGATGCACACTTTACCGTTTTGCTTAATGATATCGTGAACGGAACTGCTTTGATTGATACAGAAAAGCAAGGTCGGCGGCGTATCGGTCACCGAACAAACCGATGATACGGTAATACCGATTTTGCCGGCAGACCCGTTTGTGGTCACAATACTTACCGCAGCGGATAAATGCGCCATCGCATTACGAAATTGTTGTGAAAATTCAGGTACCTCTTGAGGTTTCGGAATACAAGACATAAAGCTCCTTTTAAATTATTCCTTCCAGATCACATGATATTCTCGGTTATCCGCATCGTGAGAAATCAAGAAACGAGCGAATACGTCATCCATTTCATCTTTATCGTTTACTAAACCGACCCATACTTCGGCAAAAGCGTCGGGATCGATTAACGTACCGATTTCTTGATCCCAATTCTCCGAGGTTTCGACCATTTCTACCGCGCCGCGCTCTTCAAATTGTAAATTGAATAATAAAATATCCGCAGGATCCAAGTTCTCACCTGCCATTTCAAGGAAAATATCATAAGCGAGATCAATCGCTTCATCCGGAGTTAATTTGTTCATAATTTGTTTCTTTTATATTATATAAAAAATAGCGACTTAATTTGCCAATAAAGGTTTAGAAAGTCAAATTTATAGACATTGGATCAAGCGACTTATTACTTGTCCGGCGGTTTTTTCTTTAAGAATTTGCCAATTGCTCGGTAATTCAAGCGGCGGATGGTTCTTTTCCGTTTCCACATAAATCAACGCATTGTCGGCAAGCCAATGATTTTCAGCCAATAATGTTAGCACTTTCGGCACAAAGCCGTGATTAAAAGGCGGATCGACGAATACCACTTCAAATCCTTGCTGCGCATTCTTTTGAGCTAAATATTGCAGCGTATCGGTATTAATTACGGTGCCATTTGTAGTTTTAAGCGAGGTTAAATTATTTTTCAGCAGATTTGCCGCATTTGCAAATTTCTCAAGAAAAACAACCGCTTGTGCTTGGCGAGAGAGCGCTTCAATCCCAAGTGAACCACTGCCCGCAAAACAATCTAAACATCGACTGCCTGCTACATCATTCATTAGCCAATTAAACAGCGTTTCTTTTACTCGGTCGGTAGTCGGGCGTAAGCCTTCCGCATTTAACACCGGCAGCTTTCGCCCTCGCCACAGTCCGGCAATAATGCGTACTTCGCCGGTCGGCTTATTTTGTAAAGTGGAATTACGATTTTTTTTCATACTAACTAAAGGAAAAATAAGGATTATTTGATAAACTACACAAGTTTAGTCCATTTTAACGGAAAAGTGAGAAAAATATGGCAGAAAAGAAAAAAGGTTTTTGGTCTTGGTTAGGTTTTGGCAAAAAAGACGAACCGAAACAAGACGATATTCCGGCAGAACAAAATGTCGAATCTGCAACGGAAACGGTAGAGCAGAAAGTCACGCAAGCCGAAGAGAAAGTCGAGCAGTTACAAGAAGCGGTAGAACAAAAATTAGAAGCTCTCGAAGATAAAATTGAAGATAAGTTTGAGCAAGTTGCCTCTCAACCGGAAATCAAAGAATTTGTCGAAACGGTTGAACAAAAAACGGAAACGGTTGAAAACTTTATTGAGAAAATTGAAGATTCTATTGAGCAAAAATTAGAACAAGTCGAAGAATTTTTTGAACAAAAATCAGAAAATCTCGAACAATTTGTCGAAGATAAAGTAGAAGAAGCGAAAACGTTTCTCCAAGAAACGGTAAATGAAGTTGAACAATCTTTCGAGCAAGAAAAACAGGATTCCGTTTCAATTGTTGACACAGCAGCAAGTGAGCAGTCGCTCAAACCGGTAACAGACCCGCAAACAACGCCCGAATTAGCAGCTATTGAACCCTCTGAAACCGTTTCACAAGCGGTCGAATTTAGCGAAAAATCTGCAACCGAAAGCGAAATTAACCGCCATCAGCAAATCGAAAAACGTGTTGAGAAAGTGGTTGATGCCGAGCTTGCCGGTGAAGTGAAAACCAAGTCTGATGCGGAAGAAAACTTTGAAGAACTGGAAGAATTGGTCGAGCTTGAAACGGAAAAAGCGGAACACGAACAAGCCGAACCAAAAACGGACGAATACCAAGAAAAACCGAGTGAAGGCGGTTTTTTCAGCCGTCTATTAAAAGGCTTAGTTAAAACCAAACAAAGTATCGGTTCCGGTTTCCGTAATTTCTTTAGCGGTAAAAAAATCGACGACGATTTATTTGAAGAATTGGAAGAGCAGTTATTGGTTGCCGATTTAGGTATGCCGACGACGACGAAAGTTATCAATAACTTAACTCAACACGCCTCTAAGAAACAGCTTAAAGATGCCGATTTACTCTATCAACAATTAAAACTTGAACTTGGCGAGGTGTTAAAACCGGTTAGCCAGCCGCTTGAAATCGACACGAGTAAAAAGCCTTATGTGATTTTAATGGTCGGGGTAAACGGGGTCGGTAAAACCACCACTATCGGTAAATTGGCGCGTAAATTCCAAGCGGAAGGCAAATCGGTAATGCTTGCCGCCGGCGATACTTTCCGTGCCGCAGCAGTGGAGCAGTTACAAGTTTGGGGTGAACGGAATAATATTCCTGTTGTCGCACAATCTACCGGTTCTGATTCCGCTTCGGTAATTTTCGATGCGATGCAATCGGCGGCTTCAAAAGGGATTGATATTCTTATCGCAGATACCGCAGGTCGTTTGCAGAATAAAAACAACTTAATGGACGAGCTGAAAAAAATCGTGCGTGTAATGAAAAAATACGATGAAAGCGCACCGCACGAAATTATGCTCACTTTAGATGCCGGCACGGGACAAAATGCGATCAGCCAAGCGAAGTTATTTAACGAAGCGGTCGGCTTAACCGGTATTACATTAACGAAACTGGACGGTACGGCAAAAGGCGGTGTGATCTTTGCGATAGCCGACCAATTTAACATTCCGATTCGTTTTATCGGGGTCGGAGAAAAAATTGAAGATCTCCGTCCGTTCAATGCGGAAGAATTTATCGAAGCATTATTCGAACACGAAGAATAGCAATGATTACAAATAGGCTGAAAAGACAATTTTTGCAAAAAATCAGCGAAATCGAACCGCTATTTTCTAATAGTAGAAAAGGTAAACATAATGATTAAATTCACAAATGTAAGTAAAGCTTATAAAGGCGGTAAGCCCGCATTGCAGGGGATTAATTTCCATTTGCCTGCCGGCGGTATGGCGTATTTAACCGGTCATTCCGGCGCCGGTAAAAGTACCTTACTTAAGTTAATTATGGGCATTGAGCGCGCAAATGGCGGACAAGTGATGTTTAACGGACACGACATTACCCGTCTTGAGCCGCACGAGTTGCCGTTTTTACGTCGCCAAATCGGTATGGTTCACCAAGATTACCGCTTACTTACCGATCGTACCATTTTAGATAATGTCGCATTACCATTAATTATTCAAGGTATGCATCAGCAGGTGGTCGAGCGTGAAGCGCGTATTGCCTTAGAGCGTGTCGGCTTGGCGAATAAAGCGAACTATTTGCCGTTACACCTTTCCGGCGGTGAGCAACAACGTGTCGATATTGCCCGTGCGATCGTACATCGTCCGATTTTATTATTAGCCGACGAACCGACCGGTAACTTAGACGAAAAACTCTCGTTTGAAATTTTCCGTTTGTTTGAGGAATTTAATCAGGCGGGTACTACGGTTTTAGTGGCAACGCATGATACCAATATTATTTCAAAACGTCCGAAACCGTGCTTAGTATTAGAGCAAGGTCATCTCAGAAATTAAGGAAACAATATGGCTCGTTCATTTAATACGACTTTCGGTGCGCAAACACGTTATACCTTACGTTCGGTTTGGCAAGATCTTAAAAAGCGCAAGTTCGGTACTTTTTTAACCGTATTGGTGATTGCGGTTTCGCTTACCATTCCGACCGTCAGTTACTTACTTTGGAAAAATACCCATCAAGCGGCAACCGAATTTTATCCAGAGCCGGAATTAACGGTTTATCTGCATAAAAACCTTGCCGAACACGATGTGAATGCGGTGGTGGAACGTATTCGCCATTTTGATGCGGATAAAATCGAATCGCTCAACTATATTTCTCGCCAGCAGAGTTTGGAAGAGTTTCGTTCTTGGTCCGGTTTCGGTGAAGCGTTAGATATTATTGACGATAATCCGTTACCGGCGGTAGTTACCCTTAAACCGAAAAAACAGTTTACCGACAACGATACGATGTTGGAGTTTCGTAACGGTTTACAAGCGATCAAAGGTGTGCAAGAAGTTCGTTTAGATAACGGCTGGTTGGAAAAATTAACCGCTTTAACTTGGTTAATCGCTCGCATTGCGATGGTTTGTACTTTGCTAATGTTAATTGCGGTATTTTTAGTGGTGGGTAATGCGGTGCGTACCGATGTGGCGAATAGTAAAGCGTCGATTGAAGTGCAGCAATTATTAGGCGCAACCGATCACTTTATTGCTCGCCCGTTCCTTTATACCGGTATGATTTACGGCTTTTTCGGCAGTTTGCTTGCCATTCTGTTTAGTGCGGTGTTAATCAGTTACTTTACCGGTGTCGTGAAGTATGTTACCGATATGTTCACAGTAAAATTTGAATTAAACGGTTTAGATTTTAGCGAGATGTTCTTCCTAATTGTCGCTTGTATCTTTATCGGTTGGTTATCGGCAAAAATTGCGACTAATCGACATATATTCCGAATCGGTTCCAAATACTAATCAATATATAAAAAAGCACCCTAAGGTGCTTTTTTCGTTTTTGCGATTATACTTCGATATATTCCAGTTTTAGTCCTAAAAAACTTTCCGCTAACGCTTCGCTCATTTGACGATGACTGGTTGTGCCTTTACTTTCCGCCATCACAATACGGCTAATCCGTTCATCCGACTTACCGCTTAAACGGAGATAATTTAACGCGCTTTGTAACGGTAAAAAGCTCGGATTAAACGCCGCATTTTCCGCATAACGTCCGCAAATAATTTGTTCGCCGACTTGTAAGGCAATCCCGCTTAACGATTTGCTATATGGTGCATAAGATTGTGCCGCCGTTTGAATCGCAGCTTGCGTTAATAAGTCGCCCCGAAGCGGTAGCGAATGCGTTTGTTGATCAAATAATACCTTTTCAATATTTAGATCTTTAGGGCCGAAAGAGTCCGGTAAATATTGCCGTAACAAATTATTTTGGCTGTGAGGTAAATGAATTTTTAAGGTTTTCGCACTGTTTAATTCGTTCATAAACTGGCGGCAATGACCGCAAGGCGTATAGTTTACCACCATATCGGTAATCGCCGTTTCACCAGCAAGCCATGCATGGGAAATCGCACTTTGCTCGGCATGTACGGTTTGTTGAATCGCTTGCGTACTAAACTCTTGATTCGCCCCGAAATAAAAGCGACCGGATTCACCGATGGCAACCGCACCTACATAAAATTGAGAAATCGGTACAAGCGCATAACAAGCGGCAAGCGGTAAACAGACAAGTGCCAATTCAACCGGTGAAAGTTTAAACTGTTGGGTCCATGATTTGACCTGTTCAGCCGAAAAACAAGCGTGATAATCTTGAGCCTCAAGCGTTGAAGCAACAGCATTAATTATAGGATCATTTTTTTCTTGAACAACTTGAGCGATACGTTGTTGAAGTGCAAATAAAGTTGGCATTATACTTTTGCTCCTTTGTTTGACGGGGGCTTATTATAACCGCAAATAAGCACTCCTATAGTGATGAAGATCTTACTTATCGGATAAAAGGTTTAAAAAGAATATTTGTTAAATACCTCGTTCTACAATCACACCGACGCTACTTGCTTGCGCGACCGCTTTCGGTTTATGTAATTCGATACGTAAGGCGCGAATAGCATAAGTGTTCTGTAAGAAATCCGCGACTTGATAAGCAACCGTTTCAACCAGCTTAAATGGCTTGGATTCAACAAAAGCTAAGATTTTTTCTGAAACCTCCGCATAATTTAAGCAATATTGCACGTCATCCGTTGCTACCGCTTTGGTAAAATCCCATTCCATTTCAATATTAAACACTAAGCGTTGCTTGATCGTATGTTCCCAATCGTAAGCGCCGATCGAAGCAAAAGCCGTTAATTCGTGAATAAAAACTTTATCCGCCATTTTAGTTCCTTAATCAGTTTGTGATAACATTGCCGAGAATATAGCATAGAACGCCAATTGAAGGACAATTTATGAGTATGACCGCCTATTTGTTAATAGTATTCGCCTATTTGTTAGGTTCGATCTCAAGTGCAATTATTTTCTGTCGTTTGGCAGGCTTACCGGATCCCAGAGAGAACGGTTCGCATAATCCGGGCGCGACGAATGTTTTACGTATCGGCGGAAAATTCTCGGCGCTCGGTGTGTTGTTGTTTGATATTTTGAAGGGGGGGTTACCGGTTTTATTGGCGTTTAAATTTAAGCTGGAACCTTCGGAAATCGGATTGATTGCATTGGCGGCAACTTTAGGTCATATTTTTCCGCTGTTTTTTCGTTTTAGAGGCGGTAAAGGCGTGGCGACGGCGTTCGGTGCATTACTCTCAATCAGCTTCGCCGCTTCGGCAGCCGGGTTATGTACTTGGTTAATCGTCTTTTTACTGTTCGGATATTCTTCGTTAAGTGCGGTAATTACCGCATTAGTTATGCCGTTTTATATTTGGTGGTTTTTACCCGAATTTACCTTTCCGGTAGCATTGGTATGTTGTTTGCTGGTATATCGCCATCACGACAATATTCAGCGTTTATAGCGGGGACAAGAGCAACCGATGTGGGCTAGAAAATAAAAGATTCCGATTGAATAAGCGGTTGAATTTAATGAGAAGTTTACAAAAATTCCATTTAATCAAACCGCTTGTTTAAGCAATATGGCAAAAAGCCTAATTCTTACGAATTAGGCTTTTTTATCTGTCTCATTCTCGTCTTATTGCAACGCTTTTTCGACTTTCTCATATAAATCGCGCGCTAAATTATCCAAGCCGCGAAGACGTTCCAAACCGCGCTTCATTAAGGTTTGACGTTGATTGTCATAACGAGAGAGTTTAATCAACGGTTCGATTAAACGTGATGCGACTTGTGGGTTACTATCGTTTAATTTGATTAGAATATCCACTAAGAATCGATAGCCGGAGCCGTCAATCGCATGGAAGGCTTTCGGATTCTGGCTACAGAACGCACCGACTAGCGCACGTAATCTGTTCGGATTGTTAAAATTAAAACTACGATGGTTAAGTCGCTCTTGAACGATTTCCAGCACGTTGTCGTCCGGTCTTGTCGCTTGGAGCATAAACCATTTATCCATCACTAAGCCGTCATGATGCCATTTCTGTTCGAAGTCCGCTAACAATTGATCACGACAAGCTAATTGCGCTTTAGTAGCGGCGGAAAGTGCCGCTAAAGTATCGGTCATATTATCCGCTTGTTGATAATGTTTATAAGTTAAACTGTTACCTAAATCGGTAAAGGCTAAATAAGATAAACATAAATTGCGCAACGCACGTTTTGACATATCTTCCGCCGCAACACGATAAGCGTCGCAACGATTACGATTATATACGTTCAGTAAACGATCGCGTAAGGTTTCGGCGATGGTGCGTAACATAAATTCACGGGTAATTGCGATACCGATTGGATCAATTGTTTTGAATAATTCGGCGAATTCGGTTTCTTTCGGGAGCGTTAGCATTAAAGCGGTTAATTCCGGATTCGATTCATAGTTATCTAATAAATAAACCAACGCTTCGGTTAATTCGGCGGAGAAAGTAAAGGCTTCTTCCGATTGATGATGTGCCAAATTCAGGCGTAATTCATTGTTAAATAACGTTTGTGCCGCATCCCAACGTACAAAATCGTTCCGTGCGAATTTGAGTAATGAAATTAATTGCGCATTGGTATAAGCATAATCTAAACGTACCGGTGCGGAAAAATCGCATAACAGCGCAGGTACGGGCTTGTGCATTACATTATGAAATTCGAAGGTTTGATGTTCTTGTACGACATCCAATACATTGTTTAATGTAGTGCCTTCAAATTGTAAGCTAATCGGTGCGCCGTCTTGTTCGCTATATAACTCGATTTTGAACGGAATATGTAAGTTTACTTTTTCCAGTTGATCCGCTGTTGCCGGTGTATGTTGTGAAACATGCAAGCGGTAGATATGGTGCATTTCATCATATTCGTCACTTACGCTCAGTTCAGGCGTACCGGATTGGCTGTACCAACGGCGGAATTGGGTTAAATCAATGCCTGAAGCCCGCTCCATTGCCGAAACGAAATCTTCACAAGTTGCCGCAGATCCGTCATTTTCCGCAACGTATAATTGCATCCCTTTTTGGAATTTTTCTTCGCCTAATAAAGTATGAATCATACGAATCACTTCCGCGCCTTTTTCATAGACGGTCACGGTATAGAAGTTATTCATTTCAATCACTTTTTCCGGGCGAATCGGGTGTGCCATCGGGCTGGCGTCTTCGGCAAATTGCACCGCACGTAATAAGCGTACGTCTTCAATACGTTTGGCAGGACGTGACCATAAATCCGAAGTAAACTCTTGATCACGGAACACGGTCAAGCCTTCTTTAAGACTAAGCTGGAACCAATCTCGGCAGGTAATACGGTTACCGGTCCAGTTGTGGAAATATTCGTGCGCAATCACGCTCTCAATATCTAAATAGTCGGTATCGGTGGCAGTTTCCGGTTTTGCCAGCACAAATTTAGAGTTGAAAACATTTAAGCCTTTGTTTTCCATTGCGCCCATATTAAAGAAATCAACCGCGACAATCATATAGATATCTAAATCGTATTCTAAGCCGAAACGATCTTCATCCCATTTCATTGAGCGTTTTAAACTTTCCATCGCCCAGCCGGCACGATCTAAATTGCCGCGATCGACATAGATCTCTAATGCGACTTCTCGACCGCTTTTAGTAATAAATTTATCTTGTAACAGATCAAAATCACCGGCAACCAATGCGAATAAATAGCTTGGTTTAAAGAATGGGTCTTCCCATTCCACCCAATGGCGACCGTCTTCCAAATCACCTTGTGCAACACGGTTACCGTTAGAAAGCAAGAACGGATATTTCGTTTTAGAAGCGGTAATTTTTGTACGATATTTTGCAAGTACGTCGGGGCGATCCAACATATAGGTAATTTGACGGAATCCTTCCGCTTCACATTGGGTACAAATACCGTCACCCGATTGGTATAAGCCTTGTAGAGAAGTGTTTTGTGCAGGATTTAAACCGGTTTCAATTTGTAATTCAAATGGAGATGCAACCCCGGTAACATCAACGGTTAAAGACTCACTATCTTTCTCAAAACGCTCAAAGGTTTCACCGTTTAATTTTAATGAGAGAAAATCAAAACTATGTCCGTCTAAACGGAGATGCGTCGCCTCATTATTTTTACGTTCTACGGTTAAGGTTGAGGTGACGAAAGTACGGTTCGGGTCAAGTTGGAAATCGAGATAAATATTTGTGATAGTAAAATCCGGCGCGCGATAATCTTTTCTATATTTTGCTTTAGGTTGCATACTATTTTCCTTGAATGATCCGGCAAGAAGAAACTCGCCATAGAGAAGCGAACGTAATTGTACTAAAATAGTCGCAAATTTTCCAAAGAATCTGACCGCTTATGACATTCCATTTCAATTTAAATCTGCCGGAAATCGGCGGCAAATATCAAGATCACCAAACGCTCGGTAATCTAATCGGGCACGCCGATACGCTTGTTATTGCGCAAGCTACGGAACAATTTAACGGTTTAAGCGTGGTAGTCACGCTGGATACCCGTACCGCATTACGCCTTGAAAAAGCCTTAACGCAATTCAGCAAATTACCGGTTTCGGTTTTTCCGGATTGGGAGACACTACCGTACGATAATTTTTCACCGCATCAAGATATTATTTCCGCGCGCCTTTCGGCACTGTTTCACTTACAGAAAGGCAATAAACAGATTTTTCTGTTGCCAATCAGCACCCTTTTACAAAAAGTTTGTCCGCCGAGTTATCTCGCAAATAATGTACTACTGATTAAAAAAGGCGATCGCTTTTCAATTCAATCGTTACGTTTACAGCTGGAAAATGCCGGTTATCGTGCAGTGGAACAAGTGTTGGAATACGGCGAATATGCCGTACGTGGCGCATTACTTGACCTCTATCCGATGGGAGCGGAAAGCCCGTTCCGCTTGGATTTTTTTGATGATGAAATCGATTCGATCCGCACTTTCGATGCGGACAGTCAGCGTACGATAGCCGAGATCAACGAAATTAATTTACTACCGGCACACGAGTTCCCGACTGATAGTAATGGAATCGAGCATTTTAGAAGCAAATTTCGTGAACAATTCGGTGAGATTCGTCGTGAACCGGAGCATATTTATCAGCAAGTCAGTAAAGGGATCTTAAACGCTGGGATTGAATATTGGCAGCCGCTTTTCTTTGAAGAAATGGCAAGTCTATTTGATTATTTGGCGGAAAATACCTTATTTATTACCTTCGACGGTATTGCGGAAAAAGCAGAACAGTTCCACAAGGATACTGAACAACGCTATGAAAGTCGCCGAGTCGATCCGATGCGTCCGCTACTGCCGCCGGACAAATTATGGTTCTCGGTTGATGAAGTCAATCGTCATCTGAAAGGTTATCCACGCCTGACATTAAGTGCGGAAAAAGTCAGAAAATCGGCGGCTAAACAAAATGCGAATATTGAAAAATTGCCGGAATTAGCGATTAACTCGCAGTTAAAAGATCCGTTTGACGCATTTAATAAATTCCGTAGCAAATTCGACGGGCGGATTTTATTTTCAGTAGAAAGTGAAGGCCGCCGAGAAACTTTGCTCGAATTACTTGCGCCGTTAAAACTCAAGCCGAAACAAGTTAAATCGTTCGCAGAAATTGATTCGCAAATTTCCCTGATTATTTCACCGCTTGATCAGGGCTTTATCATTGAAAATACAAGCGGTCAAAATTTAGCGATTATTTGCGAAACGGATTTCTTGGGCGAAAAAGTTCAAACGAAACGGGCGGAGAAAAATCGTAAAACGGTCAATCCGGATACGCTAATCCGTAACCTTGCGGAGCTGAAAATCGGGCAAGCGGTGGTGCATTTGGAAAACGGTGTTGGGCGTTATGCAGGGCTAACCGTACTGGATGCAGGCGGAATTAAAGCGGAATACCTTGTGTTGCTTTATGCAAACGAGGCGAAGCTCTATGTGCCGGTGGCATCGCTACATCTGATTTCCCGTTATATCGGCGGTGCGGATGAAACTGCACCGTTACACAAACTCGGTTCGGAAGCATGGGCGAAAACACGCCAAAAAGCGGCGGAGAAAATCCGAGATGTGGCGGCGGAATTACTTGATGTGTATGCGAAACGAGAATCGCAAAAAGGCTTTGCGTTTGCCTACGATCGAGACGGCTTTATGCAGTTTAGCCATACCTTCCCGTTTGAAGAAACCGAAGACCAGAAAACCGCAATCAATGCGGTCATTAGCGATATGTGCTTGCCAAAAGCAATGGATCGTTTGGTTTGTGGAGATGTCGGCTTCGGTAAAACCGAAGTGGCGATGCGAGCGACTTTCTTAGCGGTTGAAAACCATAAACAAGTTGCCGTGCTTGTGCCGACCACGCTATTGGCACAACAACATTTCGAGAATTTCAAAGACCGTTTTGCCAACTATCCGATTAATGTTGAGGTGCTTTCTCGTTTTAAAACCGCTAAAGAGCAAAAAGCGATTTTGGAAAAGGTGGCGGAAGGCAAAGTGGATATTCTAGTCGGCACGCACAAACTGCTACAAGAAGACGTGCAATTCCGTGATCTCGGTTTACTCGTGATTGATGAAGAGCATCGTTTCGGCGTGCGTCAAAAAGAGAAAATCAAACAATTACGGGCTAACGTCGATATTCTCACGCTCACCGCAACGCCGATCCCTCGTACGCTGAATATGGCGTTAAACGGCATGCGAGATCTTTCCGTTATTGCCAGTCCGCCCGCTCGTCGCTTGACGATTAAAACCTTTGTACGCCAACACGATGATTTGATCGTTAAAGAAGCGATTCTGCGTGAAATTCTACGTGGCGGTCAGGTATATTACCTGCACAATGATGTGGCGACTATCGAAAACTGTGCCACCAAATTAGCGGAACTCGTGCCGGAAGCTCGGATTGTGATCGGACACGGGCAAATGCGTGAACGTGAATTGGAGCGTGTGATGAGCGATTTTTATCATCAGCGTTTTAATTTATTAGTGTGTTCAACCATTATCGAAACCGGGATTGACGTGCCGACCGCTAACACGATTATTATCGAGCGTGCGGATAAATTCGGTTTGGCGCAGTTACATCAATTGCGTGGACGTGTCGGACGTTCTCATCATCAGGCTTACGCATATTTATTAACACCGCCGCCGAAAGCACTAACTAAAGACGCTCAACAGCGTTTGGAAGCAATAAGTTCGATTGATAACCTCGGTGCGGGCTTTGTATTAGCTACTCACGATTTAGAGATTCGTGGTGCGGGCGAATTACTCGGTTCGGAACAAAGCGGGCAAATCGAAAGCATCGGCTTCTCGCTCTATATGGATCTGCTCGAAAATGCGGTAAAAGCCTTACAAGAAGGGCGTGAACCGACTTTAGAAGAAATCACCCAAAATCAAGTGGATATCGAGTTACGCATACCGGCATTGCTACCGGACGATTATGTACCGGATGTGAATATGCGTTTATCGTTCTATAAACGTATCGCCTCGGCAGAAAGTGTTGAAGCATTGAAAGATCTGAAGGTCGAATTGATTGACCGTTTCGGATTATTACCGGAAGCAACGAAAAATCTGTTCCAAATTACTCAGCTTCGTCATTTGGCAACACCGCTCGGCTTGAAGAAAGTTGATGCGGGGATTAACGGCGGCTACTTGGAATTTAAACCAAGCGCTCAACCTGATCCGATGAAGTTCTTACAATTGATTCAATCGGATAAGAGCGTTTATAAATTTGAAGGGGCGCAAAAATTCCGTTTTAATTTACCGCTTGCCGATAATGCGGAACGATTGGAATTTGTCTCGGAACTGATTGAAAAATTGGTTTGATTTATAAAAAACAAGCGGTGAACTTTTACCGGTTTTTTGCAAAATTTCAACAAATGGATTGAATTTTCGCCTAATGAAACTTTTTTTGAAATTTGTGTTTGACAATGTTTCAAAAATCCCTAAAATACGGCACATAAATCGCTACGAAATAACGTAGCGTTTTTATTGCGGGAATAGCTCAGTTGGTAGAGCACGACCTTGCCAAGGTCGGGGTCGCGAGTTCGAGTCTCGTTTCCCGCTCCATTTTAAGATGAGCCCGAGTGGCGGAATCGGTAGACGCAAGGGATTTAAAATCCCTCGCCTTTCGGGGCGTGCCAGTTCAAGTCTGGCCTCGGGCACCATTTTAGAATGATAAAATTTAAATTACGCGGGAATAGCTCAGTTGGTAGAGCACGACCTTGCCAAGGTCGGGGTCGCGAGTTCGAGCCTCGTTTCCCGCTCCATTTTAAGATTTAAAACGGTTGTGCCCGAGTGGCGGAATCGGTAGACGCAAGGGATTTAAAATCCCTCGCCTTTCGGGGCGTGCCAGTTCAAGTCTGGCCTCGGGCACCATTTTAAAGCTTAAAATAAAATTAATTATCGAAGCCCGAGTGGCGGAATCGGTAGACGCAAGGGATTTAAAATCCCTCGCCTTTCGGGGCGTGCCAGTTCAAGTCTGGCCTCGGGCACCATTCGATAATAAACTTCCAAATTATTTTAAATTAAAATAATCTCAATGCGGGAATAGCTCAGTTGGTAGAGCACGACCTTGCCAAGGTCGGGGTCGCGAGTTCGAGCCTCGTTTCCCGCTCCATTCTATATTTAAATCCGTTATATTACCTATCTTAAGTATCTTCGTATTAACTTATTTATATTATAATTAAGCAAAATTTATATCGTTTTTTCTAACGACATTTGTAATTTAATAAAATAAGGAATGGTTATGCACGAGATGTCTTTATGCCAAAGTATTCTTCAAATCATAGAAAAAGAATGTCAGCCTCAAAACGTTAAACAGGTAACCGATTTATGGCTGGAAATCGGCGCTTTATCTTGTGTGGAAAAATCGTCATTGGAATTTTGTTTTAATACAGTTTGTCGAGATACGATAGCGGAAGGCTGTCAATTACACTTTATCGATATACCTGCAAAAGCGTGGTGCTGGGGCTGTAGTCAATCGGTCGAATTAGCCGTAGCCCAAACGATATGTCCTCATTGCGGTTCTCAGGATTTGCATATTCAACAAGGCAGCGAATTAAAAATAAAAGAACTGGCGGTAAAATAAAAGTATTTTCTTGATTGGTATAAGAAAGCCGAATAACGTTGTGTTATAAACACTTTTTATTCGGCTTTTTTTTCTATTTATTTTTAGCTATCTCACTAAGATGCAGGTCTTAATCCTTCAAAATCAGTTAATTCATGTTCCAGCTGATTTATGGACAGTAGAGCGTCTAAAGTATTTTTAGCTTCTTGTTCATCCATGATGCTCATAGCAAAACCGACATGAATTAATACCCATTTACCTAATAACTCTTGGGGATCTCTATCACAGATTAAAGTGATATTAACTTCTCTTTGCACGCCGCAAACATCTACGGTAGCAAGTTCGAACGCACTTTGCCCGATTTTGACGATTTTTCCCGGTACGCCTAAACACATAATAATTTTCCTATTCTTTTAGATGGGTTATTTTAACATGGCACTAAAAATATTACGTTTACTTATATCAGGCACCTGCTGTTTTATAGGTAACGACAGTAACATTGTTAAGCAATCTTTCGTTAATTGGACCGCTTGTTCGGCGGTTAAATTCGGATCAATCGGAGAGAGTAACGAACAACTTAAATACTGCGGTATTGAGTCGATACTACTTACGGTAAACGTCATTGCTTTATAGGGCAATTGTAAGCCGAGCTTATCTCCAACCGTTCTTCCTTCCCATAATTGTTCCGGTCCTGGGATAATGACGATACTTATCATCCAAGGTGTTAAAACGGAACCTATCCATTGTCCTTCATACAAAACGAAATTAGGTGTGAAACAAGGAATATCGTGCCGATAAAACGGTAAATCCTGCATATTAGCGGATATTTTTTCCATCTCCTTTCGAAATAATACTCCCGGATTGTCGTTAAACCCCATTACTTCGGATAATGGGCTATCGATTGATGTATTTTGGTGTCTATACATTTTCCAACTCTCGAAGTAATAACGGATCATTAAATCCGTAAGCCGCCAGTTGTTGCGCTAAACAATGAAAAATAGACGGAAACGCATTTTCTATTGTTTTAGTTAATCCGATTCCGGATTCCAACGATTCCGGTTGGATGCCGATTAGGCATAGATGTTCAGGCAATTCTTCCGTTAAGGTCAATGCCGATAATACATCGCAAATACCAAGCTGATGCGGCGATATTTTACGTGAAAAAAATGTCGGGATTTTTTCATTGTGCAATACGATAATTTCTCCCGCATTTTTGTTGGCAAGTACCGCATCTATAATAATCAGATGTTTGCGATTGGCGATACAATCGAGGAGTTCCATTCCGCATGTTCCGCCATCAACAATATCTAAGAACGCCGTAAGTTCCGGTTTTTGTTCCAGTTCCTGAACTGCTCTGACACCGATACCCTCATCGCTTAATAAAATGTTTCCGATTCCTAAGATTAACGGTTTCATTATAGTACCTTAACCTCGGTTACTTCGTCCGTTTCGGTATTAACGACATGTACGGCACAAGACATACAAGGATCGAACGAGTGAATCGTACGAACGATTTCTAACGGTTTCTTCGGATCAGCAACAGGCGTACCGATTAAAGATAGCTCATAAGGTCCCATTTCATCGTTTTGGTTGCGCGGACCGGAGTTCCAAGTGGACGGTACTACGGCTTGATAATTCGCGATTTTACCGTCTTTGATTACAATCCAATGAGATAGCATACCTCTCGGTACTTCGCTAAAACCAACACCTTTAAATTCGCCTGTCGGCGGAATTTCCGCTTTTAAGTAAGCATCGGTATCGCCTCTACCGATATTCTCTATCAGCAATTGCCATTGTTGAACAAGTAAATCGTTAAGCGTACAACAATGTACGGTACGTCCGATGATTCGTCCTAAGGTAGAATGCAAATCATCAACGGATAATTCGTTTTGCGTGAGAGTTTTATATAAGTTTTTCACTTCATTGAAGTGTTTTACGGTTAATTTGTTTTCGGTTGCCAATCCGCACATAAGATAAGCTAAAGGACCGACTTCAACGACTTTATTATAGAAAGAAGGGGCTTTTACCCAAGAATATTTTCCGTCTTCTTGCCATCCGGTATATTTAGGACGGGTTAATCCCGCCCACGGTTCTAAAGCTTCATCATCTTCATACCAAGCATGTTTGCCGCTTTCTTTAATCCCTTTTAAGAGAAATTCGTCTTTATAGTCAGCAATATTGCGGAAAGTAGATAAATCTCCGTTTTCAATGTAACCGCCGGAAAGTACGAATTTCGTATTATCTTCATTTAAAGGATATTCCGGTACGGATAAATAGTTACGTGATGTTTTTCCTAGTTGTAACCATTCCGGATAATGTGCGGCAATAACGGCGGTATCGATTTTATAAACTTGGTTCACAAAATCGTTCAATTTGTCTATACAACTTTTCACGAACATTAGCCGTTCTAAATTGAGTACGGATTGGGCGTCTAAGTTAATCGGGTTCGCAACGCCGCCTATCGCTAAGTTTTGAATATGAGGGGTTTTACTACCTAATAACGCCACGATACGGTTGGCATCACGCTGACATTCCAACGCTTGTAAATAGTGAGCGACCGCAATTAAATTTACTTCCGGCGGTAACTTCATCTCCGGATGACCGAAATATCCGTTGGCAAAAATACCTAATTGCCCGCTTGCAACCAACGCTTTTAATTTATTTTGCACGTTACGGAATTCGTTTGCACTATTCAGCGACCATGTGGAAACACCTTTCAACATCGCTTCCGCTTTTTCAGGATCGGCTTCGAGCGCAGAAGTAATATCCACCCAGTCCATTGCGGAAAGTTGATAAAAATGTACGATATGGTCATGCATCGTATGTGCGGCTAAAATCATATTGCGAATATATTGCGCATTTAGCGGTACTTTCGCACCGATTGCGTCTTCCACTGCTCTCACGCTGACAATAGCGTGTACCGTCGTACAAACGCCGCAAATTCGTTGCATAATCATCCAAGCATCGCGAGGATCTTTTCCCTGAATAATATTTTCCATGCCTCGCCACATGGTACCTGATGACCAAGCATTGGTGACTTTTCCGTCTTCGATTTCACAATCGATACGTAAATGACCTTCGATACGCGTAACAGGGTCGATAGTAATACGTTGTTTAGTTGTCATGCTCTCACTCCGGATTGAATATTATTTTCTTGATGTGCTTCTTGGATAACTGGTAATACAGGGAATAATCTAACAATTAATATATAGGCGCAAATTTCAATAGAAATAAAACCGATTGAAATTAATAGTTCCGGAGCCGACGGGAAGTAATCGTACCCCATGCCCGGATCAAACATAATGATGGAATAATTCATACGCCATAATGCCGAGCCGCCGATCATACAAAGTGCCGAGATAAACAACCAACGGCTATCGGAAAATTTGTCGCCTAAGAATAATGTGAAAATAGGTAGGGACATTAAGCTTACTTCCAACCAAAACATTAATGAATAGAAATCGCCTTGTAAGACGTAATGTAACTTATCGTTATAAATTAACTCTCCGAAACGAACGACGATAAATAATCCGATTAGAATTGCCGCTACTCTGGCTAAACGTGTGAATAAATGTCTTTCGTCCGGTGCTTTTCCCGCTAATCCCGCTTTTACTAATGAGCCTTCG
The DNA here is from genome assembly GCF_900444945.1 of Actinobacillus lignieresii. Classification (NCBI taxonomy): domain Bacteria; kingdom Pseudomonadati; phylum Pseudomonadota; class Gammaproteobacteria; order Pasteurellales; family Pasteurellaceae; genus Actinobacillus; species Actinobacillus lignieresii. The sequence goes on along the minus strand of NZ_UFRM01000001.1, from coordinate 1,482,755 downwards.
AAAATAATAATGGAGAAGCCCATAATAAATGCGGTAAATAACGAAAAGATAGGCAGCATTTCGTAACTTTGCCATACAGGGTGTACTTTATGACCTGCAACAATCATCAAAGAACCCATTGAGGATTGGTGCATCATCGGTAATAAAGCGCCTAACGCAACTAAGAAAAACATGATTTTATTCAGCTTATCGAACCATTTTTTCAAACCGAAATAACCTAAAATGACCGGTGCGAACTCTAAGGTTACGACACATATATAGACGGTCATACATGCCGCCGTTTCAAATAATACGGAAGAGGTATTAAATTGTCCCGGCATGAAAAAATAAGGCAGATGCCAATAACGCCCCATATCGATAGTAATGGATAAGCCGCCTAAGGTATATCCGAATAAGCTGGCTAACAATGCGGGACGTACTAAAGGATGGTATTTACCTTTATTAAAGACATATACCGTCCATGCTAACGCCCAACCTCCGCAGGCCAATCCCGTTCCGACCAATAAGTCGAAACCGATCCATAACCCCCAGGGATAACCGCCGTTCAGTTCGGTCACGGAACCGATACCGAAAATCAGACGACGTAATATTAATAAAGCGCAAATAGCGGCAAGCGGTGCGAATACCAATACGGGGATTGATATTAAACGACCGCCGAGAGGACGAGCTTTAGCCATGGTGATCCTCCTTCTCTTCTTCTACTTTCATCTGTTCGCGAGCTAATTTCCATTCCTGTTTTTTAGCTTCGATTTTATCCGCATGCAGACTTCTATAAGTCATTGCGGTTAGACCCGCCAAAGCGACTAGCGGTAAGATCATGCCTTTATATAAGGTATGCTGTAAATGTGCCGCTCGCGTACCTGTCGCCAGTTCGTGCAACTGAGGTAAATCTAAATTTTCATGCGGAACGCCGCTAAGTACTAATACTTGCGTACCGCCGCCTTCGGTTTCTCCGTAGATATGTTGTTGATATAGAGGTACTTTAGCCTTATAAGTATCTTTACTATCTACCGTTTGACGAGGGTAGTCATACTCCGTCCCTCTCAGTAACGTCAGACGGCGTTTAGCTTCGGCTAATAAGTCGTTATAGCTACCGAAAATAATCGCGCCGGTCGGACAAACCTGACAGCAGCCCGGATTCTCGCCCTTATCAATACGTTCCAATCCTTTTTGGTTACAAAGTTCGCATTTGCTGATTTCGCCGAACGGATTGTTATAGTCGTATTTAGGTACGTTAAACGGACAGGCAACCATACAATAACGACAACCGGTACAAATATCGGGATCATAATTAACGATACCGGTTTTTTCGTCTTTAGTCAGCGCTTGCACCGGACAGGCTGTTACGCAATTGGGCTCAACACAATGCATACATTGTTTTTTAATGTAAGCGTAACCGTTATTGACTTGATCCTTATATTTACCTTCCCCGTTTGACCAAACTTGAATAATGTTTCGTGTGAAAGGTGATAGTTTATCGTTATTCGACCAAGTTTGCTCTCCGACAGGATTAATCGCCGTTTTATTTAAATTCTGACATTCGGCGACACAAGCTTGGCAACCTACACAAAGCGTAGAATCGTACAACATACCGACGGCAGTCGGTATCCGAGGACGATTTTCCGCTTTAGCGTTAGCAACGCTCGGTGTAAGACCGGAAGCTAATCCGCCGCCGATGCCTACTTTTAGAAACTTACGTCTATTCATGATATTGTTCCCGAGAATTATTTGAAGCTTGTTGTTGAGCTTTATGTTGAATACTCAAACTGCGTAACGTCATCACACTCACCCCGGTCAGTACCCCGGCGGCTCCGCCGAGTAAACCGATAACGGTTTTTGAGGCGGGACTTCCCTCCGTGATATTTACACTCGGCTTATCCACTCTTGGTGTCGGGTTTTCCACCGTAGCCAATTGGAAAATTCCTTTGGTAAATCCGACGCCTTGTTCATTACAGCCGTAGCAAGGATGACCGATACCGACCGGCCAGTTATTACCGCCGACATCGCAGAATTCAAGGGTTGAACAGTTACCGTAAGTTTCCGGACCTTTACAGCCTAAATGGTATAAACACCAACCTTGTCGGTGTCCTTCATCGCCGTATTCGCGTGCAAATCTTCCCGCATCAAAGTGCGGTCTTCTATAACAGTTTTCGTGAATAAGTCTGTCGTAAGCGAATAACGGACGATTAAGTTTGTCCATATTCGGTAATTTTTTATAGGTAATAATATAGGCGACGGTCGCCAAGAAATTATGAGGATTAGGAGGACAACCCGGGATATTAATAATAGGCATACCCGGTAAAATATCGGATAAATTGCTTGCACCGGTCGGATTATTACCGCTTGAAGGAACGCCGCCCCACGCAGCGCACGAACCGATAGCAATGATTGCCATCGCATCTTTAGCGGCTTCTTTGATATGTTCTAAAACGGGTTTACCCGCAATCATACAATATATACCGTCGTCTTTCACCGGAATAGAACCGTCCACGACTAAAATATACTGACCTTTATATTTATGCATTGCATTATGTTTATTATCTTCCGCTTGGTCACCGAAAGCCGCCGATAGCACTTCGTGATATTCAAGAGAAATCAAATCCAATACAAGGTTTTCTACAATAGGGTGCGTCGCACGTAATAAAGATTCCGTACAACCGGTACATTCTTGCGCGCCAATCCAAATTACCGGAGGGCGTTGCGGGCTGGTTAAGGCATTAGTCATTTCTGCGCTTGCTTTAGCATTTAACCCCATCGTTGCGGCTAAGGCGGTACATAATTTCATAAAATCCCGACGAGAAACATCGGTAAGGGCAGAAAACAGGTCATCATATCGTTGCATATTTCACTCCTAAATACACACTTTATATATGGGCTAATCATAGGCTCTTTAATATGCAATAAATTTGATTTATCTCATAAAAATTAAGGTTTTTAAGAAATTACACCTGAATGGGTAGATTGCTGTAGAAGGGGGTATTTATTGATAAGAATCATTGTTTTCTTGAACGGGGAGTATTAATTTACCGTCGGTTAGTTTAACAAAAGTAAAGTTGTTTGAAGTGGGGAAATCATCATGGGGAATTCGGCGTATAACGGTATTGAAATTCGAGTAAAAGGAAAGGTACAAGGTGTCGGTTTTCGTCCGTTCGTTTGGCAATTGGCAAATGAACACCATTTATACGGCGATGTAAATAATGACGGGCAAGGTGTTTTGATTAGAATATTAACCGAGAGCGAAACGAAAAAACTCGATGCCTTTTTATATGATCTACAAAATAAACTTCCGCCATTGGCACAGATTACTTCATTACAAATTCAACCTACCGAGTGGGATTCGATACTTGATCCGAATGCATTCCTAATTCGTGAAAGCGAAAACAGTCAAATGGATACCCAAGTGATTCCGGATGCGGCGACTTGTCCCGCTTGTCTTAATGAGATCTTTGATATAAATAACCGCCGCTTTCATTACCCGTTTACCAATTGTACTCACTGCGGTCCTCGTTTTACGATTATTCGTTCGATACCTTATGATCGCCATAACACCTCCATGCGTGATTTTGCTTTTTGCCCTGTCTGTAAGCAGGAATATAAAGATCCGGCGGACAGAAGATTCCACGTACAGCCTAACGCTTGTCCCGAATGCGGACCGCATATCATTTTCTGCGATAGAACACAGCGGATTACGCAACACTATTCCGCAATTTTAGAAGCGGTCGAAAAATTACGTCAAGGTTGCATTGTCGCCGTTAAAGGATTAGGCGGATTTCATCTGGCTTGTGATGCGACCCAAGCGAAAACGATCGATTTATTACGCCGTCGGAAAACAAGACCGAGTAAACCTTTTGCTGTAATGCTACCTAATCTTGATTGGCTAACGGAATTAGCTGAAGAAGAACGTTTATTATTGCAAAGTAGTGCGGCACCGATAGTGTTATTAGCAAAGCATAAAGTGCGCGGAGTACACGATTTAGTCGCTCCCGATTTAGCCGAAATCGGCGTTATGTTACCTAGCAATCCGTTACAGCATTTGCTTATGCATGAAGTGAATATGCCATTGGTTATGACTAGTGCAAACCGTAGCGGATTACCCCCTGCGCTTAATAATCAAGATGCTCTTGATTCGTTAGCGGATTTAGCCGATTACTGGTTGCTGCATAATCGAGATATTGTGCAACGAGCGGACGATTCGCTGGTTAGAGTATCGTTTGACGGTAAAGAAACGTTACGTAGAGCGCGCGGTTATGTGCCTAACGAAACCGCTTTATCTATTGAGAACGATAAGAATATTTTGGCATTAGGTGCCGATTTAAAAAATACGTTCTGTTTATTACGTAAGAAAAATGCCGTGATTACCCAACACTTAGGGGATATGCAGAATGAACAAATACAACAGCAATTAATTGATAATATCGCATTATTCGAACAAATTTATCAATTTACTCCCGATTTGATCGCTGTTGATGCACACCCCGGTTATTTTACGCATCAACTGGGAAAGACTTTATCCGAAAAATATCATATTCCGTTGATCGAGGTGTTACATCACCACGCGCATATCGTTAGCGTATTGGCGGAACATAATTGTTTGCAAGAACAAGTTATCGGTTTGGCATTAGACGGTATCGGAATGGGGGAGCATTCCCAATTATGGGGCGGGGAATGTTTATTGGTTTCTCAAAACGGTAGTCAATATTTAGGCGGATTGCCTCAAGTGGCGTTGATTGGCGGAGATATTGCCGCTAAACAACCATGGCGCAGTTTTCTTGCACATTGTTTAGCCTTTGTACCAAATTGGCAAAATAATGAAAAAATCATAGAACTGATACGAGATAAAAATTGGCAGCCTTTAGTGAGAGCGGTTGAAGCTAACATTAACGCGCCGTTGATTTCTTCCGCAGGGCGTTTATTCGATGCGGTAGCTTATGCTTTAGGTATTGTAACCGATCGGATAACTTGGGAAGGCGAAGCGGCGTGTAAATTGGAAAATCTTGCTTGGCAGTATGCTCAAACGGGAGAAACACATTGTAACGGCATTACTATCTCATTAAATGAACATAATCAATTAAACTTAGCGGATTTTTGGTCGGATTGGTTGGCTTTGGATGTGTCCGAAGCCGAAAAAGCATGGATTTTTCATTATTCGTTAGCTCAAGGATTAGCGAACTTGGCATGTTCACAAGCGGATAAATATCATATCAAAACAATCGTATTATCCGGCGGCGTATGGCATAACCGATTATTGCGTTATTTAATTAAACCGATGTTAGGTGATTTAAAACTATTGGCGGGGCATGAATTTCCGATGGGGGACGGCGGTATAGCTCTAGGGCAGGCGGTAATCGCAAGTTATTATTAGTATTAGTATTCATATAAATAAGGACGAATTATATTCGCCCTTATAAATACCGTTTGTTCAATCGCCGCGTAATATTACGGATTTTTTATAGTTAGCAAATACGAGGCAAAGGCTCTATAGTCGGTAGATCTAATAGGCGGCTTTGCCCGAATGAGCCGATTAGGCGTACTTTTTTCTCCTCAATGACTTCGCCGATAACTGCAGCATCTTTACCGAGCGGATGCGAATGTAGCGCAGATAATGCAGCTTGTGCCGCTTCGGCACTAACGATAATGACGAGTTTTCCTTCATTGGCAAAGTTTATCGCTTCCAAGCCTAACAACTCACAAATACCTCTTACTTCGCTGCGAATCGGTAAATCGTCTTGATAAATTTGCATACCGAGTCCGCTACTTTGCGAAAACTCGTGTAATACCGCATTAACCCCGCCTCTGGTTGCATCTCTGAGGGTTTTAATACCGTCTATCGGGCGTAGTAAATCGACTAACGGCGTTAGGACATTACAATCGCTAATCAAATCCGTTTGAATACCGAGTTTCTCTCGTAAATTTAGGATCGTTGCGCCGTGATCGCCTGATGTGCCGCTGACAAGAATTTTATCGCCCGCTTTAATTTGATGCATACCCCACTGAATATGAGACGGGATAACTCCGATACCGCTGGTATTAATGAAAATTTTATCTGCCGCTCCTTTCGGAACTACTTTAGTATCACCGGTAACGATTTGGATTCCGGCTTGTTTAGCGCAATTTGCCATTTCGCTAATGACTTGCTTTAACTGTTCGAGCGGGAAACCTTCTTCTAAAATAAAACCGCATGAAAGGTAAAGGGGAACGGCACCGCTTACCACAACATCGTTTACTGTGCCGCATACTGCCAATTTACCGATATTCCCTCCGGGGAAAAAGATCGGATCTATAACAAAACTATCGGTACTAAAAGCGAGTTGGTCGCCTTGTGACGTTAAAGCGGTTAAAGGCAGGCGAGCCTGATCTTCCGCCTGCGAAAGCAGAGGATTATCAAACGCTTCCATAAAGTATTCTCGGATTAGTTTCTGCATTAATAATCCGCCGTTTCCATGAGACATAGTAATCATATCGTTCATCTTACATTTCTCTCCGATATTGATAGTAAGCCGAGCAAGCACCCTCGGAAGAAACCATTAATGCGCCGTAAGCGCTATCCGGATTACATTTTTGACCGAATAAAGGGCAATCGCTCGGTTTACATTTCCCGGTAAGCACATCTCCGCAACGAGCTAACGGATCATCCGCCACGGCATGTACATGCGTATTAAAATGTTTTTCGGCATCGAATTGCGCATATTGCTCGGTAAGTTCGACACCGGATTCCGCAATTTCACCTAATCCTCGCCATTCGCTGCTTTTTTTCAGTTGAAAGACTTCTTGCATTGCCTGTTGTGCGATAAGGTTCCCCTGCGACGGTACAATACGTTTGTATTGATTTTCAACTTCACAACGATTTTCAACGAATTGTTCGACCAACATCACGATCGCTTGCAGTAAATCCAACGGCTCGAAGCCGGTCACAACGAATGGTTTATGATATTGCTCGGCAAGCGGTTGATAAGGCGTTGTCCCGATAATCATACTGACATGACCCGGTGCGATAAAACCGTCGATTAATACTTGTTCTTGGCGTAATAATTCTCGCAGTGTAGGAATAATCGTAATATTTTGGCACACAATAAAGAAGTTATTGACCTGTTGCTTTTTAGCTTGTTGTAACGTTATCGCCGTACTAGGCATCGTCGTTTCAAAGCCGAGTGAGAAGAAAACCACTTTTTTATCCGGATTTTTCTGAGCAATATTAAGAGCATCCAAGGGCGAATAGACGATACGAATATCTGCACCCTGTCCTTTGGCATCCAATAAAGAACCTAGTCTGCCTTTTACTCTCATTGCATCGCCGAAAGTACAAAAAATAACATCGGGGCGGAGAGCAATTTCAATACATACGTCAATTCGCCCCATCGGTAATACGCATACCGGACAACCGGGACCGTGAATAAATTCGATACTTTCCGGCAAAATACGATCTAAACCGAATTTAAAAATCGTATGGGTATGACCGCCGCATACTTCCATCAAATAAAGCGGCCGTTTTTTACTGAATTGCGGCAACTTTTGCATTAATTGCTGTAAATGCGTAATTAATTTACGAGCCAGAACGGGATCTCTAAATTCATCGACAAATTGCATTCTATAATTCCTTAAGCCGTCTGACTTTCCAACCAGTCCAACCACGTTTCCATACCTTCACCGGAAGTGGCGGAAAGACAAAAGATTTGAATATTCGGATTCACTTGTTTTGCATAGGCAATACATTTTTCCAAATCGAAATTGAGATAAGGCAGGAGATCTATTTTATTAATAATCATTAATTTAGCCGCCATAAACATATGCGGATATTTCAGCGGCTTATCTTCGCCTTCCGTTACCGAGAGAATCGCTACTTTCGCAAACTCGCCTAAATCAAATTCGGCAGGACATACCAAGTTGCCGACATTTTCGATAAATACGGTACTGTTCGGATTCGGTTGCAGTTTTGCTAACGCTTCTAACACCATTTTGGCATCCAAGTGACAGCCTTTGCCGGTATTAATTTGTAATGCCGGCACTCCCGTCGCTCTGATTCGATTCGCATCGTTTTCGGTTTGCTGATCGCCTTCAATTACATAACATTGCTTACGTTCTTTCAAAGAAGTGAGTGTAGAAGCGAGTAATGTCGTTTTACCGGAACCGGGGCTGGAAACTAAATTTAACGCCAAGATATTGTTCTGTTTAAAGAAATCACGATTTAAACGTGCATATTGATTGTTTTCGCCTAATACGTCCTGTTCGATTTTAAGTAAGCGAGTTTGAACGTTTGCCGTATCCGGTTTTTGTATTTCGGCAATGCCGTTGATAACGAAAGGGTTGGAATGTTGAGGTATTGAGAGAATTTTTCCATCATTAGAATGAGTGTGCGGCAATTCTCCGATTCTTACTTGAGCACTACCGCATCCGCAAGTCGAACACATATTTATCTCCCTAACTACAAGGTATGATGATCATTATAGAGATTAGACTATACTTTCAATTCGGCTAAGTTGATCAGGATCACAATACCCATAAAATAGCCTGAATTAGGTATATAAGAGATAGCGGAGATATTTTTATTAAATAGAAAAAAGGCATATATGAATAAATCATATATGCCGATATTCACTCTATATCAAGCGGTTTAAATTTTCTCTAAATTTGCCATCTTAGCAATCAACCACTTAATACCGTTACCTGCAAAGGCGATTTGCAAACGGGTCGCTTCGCCGCTGCCTTCCACATTAACAATCGTGCCTTGTCCGAATTTAGCGTGTTGCACCTTTTGCCCCATTTTCCAGCTATTGTCTTCTAAACAAGAAGCGGTCGTTTTTGCCGAATTTTTTGCAAAAGGCGTGCTTTGGGCAAAACTTGCCGCACGATTGATAGAGCCTCTCAAACGTACTTCGCGAATATGCTGCTCGGGCAATTCGGCAATAAAACGAGAAGCGATATGACGCTCTTCTTTGCCGTATAAACGTCTGAGTTCGGCATAACTAATCGTCAATTTTTTCTTCGCGCGGGTAATGCCGACATAAGCCAAACGGCGCTCTTCTTGCAGTCTGCCTTCGTCAAAGCTCATTCCGCTCGGGAAGATTCCTTCTTCCACACCCACCATAAATACACGGGGGAATTCTAAGCCTTTTGCCGAATGTAACGTCATTAATTCGACATAATCTTGATGCGGAGAGGCTTGCGCTTCGCCGGCTTCTAATGAAGCGTGAGTTAAAAATGCGGTGAGATCCGACATTTCTTCCGCTTCGTCAGGCTTGCTGAATTGTTTGGTAGCTGTGACCAACTCTTCTAAGTTCTCGATACGAACTTCGCCTTTTTCCCCTTTTTCTTGTTTATACATTTCGTATAAACCGGATTTTTTTATTACAAAATCGGTTTGTTCAAACAGTGGCATTTGCTCGGTTTCTTGCTCGAGCGCATTAATCAATTCGACAAAACGTAGTAAGGCGGAAGCGGCTCTGCCGGAAAGCTGTTCTTCTTGCACAGCCACTTGAATCGCTTGCCACAAGGTTATTTGGCGATTACGAATAATTTGACGAATCGTATCTAAGGTGCGTTCGCCAATTCCTCTTGGCGGTGTGTTAATCACTCGTTCAAATGCCGCATCGTCTTGGCGATTCGCAATTAAACGTAAATAGGCTAACGCATCTTTGATTTCTTGACGCTCGAAGAAACGCATACCGCCGTAAATACGGTACGGAATATTGGCTTGAATCAATGCTTCTTCAATTACACGAGATTGGCTGTTACTACGATATAGCACCGCACATTCGTTTAGGCTGCCTTCGTCTTCTTTCCATTGTTTGATTTGTGAGGCAACAAAACGGGCTTCGTCCAATTCGTTGAAAGCACAATAAATTTCAACCGGATCGCCGTCGCCTTGATCCGTCCATAAATTCTTACCCAAACGGTCTTCGTTATTGGAAATCAATTCGTTTGCCGTAGCGAGAATATGACCGGTTGAGCGGTAATTTTGCTCAAGACGAATGGTTTCCGCTTTTTGATAATCGTTTAAGAAACGCTGAATATTTTCAACCTGCGCACCACGCCAGCCGTAAATCGATTGGTCGTCATCGCCGACAATCATCACATTACCGGTTTCACCGGCAAGCAGACGGATTAAGTCATATTGAATATTGTTGGTATCTTGGAACTCATCGATCAAAATCTGCTGAAAACGTTGCTGATAGCGCTGTAAAATAGGCGGTTTGTCTCGGAAAAGTTCATAAGCGCGAATCAATAATTCGGCAAAATCCAACAGACCGGCACGATCGCAGGCATTTTGATAGATTTGGTAGATTTGAACTAATTTCTTCTCGTTCGGGTCGTTATGATGCTCAATATCTTTCGGGCGTTTACCTTTATCTTTTTGTGCACTGATATACCACGCTACGTGTTTCGGCGGGAAATGCTTTTCATCAATATTATGCAGCTTTAACAAACGTTTAAGTAAACGCTGCTGATCTTCACTATCCATAATTTGGAAATCTTGCGGCAAATCGGCATCAAGATAATGCGAGCGTAACAAACGGTTGGCAATGCTGTGGAACGTGCCAACCCACATACCGAACAGGCGGTGATGGCTGCTGGAAGAAAGGGTATGTTCGATACGATGACGCATTTCCGCTGCCGCTTTATTGGTAAAGGTGACCGCTAGAATATTCGATTCCGGTACGTTTTCTACACCGATTAACCATGCAATACGATGGGTCAGTACTCGTGTTTTACCGGAACCGGCTCCCGCCAATACTAAATAATTGCCCAACGGCGCAGCGACAGCCTCTCGCTGCTTATCATTTAAACCGTCTAATAATAAAGAAAAATCCATTACCGCCTCGTATTTAATTAATGTTCGTTTATACAGTTAATCCTATTATAGATCAAAGCGGTCGAATTTGATAAAAGATTTGCAAAGTATATAAAGATTCCGATTAGAAGGGAGGGATATTATAAGAGTGAATATGCGAGAGTTGAATTGTATATGAAAAACAAGCAGATCTTAATTTAATAAGATCTGCTTGAATGAGTATTATAGATTGACTACATATTTTCCGACACCGAGATCGTCTTCTTTACGAGTACGTGCGATAACGCTTGCCGCAGATTCTACGACACGTAAACCCATTTCGTCTTCGGTACGCACCACCTCACCGCGTAATGAGTTGGTATAAACGTCGGTGATTTTAATATCCACGAATTTACCAATCATATCCGGTGTACCTTGGAAATTCACGATACGGTTGTTTTCGGTACGACCGGTTAATTCCATAATGTCTTTTTTAGACGGGCCTTCCACCAATACACGTTGTTCCGTACCTAACATTGCGCGGCTGAATTGCATTGCTTGGTGGTTAATACGTTGTTGTAAACGAGCTAAACGCGCTTTTTTCTCTTCTTCCGAAATATCATCCGGCAAATCCGCCGCCGGTGTACCCGGACGAGCAGAGTAGATAAAGCTGAAGCTCATATCGAAGTTTACTTGCTCGATCACTTTCATGGTTTGTTCGAAGTCTTCCGCCGTTTCACCCGGGAAGCCGACGATAAAGTCCGAACTTATTTGAATATTCGGACGAACTTCACGTAACTTACGAATAATCGCTTTATACTCTAATGCCGTGTGGTTACGCTTCATCATGGTTAATACGCGATCCGCACCGCTTTGAATCGGTAAGTGTAAGAAGCTCACTAATTCGGGCGTGTCACGATAAACTTCAATAATGTCGTCGGTAAATTCAATCGGGTGGCTGGTGGTATAGCGTACACGGTCGATACCGTCAATCGCCGCCACTAAACGCAGTAGCTCTGCAAATGTGCAAATTCCACCGTCAAAAGTTTCACCGCGATAAGCATTCACGTTTTGACCGAGTAAGTTCACTTCACGTACGCCTTGTTCCGCTAATTGTGCGATTTCAAATAATACGTCATCCACCGGACGAGAAACTTCTTCACCACGAGTGTAAGGCACTACGCAGAACGAGCAGTATTTATTACAACCTTCCATAATGGAAACGAAAGCGGTCGGGCCTTCGGCACGCGGTTCCGGCAAGCGGTCGAATTTTTCAATTTCCGGGAAAGAAATATCGACGATCGCACGGTCACCGCCACGGATTTTGTTGATCATTTCCGGTAAACGGTGCAATGTTTGCGGACCGAATACGATATCAACAAACGGCGCACGATCACGAATATGTTCGCCTTCTTGCGACGCTACGCAACCGCCGACACCGATAATCAGATCCGGTTTATCTTTTTTCCAGTTTTTCCAACGACCAAGTTGCGAGAAGACTTTTTCTTGCGCTTTTTCGCGGATTGAGCAGGTATTAAGTAATAAAACGTCCGCTTCTTCCGGTTTATCGGTCAGTTCTAGGCCGTGTGTGGAATTTAAAAGATCCGCCATTTTGGATGAGTCGTACTCATTCATTTGGCAGCCCCAAGTCGTAATATGCAATTTCGCCATAATTTTTAGAAAATAATAAATATATCAATAAGTTAAAAATAAAAGCGTAAAGAGGAATCCCTTTACGCACAAATTCGGTTTATTGTACCCGTTTGCTTATTTTTTCGCTATAACTAAATAAAATTAGCAAACAAAAATGCCACGATATAGTACCGTGGCATATGCTTTTCTTTGTTGAATGAAATTATTTGGTTAAGGTTAATACAACACTTTCGCCGGCAACAACTTGACCGACTTTTTTATCTAAATTGCTGATTTCATCCATATTGGAAATTACGACCGGTGTCAGTACCGATTTAGCTTTGCCTTCAAGTAATTCCAAGTCAAATTTAATAATCGGATCGCCGACTTTTACCGATTGACCTTCTTGCGCCACACGTGTGAAGCCTTCACCTTTTAATTCAACCGTATCAATCCCGAAGTGAACGAATAATTCAACACCTTCTTCCGATTCGATTGAAAATGCGTGATTGGTTTCAAAGATTTTACCGATTGTACCGTTTACCGGTGCAACGATGGTATCTGAATTCGGACGAATAGCAACACCGTCACCTACGATTTTTTCTGAGAATACCACGTCCGGTACGTCTTCGATGTTTACGATTTCACCTGAAAGAGGAGAATATACTTTAACCTCTTTTGCGGCTGCTTGTTTTGAGCCGAATAATTTGTCGAAAAAGCCCATAGAAATCTCCGTTATTTTAATAATAGACAAAATACCCGTACATTCTATACGAGAATCTTGTCTTTGTATGCCATTTATTGAAAATTAGTTCAGTTTAGCGTAAAAATCATTGACCAGCTTTTCAATATCCGCAGCCGTCGGTTGTGCTAAAGCTTCATCCGCTAATGCTTTCGCATCGGCATAATTAATCGAGCGAGCAAGTCTTTTCACGTGAGGGACGGAAATCGCACTCATACTGAACTCGTCTAAGCCCATACCGAGTAATAATGCGGTTGCACGAACGTCACCGGCCAACTCACCGCACATACCGGTCCATTTACCTTCGGCATGTGAGGCGTCAATCACTTGTTTGATTAAGTTCAATACTGATGGACTTAACGGATTATATAAATGCGCAATAATCTCATTACCGCGATCAACCGCTAGGGTATATTGAGTTAAGTCGTTCGTACCGATACTGAAAAAGTCCGCTTCTTTCGCTAGGTGGCGAGCATTTACCGCTGCAGACGGCGTTTCAACCATGATGCCTAATTGTAGGTTCTCATCGAATGCTTTGCCTTCCGCACGGAGCTGTTCTTTAAGTCCGGAAACGATCGCTTTTAATTCGCGAATCTCTTCAACCGAGATAATCATCGGGAACATTACCGCCAATTTACCGAATGCCGAAGCACGTAATACCGCACGTAATTGCGTATCTAAGATTTCACGACGGGTTAAACCGATACGCACCGCACGCCAGCCTAAGAACGGATTCATCTCTTTCGGTAGGTTTAAGTACGGTAATTCTTTGTCGCCGCCGATATCCATGGTACGTAATACAACTTGTTTACCGTCCATCGCTTCAACGATTTCTTTATACGCTTGGAATTGCTCTTCTTCGCTCGGTAATTCGCTACGATCCATAAATAAGAATTCGGTACGGTATAAACCGACCGATTCGCCGCCGTTACGTAAGACGCCGTCCACATCACGAATAGTGCCGATGTTACCCGCAACTTCGATACGATGACCGTCTAAGGTTTCCGCCGGTAAATCTTTTAATTTGGCAAGTTCCGCTTTTTCAGCTTCGACACGTTCTTGAACCGCTTTAAATTCGGCAAGTGCTTCTTCGGACGGATTAATATGAATTTGGTTGTTTACCGCATCTAAAATTAACGTGTCGCCGGTTTTAACACGAGCGGTAATATCGTTTGTACCGACGATGGCAGGAAGCTCTAACGAGCGAGCCATAATTGAAGTATGAGAAGTACGACCGCCGATATCGGTAATAAAACCTAACACTTTATCTAAGTTTAACTGTGCGGTTTCGGAAGGCGTTAAGTCGTAAGCGACTAAAATGACTTCTTCTTGAATATCACCTAAGTCGATGATGTGCATATTTAAAATATTACGTAATAAACGGTTACCGATATCACGAATATCGCCTGCACGTTCTTTCAAGTATTCGTCATCAATTTCCGCTAACATCGACGCTTGCATATCGATAACTTTACTTGCCGCAACATCGGCGGTAACGAGATTATCCGCAATATAACCGAGAATTTCTTCTTCAAGTTCTTCGTCTTCCAAGATCATTAAATGACCTTCAAAGATCGCTTCTTTTTCCTCGCCGAGCGTGCGTCTGGCTTTCTCTTTAATCGCAGTCAATTGTGCCGCCGCTTTTTCACGACCGGCAAAGAATTTGGCTTTTTCAGCTTCAATTTGATCCGCTGTGATTTTTTGGGTATTAAGTACAATAGGTTCTTCTTTTAATACGAGCGCTTTACCAAACACGACACCCGGAGAAGCTGCAATACCTGTAATCATAATATGTCCTTGTCTAAAAGTGATTAAATGCTCATATAGCACAATACAACCCTATTCCATCCCTATTTTTTTAATAGGAAAGGCAATAGGGCTGCTTTACAACATAATAAGAAACGGAAAGAAATTATTCTAAAGTAGGAATTAAATCCACCAAGAAATCAACCGCTTTTTGCTCGTCTTCACCTTCTGCAGAAATAGTGATTGTCGTACCTTGCGTTAAACCTAATGTTTGGAGTTTAAACAGACTTTTCGCACTTGAGCTTTTACCGCCGGAAGTTACCGTAATATCCGATGCAAAACCTTTAGCCGCTTTAACGAACTCTGCTGCAGGGCGAGTATGTAAACCGTTAGGTGCAGTAATAACAACGTCTTTTGAGTACATATAAGATTCCTCTTAAATTTTTAAAGTGAAAAAAATCGGTTTAAGTAATTAAAACCCATTACTATTTGTGCTAACTTTACTACAAAAAAGATCTAAAAACACGCTTAAAACCTGAAAATCTTTTGATAAATATTAAATATACGCGTATTAATTAATCAAAAGGAGTGAATTTTGCCTCACGTCAATTTCGGGAAATAAGCGCTAATTAAACGATTGCGTAAAAAATAGTTGAGAACATGTTAAAAATTATTCATCCGTTTACGGCAAAGGAAAATCCGTCTCGTTCCTTATCCAAATGTAGTGCTTGGTTGGTGTATCTCGCGATTGTTGCGATTTATGCCATGAGCCTGTTTGCATTAATGGCACATCGACAAGACGACAGTATGTGGAGTGTTTCCGATGTATTACCGATTTTAAAATATAGTTTTTTACAGGCCGGATTATCGGCGGTTCTTACCTGTATGTTAGGCGTTTTATTAGCCAGAGCGTTTTTTTATTTGGACTTTATCGGAAAATCTTATCTGTATAAAATTCTTTCCTTTGTTTGGGCGTTACCTTCGCTTGTGGTTATTTTCGCATTAATCGGATTTTGGGGAAATTCGGGATGGATGGCGGCATTTCTAAAATGGTTGGGTATTGAGTGGCAATTTCAACTGTATGGTTTACAAGGCATTTTGCTCGCCCATGTTTTTTTTAATGTGCCGTTAGTGACAAAATATTGTGTGGAGAGTTTAACTCTTATTCCAAGCAGCCAACATCGTTTAGCCGCACAAATGAATCTGAAAGGCTGGTCTTATTTTAAGATCGTCGAATTACCGATGTTAAGCGGGACTTTACCCTATGCTTTTGCAAACGTCTTTTTAATTTGTTTTACCAGTTTCCCTATCGTGCTAATGTTAGGCGGTAGTCCGAAATACAGCACATTGGAAGTCGCTATCTATCAAGCGGTGACTTTTGAGTTTGATTTTGCAAAAGCGGTTATATTGATTATGGTTCAATTAGCGGTAGGTATCTTGTTGCAACTGCTAATGGACTTTACCGCCAAGTATGCCTTTAACAACGCCAAACAATATACGCCGGTAGTGGATATGATTTGGAAGCCCAAACCGCTGGGGTGGCAAAAGAAAGGATTACAAATCGTACTGCTGTTGCAAAGTTTATTGATTATTTTACCGCTTGCCAGTGTGGTTTGGTCCGGTATTTCCGTTTCCAATTTCAGTGAGCGATTGCTAAATTCGGCGTTATGGGAAGCCGCTTGGTTTTCATTCTTACTCAGTCTGATTGCCTCTTGTTCGGTGTTATTTATTGCCTATTTACTAGCCTTGGAAACCAGACAATTGGCATTTAAACATCAAAAATGGCAATACGGTATTTTGAACGGTGTTGCGACTTATCCTTTGATTTTACCGGTATTTCTATTAGCGGTCGGTTTATTCCTATTATTGATGGATGTTGAATTAAGCACATCGCATTTATTATGGTTAGTCGGGATTTGTAACGGTTTAACCTTATTACCCTATATTTATCGCCTTATTTTTGCCGCGATGTGGCATTCGCTTACCGCACAAGATAAATTAGCGCGTAGTTTAGGGTTGAGCGGATTCCGCCGTTGGTGGATTGTGGAAAAAAATTACTTAATCAGACCGCTTGTCAGTGCGTTTGCTTTAGCGATATCTTCCAGTTTGGGCAGCTTCGCAGTGATTGCTTTTTTCGGCGGCCCGGATTTCAGTTCGCTGCCTTATTTGTTATATCAACAGCTAGGGAGCTACCGAACCGAAGATGCGGCGGTAACCGCTTTAGTATTGATGCTATTCACATTATTGCCGTTTTTATTTATAGCACAGAAAGAGAAAATCAAATGATTCGCTTGAATGTTCGTTTTGATTATGAACAAACTCCGATGCACTTTGTATTAGAAGTGCCGCAAGGACAACGTGTGGCGATTGTCGGGGAAAGCGGTGCGGGCAAAAGCACTTTATTAAATTTGATTGCCGGATTTGAAATACCGACAAGTGGTCAAATTTGGCTGAATGCTTGCAACCATACCGCAACGGAAGTGGCGGAACGCCCGGTATCAATGTTGTTTCAGGATAATAACGTGTTTCCGCATTTAACTGTCGAGCAGAATATCGGATTGGCGTTAATTCCGAGTTTAAAACTTAATAAGGATCAAAAAACACAGGTTCGACAAATTGCCGAACAGATGGGGATTGCCGATTTACTGAATAGACGAGCGGATCAGCTTTCCGGCGGACAAAAACAGCGGGTGGCATTGGCAAGAACCTTATTACGCAAGCAACCGATTTTACTGCTCGACGAGCCGTTTTCGGCACTGGATCCAAAACGTAGAAACGAACTGCAAGAGTTAGTGGCAAAGATTTGCCGACAACAAAATTTAACCTTATTGATGGTCACTCACCAATTTGAAGAAAGTAAATCGTTATTTGATCGTATTTTGACGATTGAAAACGGAAAAGTTTTAACGGATAAATTAATTGTCTAACTGATTTTACTTTTTACTTAATTCATTATTTTCTGTATGTATTTTATACTATGCAAAGGGCTGAATTTACTAAAATTGTGATCTAATCGACAAAACTAAAACGTTTTAGCAAAATTTTCTGTTTTAGCTAAACCGTTTTAGTTAGAATAAGTGCATTTAATTTTTTATATAAAAATAGGTGGCAAACTATGAACTTCCCTAAAATTGCCGAGCAAACGATTGCTAAGCTCGGTGGCAAAGAAAACATTACCACGCTTGCGCACTGTGCGACACGTTTGCGTTTAACGCTTGCGGACGAGGCAAAAGTGGATAAACAAGCGATTGAGAATATCGAAGGCGTTAAAGGTCAATTCTCAACCAGCGGTCAATACCAAATTATTTTCGGTTCCGGTACGGTAAATAAAGTACACGCCGAAATGCAAAAACAAATGGGTATCGGCGATATGAGCACTTCCGAAGTGGCGGCGGCAGGTGCGGCAAACCAACCCTTATTACAACGTTTAGTGAAAGGCTTAGCGGATATTTTCGTGCCGATCATTCCTGCTATCGTGGCAGGCGGTTTGCTGATGGGTATCCACTCGATGCTGACTTCGGTCGGTTTCTTCTGGGAAGGTGAGTCGGTTGCAAGTAAATATCCGCAATTTGCGGATCTGATTGATTTTATCAATACGATTGCAAACGCACCGTTTGTCTTCTTACCGGTGTTACTCGGTTTCTCCGCAACGCGTAAATTCGGCGGTAACCCGTTCCTAGGTGCGGCGCTCGGTATGCTGTTAGTTCACCCTGCATTAGCGGACGGTTGGAACTACGCAAAAACCTTAATGGAAGGCAATATCAAATACTGGAACGTACTTGGCTTAGAAATCGAAAAAGTGGGCTATCAAGGTACGGTTATCCCGACTATCGTTTCGGCGTGGGTATTGGCAACGCTTGAAAAAGGTTTCCGTAAATTTGTGCCTTCTTATTTGGATAACTTAGTTACCCCTATGATGTCGTTATTTATCGCCGGTTTCTTGGCGTTTACCGTAATCGGTCCGTTCGGTCGTGAAGCGGGTTCGGCGATTTCAGCGGGTTTAACTTGGTTATATGACAGCTTAGGCTTTATCGGCGGGGCAATCTTCGGTACTTTTTACGCACCAATCGTAATCACCGGTATGCACCAAACCTTTATTGCGGTAGAAACGCAATTATTAGCGGAAATGGCGAATACCGGCGGTACATTTATCTTCCCAATTGCTGCAATGTCTAACATCGCACAAGGTGCGGCGTGTTTAGGGGTAGCGTTCGCAATGAAAGATGCGAAAGTACGCGGTTTAGCCGTGCCGTCCGGTATCTCGGCATTATTAGGTATTACAGAACCGGCAATGTTCGGTGTAAACTTACGTTACCGCCAAGCATTTATCGCTGCGATGGCAGGATCTGGCTTAGCTTCTGCGTTTATCGCATTCTTTAACGTAAAAGCAATCGCATTAGGTGCGGCAGGCTTCTTAGGCGTGCCTTCAATTAAGCCGGACAGCCTTGCGATGTACTCGGTAGGTATGGCGATTTCATTTATCGTTGCGTTCTCAATCTCAGCGATATGGGTGAAAAAAGCGCAAGCTAAATAATTAGTGATGAATATAGTAAAAGCCCCTAAATCTTGCGGTTTGATCTGCCCCCCAAAAGTTGGACTAAACCTCCAACGGATTAAGGTGCAGATTTTTTTATGACTAAATATAACTCGCTATTCAAACAACAAGTCATCGAGTTTTATCTCCAAAATGATAAAAAACGTTTATTCACTCAACGACATTTTCAATTATCCAAGAAAACCTTAACTCGGTGGATTGCTCAATTTAATCACAACGGAATCAATGGACTAGCGGTGATGGGTAAGAAGCAAAAATATTCCCCCGAATTCAAATTAACCGTCATACAAGCGGTCAAAAAAGGGCAATTTTCTGCGGAAAGCGCCTCCCTTCATTTTGGTATTGCTAATTCAGGTTCGATTAGCCAATGGTTGCACATCTTTGAAGAACAAGGTATAAACGGCTTATTACCCAAACCAAAAGGTCGTCCGACAATGAAACCGAAATACCCGAAAATGCCTCCTCCACCTAAAACTGAAGAAGAACGCTTACGTTATCGTATTTTAGAGCTGGAAGCGGAGGTAGCTTACCTAAAAAAGCTGCGGGAGTTCAACCAACAAAAAATGCGGCAAAAGCAGCCATCGTAAAAACGTTGCGAGTGGATTTTCCCTTAGAAATCCTCCTCCCTTTGACGGGTTTAAAACGTAGTACGTTCTTTTATCACTTACCGCCTAAAATCGATAAAAATGCAGTGATGAGGCAGAAAGTGATTGAGATTTATTAGGATAATGATGGCAATTATGGCTATCGTCGTATTACGTTAAAGTTACGTGATTTTTTTGGTGCGATTAACCATAAGCGTATTCAAAGGATAATGCAACAGCTTGATTTAAAAGGGAAATGTAAGCAGAGGAAATATCGTTCTTATCAAGGTGAAGTGGGTAAAATTGCCGAGAATGTATTGCAACAGGATTTTCACGCAGACTCGCCAAATGAAAAGCTCGTAACGGATATCACTGAGTTTAAATGTGCGGAAGGCAAGCTCTATTTATCCCCCATTAAAGACTTATTTAATAGTGAAATTCTTGCTTATGATTTAGCAAGAAGTCCGAACTTTGAGCAAGTGATGCGGATGCTAAAGCAAGCGGTCGCAAAACTGCCTAAGAACGCTAAACCGATTTTACATTCCGACCAAGGCTGGCAATACCAGATGGCAGACTATCAAGAAATGCTGAGAAAACATCATATTAAACAAAGTATGTCGAGAAAAGGGAATTGTTTGGATAATGGGGCAATGGAAAGTTTTTTTGGGCGATTGAAAACGGAATGTTACTTTGGTAAGCGATTTGACACTTTCGAACAACTTGAGAAAGTGATTCACGAGTACATTCATTATTACAACAATGAGCGTATTCAAGTGAAATTAAAAGGACTGAGCCCTGTACAATACAGAATTCAGTCCTTAAATTAAAACAGTCTAACTTTTTGGGGTCAGATCAAAGTAGGGGCTTTTTTATGTAACAAGCGGTTAAATTTGTTCGATTTTTTGCAAATAGAATTTTATTCACGGAAGACACGGAACTTCACAGAAAACGATGGTACGAATATTCCCAATAACTAATCAATTGCATGAAAAAGGGACGTACTCGGTACGCCCCCTTGATATTGCAGATTTTAGTAAAATCCGACCGCTTGTTTTTGCTTACTTATAAAACTCGATACCGGAAATACTGTTGGTAACACGAGTTCCCGCTTTACCGGCTACAATATCTTGAATATCGGAAAGTGAGCCGATTGCAGCATCTTTACCGGTTGCTTTAACAAAGTTAATCACAGCTTGTACTTTTGGTCCCATTGAACCCGGTGCAAATTCGTCCGCCAGTTTTTCCAATTCCGCCGGATTAGCTTTGGCAATTTGTAGTTGCTCCGGTTTGTTGAAGTTTACGCATGCCGCTTTGACATCGGTTGCGATAATAAATAAATCCGCATCCAGTTGTTGTGAAATTACCGCAGTGGCAAGGTCTTTATCCACAACCGCTTCAACGCCTTGTAATTTACCTTGTTCGTCACGAATACTCGGCACGCCGCCGCCGCCGCCGCAAATCACGATTTGATCTTGTGCCAATAACGCTTTGACCGCTTCAATACCGGTAACCGATTGCGGTTTCGGGCTTGGCACCGCTCGGCGGTAGTATTGACCGTCCGCCATTACCGTCCAACCTTTTTCAGCGGCGAGTTTTTCCGCTTCTTCTTTTGAGTAAACCTGTCCGATCGGTTTGCTCGGTTTGGCAAAAGCCGGATCTTTCGCATCAACAATCACTTGAGTGACTAAGGTTTGCGTCGGATGTTCCGGCACGAGATTGGTCAGTTCTTGTTGTAACATATAACCAATCATACCGACGGTTTGCGAAACTAACACGTCAAGCGGATAAGGCTCGATTTTGTTATCAATCGCGTGGTAAGCGGCGTGTTGTAATGCGCTTAATCCGACTTGAGGACCGTTACCGTGTGAAATGACTAATTCATTATTCGGTTTGATTTTTGCTAACTGTTCTGCGGCGATTTTGATATTTGCCGACTGGTTTTGGGCGGTCATCGGCTCACCGCGTTTTAATAAAGCGTTACCGCCTAAGGCTACTACGATTTTCATGTTTGTTCCTTTTTCTACTTCTTACGCTAAGCTCGCGACCATGACAGCTTTGATGGTGTGCATACGGTTTTCCGCTTGTTCGAAAGCGACGTTTGCCGGTGATTCGAATACGTCTTCGGTTACTTCGATACCGTTTGCTAAAGCCGGATATTTTTCCGCAACTTGTTTGCCGATTTTTGTTTCGCTGTTATGGAATGCCGGTAAGCAGTGCATAAATTTCACTTTCGGATTACCGGTACGTTTCATGAGTTCCGGCGTAACTTGATACGGCATTAGCATATCGATACGTTCGCCCCAAGTTTCAAGCGGCTCGCCCATAGATACCCAAACGTCGGTATGCACGAAATCCACCCCTTTTACTGCGGTATCGATATCGTCGGTTACGGTAATTCTTGCACCGCTTTCCGCTGCGAATTTTTGGCACATTTCAACAAGGCTGTCTTCTGGTAATAATGCTTGCGGCGCACAAATACGGACGTCCATTCCTAATTTCGCACCGATTAACAGTAATGAGTTACCTACGTTGTTACGTGCGTCACCGATATAAACATAACTGATTTGGCTTAACGGTTTTTCACAATTTTCGATCATAGTGAGAACGTCGGCTAACATTTGGGTCGGGTGGAATTCATCGGTTAAACCGTTGAATACCGGTACGCCGGCATATTCTGCCAATTCGTTTACCACCGATTGTTTAAAGCCGCGGTATTCAATCGCATCGTACATTCTGCCCAATACGCGAGCGGTGTCTTTCATCGATTCTTTATGACCGATTTGTGATGAAGTCGGGTCAATATAAGTTACGTGTGCGCCTTGATCGTAAGCCGCCACTTCAAAAGCGCAACGGGTACGGGTTGAAGTTTTCTCAAAAATTAACGCAATGTTTTTACCTTTTAATCGTTGTTGTTCGGTTCCTGCATATTTCGCTCGTTTTAGATCGCGGGATAAGTCTAATAAGAATTTGATTTCACGTTCAGTGTGGTTTACAAGGCTGAGTAAATGTCTATTTTTAAGGTTAAATGCCATGATATTGCTCCTGTTCTATAAGTAAAAAGATTTAAAAATTTGACCGCTTGTATAAGTGAAACAACTTATTCGAGATCGTGGATATATAAAATGTGGAATTGCAAGACGAGAATGCTTTGAAATGAAATGGACAAATACGGCGAAAGAATTCGCTATTTTATCCGTTATGCCTTTTACGGGCATAAAAAGGGTAGGGTTTAACATTTTTACTCCTAAAAATTTATGGGGTTGGTACTTGAGAGTCGCCATTAACCTTTCTCGTAGAAGTAGGCGCATAATTCTAACAAAGCAAACGTTTGCTATCAAGTCGTTAATTCAATCTAAATTTATGTGTGAATAATAATTCTTTTATTTTGCATTTTTATTCATTAAATGCAAGGCTTTTTGTTTATAATTGAATAAAAATTTATAGGAGTATAGTGATGACGGACTAAACGTATTGATTGCGGTCTTTAACGAGAACGAAAAAGTCGGTTAAACCCAAGAACGACGAATGAAACGGGCCAAGTGACGGCAATCAATAAGCTAAACAATACGGCTTTAAGCAAACCAAGACGAAAGAATTGTGAAAAGAAGACGATCAGAAAACAAAACGGGATGGCAAGCAGATAAATTTCGAGCATAGCTCCTCCGAGCAAAAATATATCGTTTAAATAATAACATTTTCGAGCTCGTCAAGTAAGCATTGCTCAATTTATAGCGATATTTTGATAGGAATAACAGAATATTTTAATTTTTGAAAAAATACTACTAAAGTGTTAATCTGTTTTTGATCAAATGCAAAGAATCACGGCACTCGCTCAAGTACACTTGCGCACAGTGATTAGTTATTTTTAATTTTTTGGAGTTTATATGCTTTATGCAGAATTTTTGCTTTTATTAGCATTCCTCTATGCGGGTAGCCGTTACGGCGGTATCGGTTTAGGGGTTGTTTCCGGTATCGGTTTATTTGTGGAAGTATTTTTCCTCGGTATGCCGCTTTCAAAAGCACCGATTGACGTAATGTTGGTCATTTTAGCCGTGGTGACTTGTGCGTCTGTACTTGAAGCGGCGGGCGGTTTGAAATTTATGTTACAAATCGCGGAACGTATCTTACGTAGTAATCCGAAACGCATCACGCTACTTGGTCCTATCGTAACTTATGTAATGACTTTAATGTTAGGTACCGGTCACTCGGTATATTCAATTATGCCGATTATCGGTGACATTGCGTTAAAAAATAAAATTCGTCCTGAACGCCCGATGGCGGCGGCATCGGTTGCTTCGCAATTAGGGATTACCGGTAGCCCGCTTTCAGCTGCAGTGGCGTATTACTTAACCGAAATTACCAAATTACCGGGCTTTGAAGGCGTTACACTTTTAAATATCGTAGCGGTAACCATGTCTGCAACATTTGTTGGTGTACTTGCAATGTGTTTATATAGTTTACGTCGCGGTAAAGAGCTTGAGGATGATCCGGAATATCAACGTCGTATGCAAGACCCCGTATTGCGTAAACAAATTGAAGAAACCAGTTCTACTTCATTAGACGAGCAATTACCGGCAAGTGCGAAAAATTCCGTTTATCTATTCTTAGCGGCAATCGCAACGATCGTTATTATCGCAATGGTGCCGGCAATTAAACCGGTGATGGCGGATACGGGCAAAACGGCCGGTATGGATAAAATCATTCAAATCGTGATGCTGACTTTCGGCGGTTTAATCTTAGTATTAACCAAAACCGATGTGAAAAAAGTACCGAACGGCGTAGTATTTAAATCCGGTATGGTGGCGACTATCGCAATCTTCGGTATTGCGTGGATGAGCGATACTTATTTCAGTTATGCGATGCCTTCATTTAAAGCGGGTGTAACCGAAATGATTAAAGCGCAGCCTTGGACGTTCGCCTTCGCATTATTTGCAGTATCCGTAGTGGTAAACAGCCAAGCGGTAACGGCGAAAATGTTATTACCGGTCGGTATTGCCATCGGTTTACCGGCACCGTTATTAGTCGGTTTAATGCCTGCAACCTATGCGTACTTCTTTATTCCTAACTATCCGTCAGATATTGCAACGGTAAACTTTGACGTGACAGGTACAACCAAAATCGGTAAATACTACTTCAACCACAGCTTTATGGCGCCAGGTTTAGTCGGGGTAATTACCGCATGTTGTGTGGGTATTGCATTAGCAAATATTCTGATTTAATGACTCAATAAAGTAAGCGGTTCGATTTAGTAAAATTTATACAAAATCGAACCGCTTATTTTTTGCGTTATAAACCTAATTGATTGAGTTTATCCGCTTCTTGTTTAAATTCCATAATGGCGTTTTTATCAAAGAAATATTGCGTGCCGCAGCATTCGCATTGCATATCGATGACACCGTTTTTCTCAGCAAGCATTTCATCGATTTCTTCCATCGGTAACAATAAAATCGCATTACCCGAACGTTCGCGGGAACAGCCGCAATGGAATTCGGTCTCTTGCGGCGGATAGACTTCAACCTGTTCTTCGTGATATAGACGGAATAAAAGTTCTTCCGCTTCTAAGCCGAATAATTCTTCGTCTTTCACCGTTTCGGCAAGCGTCATTAAATGCTCGAAATCTTCCGGCGTACCCGTACCGTCCGGCATAATTTGTAATAATAAACCGCCGGCAACCGCTTTACCTTCATATTCGCCGGTACGAATCACTAAATGCGTTTGAAGCTGTTCGGAACGAATAAAATAATCTTCCAAACATTCACGAATAGTCGGTTTATCTAACGCGATCACCCCTTGGTAACGTTCGCCGTCATTCGGCATAATCGAAATGACCAATACGCCGTTGCCGATCATTTCGCTTAAGCTCGCATTATCGGCAATTTCCGCTTGAGTACGCGCTAATGCACGTAACTGTTGTTTTTCATTACCGTTTACCACCGCTAATTTGAGCGGACCGTCACCTTGAATTTGGACGGTAATCGTCCCTTCAAATTTCATAATCGCAGTAAGTAGGCTGGTTGCGACCAACATTTCGCCTAATAAATTTTGTACCGCTTTCGGATATTGGTGGGTATTCAGCGTTTCGGTAAAGGTATCGTTTAAACGAACCCATTCGCCACGCACGGCACGGTTTTGGAATAAATAGCGATAAAGCTTGTCGTTGTCTTTTGTATAACTCATGGTTTTTCCTAATGAAAGCGGTGTGATTTGCAAAAAAATGTACAAATTTGACCGCTTGTTAAAATAAAAGAAGGCACACCGTAAACTGTGTGCCGTCAAATCGAGTTCAATATAGGGGCGAATTGATAAATTACAATATTTGATCTCTAAATTTTACCAAATCACGGCGTTCCTTTTTATTCGGGCGGCGATCCGGATGCGGCATCGAAAGCGCATTCGCTTTACGAGCAAAGGCAATCGCTTCACGTTGTTTAATGCTTTTTTCGGTTTCTTGGTAAAGCAATTGCGCTTCCGGTGCGCCTCGACGTTGGTCGCTGAGTGCCGTGACGATGATCTCTTTTTCATCGTTACCTTGGCGTAGCTTGATAGTTGCGCCGATTTCGACAGTTTTGCTGGTTTTCGCTCGTTGCCCGTTATAATGCACTTTACCGCCTTCAATCATTGCTTTGGCGATCGAACGCGTTTTGTAAAAACGAGCCGCCCATAGCCATTTATCAAGGCGAACTTCATTATCTCGTTCCGCTGTATTTTTCATGAAAAACACCTAATTAAGATACTTAGATCAATTTGAACGTAAATGATTTTATTTATACGGAATTTACTGCATAAATTTAAATAAATTTTATCATAAAATATGGTATCTTTAGAAAATTAAATAGTAGTAATGAGAATATCTTATGACCACAGCACGTCAGCTCCCGGAAATTCTTTCAGTAGAAACGATCGCTAAAACACGTATCTTTGAAGTACAAGCGGTCGATTTGCGTTTTTCAAACGGTGAAGAACGTCGATTTGAGCGTTTAACGCCGCAACGTCGTTCTTCCGTGATGGTCATACCGATTCAAGATCAGCATCTTATTTTTGTCAAAGAATATGCGGTAGGTTCCGAACGTTATGAGTTAGGTTTTCCGAAAGGGATCGTTGATTCGGGCGAAGAGCCGATAGTTAGTGCCAATCGAGAATTACAAGAAGAAATCGGCTTCGGCGCAAAACGGATCGAATTTTTACGTTCGCTTTATAGCGGTCCGAGCCATATGTTCGGTTTAATGCACTTATTTATTGCTCAAGATCTTTATCCGTCCAAATTAGCGGGTGATGAGCCGGAGCCGTTAGAAATCGTACGCATACCGTTAGCCGATATAGACGAATTACTGGCTGATCCGAATTTTGCGGAATCAAGAAATTTATCCGCTCTGTTTATGCTAAGAGATTATCTGGCAAGCGGTCGGAAATAAGGGAATTTTAGTATGCAACCATTAAATTCAACGCTGTTGGAAGCGGTTAAACGGATTGCGATAGAAGCGGGAGAACACCTTAAACGTTTTTATCAGTGTTCGGTACAGGTCAAAATCAAAGCGGATCATACACCGGTTACGGAGGCGGATCTGTTTATCAGCCAATTCGTAACGGAAAAACTTCGTCAATTAACGCCGGACGTGCCGATTTTATCCGAAGAAAATTGTAATATCGCATTAGCGGATCGACAAACTTGGCAAGAATATTGGATCATTGATCCGTTAGACGGGACGCAACAATTTATTGATCGTACCGATCAATTTTCTGTGGTAATCGGCTTGGTGCAAGATCATCGCCCGGTGTTAGGTGTGATCCATTCTCCGATTTTAGCGAAGACTTATTTTGCTATGGCGGGAAAGGGCGCATTTTTGCAAGAAAACGGCGAAATTCGACCGCTTGTCGGACATCAGGGCTTACTTCAGGATAATCGCTTGAAGATTACGATGGGGGCATCTGCGCAGCAGGCGGTATTAAATTCGGTAGATAAATCTTATCAAGCGGAAATCTTCCAATACGGTTCAAGCAGTCTAAAAGCGGGTTTACTTGCCGAAGGTAAAGCGGATTGTTACGTACGTTTCGGCGATACCGGAGAATGGGATACGGCGGTTGCCGAAGTATTACTTTCGGAAGTAGGCGGCAAAATTTTTAATTTGAAGTTTGAACCGCTTACTTATAATCGGCGTTCAACTTTTATCAACCCCTATTTCGTGATGGTGGCGGATAAGCATTTGGCTTGGGAACAAATTTTTAGATTTAATGCACAATAGTTATTTGTAATCCTTTTTAAAATGTTACATATTGGTTAAATAATTCATACACTTAGGATAAAAAGAAAAAAATGAATATTGAAAATAGTTGTATTGTTATTTTTGGTGCATCGGGCGATTTAACTTTTCGTAAGTTAATTCCGGCACTTTATAACTTGTTTAGAGTTGGTCGCTTAGGGCAGCATTTCTCGGTATTGGGCGTAGCGCGTTCCGAATTAACGGACGATTCTTTCCGTACCAAAATGCGTGATGCGTTAGTTAAATTTGAGAAAGCGCAAGGACAGGAGTTAGAAGACTTCTGTACCCATTTGTATTATCAAGCGGTAAATACGTCCGATGCCTTGGACTATGCCAAATTATTACCTCGCTTAGACGAATTGCACGATAAATACGGCAGTTGCGGTAATACGCTTTATTATCTTTCTACGCCGCCGAGTTTATACGGCGTGATTCCGGAATGTTTAGCCGCACACGGTTTAACCACCGAAGAATACGGCTGGAAACGTATCATCGTCGAAAAACCGTTCGGTTACGATATTAAAACCGCTAAAGAATTAGACGAGAAAATTCATCATTACTTTGAAGAACATCAAATCTACCGTATCGACCATTATTTAGGTAAGGAAACGGTTCAAAATTTACTTGTACTTCGTTTCTCAAACGGTTTATTCGAGCCTTTATGGAACCGTAATTTCATTGATTACGTAGAAATTACCGGTGCGGAAGCGATCGGTGTAGAAGAACGCGGCGGATATTATGACGGTTCGGGCGCAATGCGCGATATGTTCCAAAACCACTTATTACAAGTGTTGGCGATGGTTGCGATGGAGCCGCCGGCAATTATTAATGCCGATTCAATGCGTGACGAAGTGGCGAAAGTGCTGCATTGCTTACATCCGCTTACTGCTGAAGATGTAAAAAATAATGTGGTACTCGGACAATATGTAGCGGGTGAAGTGGATGATCAGATGGTTGCCGGTTACTTAGCAGAAAAAGGCGTACCGGCGGATTCGAATACCGAAACCTATATGGCGATTAAGTGTGAGATTGATAACTGGCGTTGGGCGGGTGTGCCGTTTTATGTGCGTACCGGTAAACGTTTACCGACCCGTGTCACCGAAGTGGTAATTCATTTTAAAACCACGCCGCATCCGGTATTCAGCCAAAATGCGCCGGAAAATAAATTAATTATCCGAGTGCAACCGGACGAGGGGATTTCAATGCGTTTCGGCTTGAAAAAACCGGGTGCAGGCTTTGAGGCGAAAGAAGTTTCCATGGACTTCCGTTATTCCGATTTAAGTTCGGCTTCCAGCCTATTAACCGCTTATGAGCGTTTATTATTAGATGCGTTGAAAGGCGATGCGACTTTATTCGCGCGTACCGATGCGGTACACGCTTGTTGGAAATTCGTTCAGCCGATTTTAGATTATAAAGCGGAAAGAGGCAGAGTTTATGAATACGAAGCCGGCACTTGGGGGCCGACCGAAGCGGATAAACTTATCGCCAAACACGGTAAAGTTTGGCGTAAACCTTCAGGTGTGATGAAGAAAAAAGTATAAATTTAGCAAATAAATCTCCCCCTCTTTACTAAAGAGGGGGAGATTTGAGTATGAATTAAAAGGAAATGTTAATGAATTACATCACCTTCCAATCCGCTCAACAAGCGGTGGAAAAAATCGCACAAGAATTTGTGTTATACAGTCAATTAAACCGTCCGGTACATATTTCCTTATCCGGCGGTTCAACCCCTAAATTACTGTTTAAAACGTTAGCGCAAGCACCGTTCAATAGCGAAATTCAATGGCAAAATCTGCACTTTTGGTGGGGCGATGATCGTATGGTACTGCCGACTGATCCGGAAAGTAATTATGGTGAAGTGCAAAAGTTACTCTTCGATCATATTCAAATTCCTCAACAAAATATTCACCGTATTCGCGGTGAAGAGCCGGTAGAACAAGAGCTTGCAAGATTTTCGCAAGAATTGACCGCTTGCGTACCTGATTTAGCCTTTGATTGGATCATTCTCGGTATGGGCAATGACGGTCATACCGCTTCGCTTTTCCCTTATCAAACCGATTTTAATGACCAGAATGTGGCGGTTATTGCCAAACATCCTGAAAGCGGTCAAATTCGTATTTCAAAAACCGCTAAATTGCTTGAACAGGCGAAGCGTATCACTTACTTGGTAACAGGTGCGGCAAAAGCGGAAATTTTAAAAGAAATTAATGAAACCGAGGCGGAAAAACTACCGTATCCGGCAGCTCGTATTAAAGCTAAAAGCGGTGTGACCGAGTGGTATTTAGATCGAGAAGCGGCAAAATTGTTATAGTTTGTAGATTATGAATGAAATTCATAATTTAGCTTAATATTTTTCAATGCCGTTATTGCAGATTTGCATTGTTCTTTGCAATTGTTTCATTTAGGATTCCTATTAAATGAAAATCTTTAATGAGGAATACCTATGACAATTCAAACGCCACAATATACGAATAATTTAAGGTTCGCGATTGATCACGGACGTATGGGCGTATATCAATGGGCAATCGTAATTATGGCTGCCGTGATGAACTTTTTAGACGGTTTCGACGTATTGGCGATTGCCTTTACCGCCACCAATATTTCTAAAGAGTTCGGTTTATCTAAAACTGAGTTCGGTGTGTTAATCAGTGCCGGTTTAGCCGGTATGACGATCGGTTCGCTTTTCCTTGCGCCATTGGCGGATAAATTCGGTCGTCGTCCGTTATTATTACTTTCCGTAGCGTTATCGGCGATTGGTTTGTTACTTTCGGGATTAGCGACCACACCGTTTGTACTTGGTTTTTCACGTGTAATTACCGGTTTGGGAGTGGGCGGTATTTTAGTCGGCACCAATGTGATCACTAGCGAATATTCGTCAAAAAAATGGCGTAGCTTTGCGATCAGCGTTTATGCGGCAGGCTTCGGTATCGGTGCGATGATCGGCGGTATAATGGCGAAAGAGTTGCAAGCGACTTATAGCTGGCATGCGGTGTATTTTGCCGGTGCGGCAATGACGGCGGTCGTGTGGGTTGTGTTATTTATTTGGTTACCGGAGTCGATTGACTTTTTAACCATGAAGCAACCGGCAAACGCCAAAGCACGCTTAAATCACATTGCGAAAAAAATTGGTTTTAACGGTGATTGGGAGCTACCGAAAAAAGTTGAAGCGGTGAAAACCAAGCTGCCGATTTCTCAGCTGTTTAATGATAAATATCGCCGTTCAACCTTATTATTATGGCTTTCGTTCTTTGCCATTATGTTCAGCTTCTATTTTATCAGCTCATGGACTCCGGCATTGCTCAAAGAAGCGGGAATGACGGTGGAAGACAGTATCAATGTAGGCATGGCGATTTCGATCGGCGGTGCGGGCGGTTCGTTAATCTACGGTTTAATCGCCAGCCGTTGGCAGGCAAGAGCGGTATTAATGCTGTTTACCGTATTATCGGCGATTGCGATTGTGGTGTTTATCCTTTCATCTTCGGCACTCGGCGTGGCGATGGCAATGGGAGTGGTTGTCGGGGCGTTAGTAAACGGCTGTATCAGCGGTTTATACACTATCAATCCGGCGAGTTACGATGCGGATATCCGTAATACCGGTGTGGGTTGGGCGATTGGTGCTGGGCGTGCAGGCTCGATTCTTGCGCCGACAGTAGCGGGAATATTGCTTGACGGCGGTTTGGCGAAACAAGATTTATATATCGCCGTGGCGGGCGTGATGTTACTATCAACCCTAGCATTAGCCTTCAAACGTGAAAGTAAAATTTGATTGTAGGAATATATTAAGTATTCATAGTGTTTCACGGACGCAAGCACTTTTCCTATAAATCATAAGCGGTCGAATTTGCGAACTTTTCTGCAAATTCGACCGCTTGCGTGTATAAGTATGTTTTATTTTTTAATAAAGGAGAATATATGAAAAATAAGCTGACAACATCTTATCTTAACGAAATTAAACAGATTTTACATTCCGCTCGTCAGCAAGCCTATGCGGCGGTAAATTCCGCTATGGTGGAAGCCTACTGGAAAATCGGTGAGCGAATCGTATTGGAAGAACAGAATGGTGAGGGGCGTGCGGAATATGGCAAAGAGATTATTAAAAATCTTTCCGTTACTCTCACGAATGAATTTGGTTCAGGATTCGGCGAACGGAATACCTGTAATTTCCGTCAATTTTATTTAATGTTTTCCGATTTGGAGATTTGGAAATCAGTGATTTCCAAATTAACTTGGACACATATTCAACGAACATTAAAAATTACAAACGATAAAGCTCGTTTGTATTATTTGACAGAAGCGGCGGAAAATCATTGGTCGGTACGAACTCTAGATCGTAATATTTCCACACTCTATTATGAGCGTTTACTTGCAAGCCAAGATAAAGAGCTTGTGCAGGCGGAAATGCAAGAAAAAACACAAAAGTTACAAGCAAGTGATTTTATTAAATCGCCGACCGTATTAGAATTTCTGAATCTGCCGACTCATTTGGCTTATAGCGAAGCGGAGCTGGAAAAAGCTCTGATTGATAATTTACAACAATTTATATTGGAGCTTGGTAAAGGTTTCGCTTTTGTGGCTCGTCAGCAACATATTCGTACGGAAACTTCCGATTTCTTTATTGATTTAGTGTTCTATAATTACATTCTAAAATGTTTTGTGATAGTGGAATTCAAAACCGAAAAGCTGACGCACCAAAATATCGGGCAGCTGGATATGTATGTGCGAATGTATGACGATTTTCAAAAACGCTCTGATGATAACCCTACAATCGGTTTGTTGCTTTGTACCGAAGCGGATAGCGTTGTAGCGAAATATTCCGTGTTAAATGACAGCTCACAACTGTTTGCCAGCAAATATATGGCATATTTACCAAGCGAAGAAGAGCTGGTGCGAGAGATTGAACAGCAGAAGATAATTTTTGAGCAGCAGTTTGAAAAATAGCAGAATGATAATCTAGCACTTACATACTAGATTACACATAGTGTTTCCACGCTGTTGCAGAGGGCAGATTAACTTGGTTGCAAGGCAACCACACAATTTATAACCCCATACATTAGTAGTGTGGGGATCGGCAAGCGGTCAATTTTGCAAAAAATGTTACAAATTCGACCGCTTGTAACGAATCAAAACCAACAGGAGAAAACAATGTCAGTAAAAGGCGACATCGGCGTTATCGGTTTAGCGGTAATGGGTCAAAACTTAATTTTAAATATGAACGACAACGGCTTTAAAGTGGTAGCGTATAACCGTACTACTTCAAAAGTGGATGAGTTCTTAGCAGGTGCGGCGAAAGGCACAAATATTATCGGTGCTTATTCGTTAGAAGATTTAGCGGCGAAATTAGAAAAACCGCGTAAAGTGATGTTAATGGTGCGTGCCGGTGAAGTGGTGGATCAATTTATTGAAGCACTACTTCCGCATTTAGAAGAAGGCGACATCATTATTGATGGTGGTAACTCAAATTACCCTGACTCAAACCGTCGTGTTAAAGATTTAGCGACGAAAGGTATTCGTTTTATCGGTACCGGCGTTTCGGGCGGTGAAGAAGGTGCGCGTCACGGGCCTTCAATTATGCCGGGCGGTAACATTGAAGCGTGGGAACACGTTAAACCGATTTTACAAGCGATTTCAGCGAAAACCGACAAAGGCGAGCCTTGCTGTGATTGGGTGGGCAAAGAAGGTTCTGGTCACTTTGTGAAAATGGTTCACAACGGTATCGAATATGGCGATATGCAATTAATTTGTGAAGCATACCAATTCTTAAAAGACGGTTTAGGTTTAAGCTACGATGAAATGCAAGCGATTTTCCAAGAGTGGAAAAAAACCGAATTAGACAGCTACTTAATCGACATCACCACCGATATTTTAGGCTATAAAGACGAAGACGGTACGCCATTAGTTGAGAAAATCTTAGATACTGCAGGTCAAAAAGGCACAGGTAAATGGACAGGTATCAATGCGTTAGATTTTGGCATTCCATTGACCTTAATCACTGAATCGGTATTCGCTCGTTGCGTATCTTCATTTAAAGATCAACGTGTTGCTGCGTCAAAATTATTCAACAAAACTATTACGCCGGTTGAAGGCGATAAAAAAGAGTGGATTGAAGCGGTTCGCAAAGCGTTACTTGCTTCAAAAATCATTTCTTACGCACAAGGCTTTATGCTTATTCGTGAAGCGTCAGAAAACTTCGGTTGGGATATCAACTACGGTGCGACCGCACTTTTATGGCGTGAAGGTTGTATCATCCGTAGCCGTTTCTTAGGCAATATTCGTGATGCGTATGAAGCGAATCCGGACTTAGTATTCTTAGGCTCGGACGATTACTTCAAAGGCATTTTAGAAAATGCAATGGCAGACTGGCGTAAAGTGGTGGCGAAGTCTATCGAAGTAGGTATCCCAATGCCGTGTATGGCATCTGCGATCACGTTCTTAGACGGTTATACTTCAGAGCGTGTGCCGGCA
Source organism: Actinobacillus lignieresii (assembly GCF_900444945.1). Classification (NCBI taxonomy): domain Bacteria; kingdom Pseudomonadati; phylum Pseudomonadota; class Gammaproteobacteria; order Pasteurellales; family Pasteurellaceae; genus Actinobacillus; species Actinobacillus lignieresii. The sequence goes on along the minus strand of NZ_UFRM01000001.1, from coordinate 1,448,011 downwards.
AACTTGTTGCAAGCACAGCGTGACTACTTCGGGGCGCACACTTATGAGCGTACCGACAAACCGCGCGGCGAGTTTTTCCACACCAACTGGACAGGTCGCGGCGGTAACACAGCTTCAACCACTTATGATGTGTAAGATATTGCTGAACTAATTGCTTAGAGAAGCTTCTAAAAAGCGGGTAATAAATGAATTACCCGCTTTTTTTAACTCAAATTAGGACTTCACTATGAAAAAATCACTCGGTATTTCTACTTTGGCGGTATTATTAGCAGCGTGTTCGTCACCAAATGATCCTACTCAGGTCTCTCAAGTTACGGAAGCGAGTTCGCTTACTAAAGTAGAAGAAGCGTTAAAAGCTTGCCAAGAATCTGTCGGTGAAAGCAAAGATCAAATTAAATTTGACGCTTGTATGAAAGAAAAAGGTTTTGAAAGACCGGCGCAGCAGGAACAGGTTGTACAGCAAGCGCAAGAAACGGTAAAGGAAAACGCTACGGCAGTAAAATCGGAAGCTAAAAAAGCAGTTAAAAAAGTGAAAAGCACTAAAACCAAATAACTAAAATGCCTCTCGAAAGAGAGGCTTCTTTTTGCAAAAAACGGGAGAAATCGGACCGCTTAATGAGGCTTAATGTCACCGTTACGTACGTTAGGATTTACTGCACCGGAACGGGTTTCCGTACTGACTTCTCTGCCGGTTTTATTGGTATAGTCCGCGCCGTCAAAATCGGACGTTTTACCTAACATAAAGTTGCGATATTCTTCGACCCACATAGCGGTTGCGCCGCAGACGGCAACCGGCATCACGACTAAATTCACAAAAGGTAAAGCGGTAAAAATACTGACGAATGTACCGAAGGTGAAATTTAAAATTTTGCGTTGCCCGAGAGCGTTGCGCATACGTTTAAAACTGATTTTATGGTTATCGAACGGGTAGTCGCAATATTGAATCGCTAATAACCAAGCGCCGAACACAAAGGTTAGAACAGGTACCACGGTTTGCCCGACAACCGGTACGAAACTTAATAAAAACAGTGCAATAAAACGAGGAATACTGTACGCCATTTTTTGCCATTCACGTTTTAGCATACGCGGTACGTCTTTTAACATTTCCGCTACCGTCATATTATTAAGCTGTTCTCCGGTCAGTTGTAATTCGACCTTTTCCGCCAGCAACGCATTAAACGGGGCGGCAATAAAGTTGGTAATGGTGGTAAAGGTAAAATAAAACAGCATAATTAATGAAAGCACGGCAAGCGGTACTAAAATCATAGTCAGCCAATCCAGCCAAGAAGGCATAAAGCTGACGATCCAATCCGCCCAGCCGGCAATATGGCTGATAAAGAACCAAAGTAATGCGATCATTAACACCGCATTAATCGCTACCGGTATCAGGACAAACGGCATTAACCGGCGTTGTAACATTAATCGCCAGCCGTAAATAAAATAGTGGAAACCTAAGCCTAATTCACTTTGCGGTTCGTTGAATGCAGATGACATAATTAATCTATCCTTAATAACTCAAATTTTTATCAGAAATATGGTAAGCTAGACACATTATTTTCGCAAATAGTGAAATTTAAATTTTGTAGATTATTTCAAATGAAAGAGGACCCCAAATGGAGCTTCATATTCTTTTCTTTATTTTAGCGGGCTTATTAATCGCCGTATTAATCGGTTTCAGTTTATGGTCGGCTCGTCGTGAAAAATCACGTATTTTCTCGAATACTTTCTCGACCCGCCCGCCTTCAACGCCGATTAATAACATTGTTTCGGACGTGCCGCCTTCGTTTAATCCGCAGTCTTACGCGCAGACAACAGGACAACACGGCGAAACGGAAGCGGATAATCCGGTGCAAATTCAGCAAGAAGTGGAAAACTCATTGCGTGAAATAAAAATTAATTTACCGGGACAAGATTCCGCCGCTTATCAAAGTAAAGTAGAAGAAACTCCGATTTATAGCGGTCAGCCGTTACAAGCGCAGCCTCAATACCAGACACAAGTGCAATATCAAACGCAACCGCAGCATATTGAGCCGGCATTTACTCAAGCGCCGCAATCACCGATTGCGGAAGCTACTTCCGTGTTAGAACAATCGGTAGAAGAATTGGAACGTCAAGCGGCGCAAGGAGATGTGGATATTTATTCCGATGCTTCGGTACGAGTCGAATTGGCGAAAAATTCCATGCAGGCGGATTCGGTAGCGGAACAAAAACCGGTTGCCGAAAATAATATGCTTACTCTTTATGTGGTTGCGCCGGAAGGCCAGCAGTTCCGCGGCGATTATGTCGTGCAAAGCCTCGAAGCGTTAGGTTTTCAATATGGTGAATACCAAATTTTCCACCGTCACCAACATATGGGCAACAGCGCTTCGCCGGTAATTTTCAGCGTAGCGAATATGATGCAACCGGGTATCTTCGATTTAACGAAAATCGAGCATTTTTCAACGGTCGGTTTAGTATTATTTATGCATTTACCGTCAGAAGGTAATGATGTTGTAAATCTCAAATTATTATTAAAAACGACGGAAAATCTCGCACAAGCACTCGGCGGTTTCGTGTTAAACGAACATCGAGAAATCTTTGATGAGAACTCACGCCAAGCCTATTTAGCTCGTGTCAGCTAATTTGTAAAACTTTTAGCATAAACGACCGCTTGTTAAGCGGTCTTTTTTATCGAGAATTTCCTAATGCCTTTATTATCACAAATGCAAGATCAATCGGACACGACTTTCGCACAATTAGAAGCGTTGCGCCAAAAATTAAGAGAATACGAATACCATTATCACGTATTGGATAATCCGTTAGTGCCGGATGCGGAATACGACCGTTTAATGAACGAATTAAAAAATCTGGAATGGCAACATCCGGAGTGGATTACCGCAGATTCGCCGACCCAACGTGTCGGGGCGAAACCGCTGGACGGTTTTACACAAGTGACGCACGAAATTCCGATGTTATCGTTGGATAATGCCTTTTCCGACGAAGAATTAGACGGTTTTTTACGCCGTATGGAAAGTTATATTACTGAAGAACCGCATACGCTTGCTTTTTGTTGCGAACCTAAATTAGACGGTTTAGCAGTCAGTATTTTGTATGTGGACGGTGTGTTAAGCCAAGCGGCAACCCGTGGTGACGGTACCACCGGCGAGGATATTACCTCAAATATTCGTACCATTCGCAATATTCCGTTAAAACTGAATATGGATAACCCGCCGGCACGTTTAGAGGTACGCGGCGAGGTGTTTATGCCGCAGAAAGGCTTTGAAGCACTGAACGAACGTGCGTTGGAAAAAGGCGAGAAAACCTTTGCTAATCCGCGTAATGCGGCGGCAGGCTCATTACGTCAGTTAGATCCGAAAATCACTCGTCAGCGCCCGCTTGTGTTAAATGCCTATGGAATCGGTGTGTATGAATCGGATGATGAATTACCGGCAACTCATTTTGAACGTTTGCAATGGCTGAAGTCTATCGGTATTCCGGTCAATAATGAAATTCGCTTGGCAACAGGGCGTGAGCAGTTACTTGCGTTTTATGCGGATATTCAAGCCAAGCGTCCGACGCTCGGTTATGACATTGACGGCACGGTGCTAAAAGTGAATGACATTGGCTTACAAGAACAGCTCGGCTTTATTTCTCGTTCGCCGCGTTGGGCGATTGCTTATAAATTCCCGGCACAAGAAGAAATGACGGTGTTGAATGATGTGGAATTTCAAGTGGGTAGAACCGGGGCGATTACCCCGGTAGCGAAATTAGAACCAGTATTTGTTGCCGGTGTGACGGTGAGTAATGCCACTTTACATAACGGTGATGAAATTGAGCGTTTAGGCATTGTCATCGGCGATACGGTGATTATTCGTCGTGCCGGTGATGTGATTCCGCAAATTGTTGGGGTAGTAATGGAACGCCGTCCGGAAAATGCAAAAAAAATCGAATTTCCGACCGCTTGTCCGGTCTGTGAATCGGCGGTGGTGCGTGTTGAAGGCGAAGCGGTTGCTCGCTGTACCGGCGGTTTATTCTGTGGCGCACAGCGTAAAGAAGCGTTGAAACATTTTGTTTCGCGTAAAGCGATGGATATTGATGGTGTCGGCGAGAAGTTGATCGAGCAGTTAATGGAGCGTGAGCTGGTGCATACACCGGCGGATCTGTTTAAACTTGATCAAACTACTTTAATGCGTTTGGAGAGAATGGGTGAGAAGTCTGCGCAAAATGCGTTGAACAGCATCGAAAAAGCGAAAAATACCACTTTGGCACGTTTCTTATTTGCATTAGGCATTCGTGATGTCGGCGAAGCCACCGCACAAAATTTAGCGAATCACTTCCATAATTTAGATGCGATTCGTGCGGCAACTTTCGAGCAATTACAAGAAGTACAGGATGTCGGCGAAGTGGTGGCAAATCGTATCGTGCGCTTCTGGCAAGAACCTCACAATGTTACGGTGGTCGAAGATCTGATTTCACAAGGCATACATTGGCAAGATGTGGTGCAAGTTGAAATTGCGGATAACCCGCTAAAAGGTAAAAGCGTGGTTTTAACCGGTACGCTGACTCAATTAACTCGAGATCAAGCAAAAGCATTGTTACAAAGTTTCGGTTGTAAAGTATCCGGCTCGGTTTCAAGTAAAACCGATTATTTGATTGCCGGCGAAAAGGCGGGATCAAAATTGACAAAAGCGCAAGAATTGGGGGTTAAAGTCTTAACCGAACAAGAATTTATCGCTTTAACCGGTGAAAATTAAATTATCGTTTGTACGCAAAAAAGCGTAAAATACAAGCGGTCGAATTTCTAAGAGGATTTACAAATGGCTATTTTAGTAACTGGCGGTGCGGGTTATATCGGTTCGCATACGCTTGTCGAATTATTAAATGCAAATCGTGAAATTGTCGTATTAGATAATTTATCTAATTCCAGTGAAGTTTCATTAGAGCGAGTAAAACAGATTACAGGTAAATCGGTAACTTTTTATCAAGGTGATATTTTAGACCGTAATATTCTGCGTAAAATTTTTGCAGAAAATAAAATTGAATCTGTTATCCACTTTGCCGGTTTAAAAGCGGTAGGCGAGAGCGTGCGTGAGCCACTCCGTTACTATCAAAATAATGTAACCGGTTCTATCGTTTTAGTCGAAGAAATGTTAGCGGCGGGTGTGAATACGATTGTATTCAGTTCATCTGCAACAGTTTACGGCGACCCGCAAATTATCCCAATTGTAGAATCTTGCCCGGTTGGCGGTACGACAAATCCATACGGCACATCAAAATATATGGTTGAGCGCATATTGGAAGATACGGTAAAAGCGTTCCCACAATTAAGTGCGGTCGTGTTACGTTATTTTAATCCGGTCGGAGCGCATGAAAGCGGTTTAATCGGCGAAGATCCGAACGGTATTCCAAATAACTTATTGCCTTATATCAGCCAAGTTGCAGTGGGCAAATTAAAAGAGCTTTCAGTATTCGGTAGTGATTACGAAACACACGACGGTACCGGTGTGCGTGACTATATCCATGTGGTAGATTTAGCGCTTGGACACTTAAAAGCGTTGGATAAGCACCAAAATGATGCCGGTTTCCACGTGTATAATTTAGGTACGGGAACAGGTTACTCGGTGCTTGATATGGTAAAAGCGTTTGAAACGGCAAACGAAATTAAAGTACCTTATAAATTGGTTGATCGCCGCCCGGGGGATATTGCCGTTTGCTATTCTGAACCGTCTAAGGCGTTAAAAGAGCTAGATTGGAAAACCGAACGCGGTTTAGAGCAAATGATGAAAGATACTTGGAATTGGCAAAAAAATAACCCGAACGGTTATAAAGGCTAACAAGCATTAATTAAATGAAGGCACAAGCGTTTAGGTTTGTGCCTTTTTTATCTCTGAAAATTTCTGTTATGATGTTTGATAATTAAGCTAACATAAAGTTGGTGGATGCTTATTTCATTTGCAAAAGAAAAGGAAAAAATGACCGCTTCTCATTCATCCCCTCAAACCTCAATTTGGCGACAAATTTTTACCAAAAATATGTTGCTTTGTATCTATACCGGATTTTGTTCCGGTTTGCCTTTATTTGTCCTTATCCAATTAATGCCGGCTTGGTTTACCTCGGCAAATCTTGATATTAAAACCATTGCCGCCTTTACTTTAACGTCACTTCCTTATACGTGGAAATTCTTATGGGCTGCGTTGTTAGATCGCTATTTTCCACCGTTTTTAGGACGCCGCCGTAGCTGGATTTTTCTTGCTCAAGTAGGTTTATTGGTAATTTTAGCCGGATTCGGCTTTTTTGATCCGGTAACGGATATCGGTATTATTACTGTGCTTTCGGTAATTTTAGCTTTTTTATCTGCTACGCAAGATATTGTGGTGGACGCTTACCGCCGAGAAATTTTATCGGACAATGAATTAGGCTTAGGTAATTCCATTCATGTGAATGCTTATCGTATCGCCGGGCTAATACCGGGCGGTTTATCGCTTTTCTTAGCCGATCATTACCCATGGCAAACGGTATTCCTTATTACTGCCGCATTTATGTTGCCATGCCTATTTGTTACGCTATTTGCTCAAGAGCCTAAAAGTACACCGATTGATAAAAGCAAACCGTTTTATATGGCATTTGTCGATCCGTTTAAGGAATTTTTCAGCCGTAAAGGCGTATGGGGCGCATTGGGGCTTATTCTGTTTATTTTCTTATATAAACTTGGTGATTCGTTAGCAACTTCATTGCAAACCAAATTTATCTTGGATATGGGCTTTACCAAGTCGCATATCGCGGCGGTGGTAAAAACCACCTCGCTTTGGTGTAGTATCGGCGGCGGTATTATCGGCGGGGTCGCAATGTTGAAATTAGGCGTAAACCGAGCCTTGTGGATTTTTGGTTCGGTACAGCTGATTACGATTTTAGGCTTTGCCTATCTTGCAAGTTTTGAGTATTTTCCGACCGCTTCTATCGGCTCTGCCGAATTATTTAAATTAGGCATCGTAATGGCGGGCGAATATCTTGGGGTCGGTTTGGGGACGGCTGCGCTTGTTGCCTTTATGGCTCGAGAAACCAACCCGATGTACACTGCAATGCAATTAGCCATTTTTACTAGTTTTGCGGCACTACCAAGTAAATTCTTAGGCGCTTATACCGGACATTTGGTCGAAGCCTTCGGCTATTATCAGTTTTTCTGGATTTGCTTCTTTGTAGCTATTCCGGGAATGTTGATGTTGATTAAGGTTGCGCCGTGGCAAAATAAATAATGTAATTAACTAGTTACTTATAAAATGCCCTCTTATATTTTTTATAAGAGGGCATTTTTATATGTTTTAGTTATAACTTTATTCAAAAATGAGATTGACTCGTATTATAGATTTAAGTATATTTACAGAACTTTATTACAAATACGATTAATTCTCAAAATTAATAAGGCGGTCAAATGCGATTCTCTCCATCAAAACTCTCTATGGCAGTATTTCTTGCAACAACATCTTTGGCTTATGCCCAAGAAAATACAGTAAATTTAGATGTTGTTTCTGTTGTTTCGGAAAATGCCGGTGCAAAAAGTAGAACGAATGTTGTAACTTTAAAAGATTTAAATAAAGGTACAAAAGAAGATTTACGTGGTGTTTTAAGTGCTGAACCTGCTATCAATTTCGGTGGTGGTACGGGAGGTACTTCACAATGGACAACTATTCGTGGAATGGGGCAAGACCAAATCGATATTAAAGTGGATAATACTTATTCCGATGCTCAGATTTTCCACCATCAAAGCCGTTTTATGTTAGATCCGTCATTAATTAAACGTATTGACGTGCGTAAGGGCGCAGGTTCTGCAAGTGCCGGTATTGGTGCAACTAGCGGATCGATCGAAGCGACAACTGTGGATGCAAAAGATCTATTAAGAGAAGGACAAGATTTTGGTTTTAAATTAAATGCCGGTGTAAGTAGCAATAAAGGTCATTCGCAAGGTGCGAGCGTTTATGGTAAATCCGGTGCATTTGATGCGTTATTAAGCGGTAATTGGGAAACAGCTGAAAATTACAAAGGCGGTAAAGGTTATTCCAATAAAGAGGGTAGCGACACGGTTAAAAACAGTGCATTAGGTCAGCGTGGTTTATTAGCTAAATTCGGTGTAGATATTAACGAAGATCATCGTGTGGTATTAAGCCATCGCCAAGAGCGTTATCACGGTGAGCGTGCATTACGTGAAGAATTTGATTTCTCTCAGGACTGGACAACAACAGCAAGTTTAACGTCTGAACAACGTGCTGCCGGATATCAATTAGGGGCTGCTGCTGGAGTGGATCGTAATGGTCGTCCAACTCGTTACTTACTTGATAAAAATGGTGCTTTAGTTGCAAATGATGCAAATAACGATCCTCGTTACCGTATTACGACTCAAAATACCACTAACCTTGAATATATTGGTAAAAATTTAGGTCTTATTAATGAAGTAAAAGCAAACGCTTACTTATTAGAAAACTCACGTGAAGAAACCGATACTAATTCAAAAACGAAAGTGGTAACCAAAGGGGCGAATATCAATTTTGATTCTGAAATCGGTAGCGATCACTTTGTAAAATATGGTGTAAATTATCGCCATCAAGAAGGTAAGCCAAATTCCTTAGAAGCCTTTGCCGAAAATCGTAGAACGAGAAAATTAGAAGCGACAGGCGTAACGAATAACCAAGAAAAAGAAGATATTGGTGCCTATGTAGAAGGTATTTGGGGCTTTGGTCCGGTGACCATGACAACCGGTTTACGTTATGACCATTTTGACTTTAAAGCCAATGACGGTAAAAAAGTCAGTGACGGTGCATTTAGTCCAAGCGTCGGTTTAATTTGGGAAGTCGTTCAAGGTTTAAGCTTAAATACAAACTTAAACTATGCGACACGTAGCCCACGTTTCTACGAAGTAGCATTAAGCGGTAGTACCGCTCGTAGTGTTGCTGATGACTTAAAAGCGGAAAAAGCACGTAATACGGAGATTGGTTTTAACTATGATTTTAATGATCAAATTTCACTTAATGGTAGCTACTTCTGGCAAAAAGTGAAAGATGCTCATGCAGTATTAAATAATACTTTAGTTAATTCAGCCTTATTACGTAATAAAGGTTATGAATTAGGTGCAGCTTATAAATATAGCGGCTTCACTTTCCGCTTAGGTGTGGCGGACAGTAAGCCTGAAACTTGGGTTTTCAATGATGCAAGTTTAGATAGTACAGTATATGCGGTAGCAACCGGACGTACGTGGACTACAGGTCTTTCTTATAAGTTTGAAAATCCAAGTTTAGAAATCGGTTGGAAAGGTCGTTTTGTTGAAGGTGAAACCGGTACGCCAAGCCGTGGTTCAAATGCGACAACAGCTCCGGTTAAACAGTCAGGCTATGGTGTAAATGATTTCTACGCAAGTTGGGATGCAAATAAAAACTTAACACTTAACTTTGCGGTAAATAACGCATTTAATAAAAATTATAAGAGCCATAGCCAACGTGCAGGTGCTACTAGCCTACCGTCTGCAGGTCGTGACTTCCGTGTAAATGTAAATTACATTTTCTAATTGCTAAAATAAGTGTATAAATAACCGCTTGTGAGGGCTTCTTGCAAGCGGTTATTTTTCATAAAAAATTTGCAATTTCAGGCAGTAATCGGTAAGGTCACTGCCTTAGCTTTTTTATTCGTTATATTTTCATTTTTTAGAGGTTTTCCCTATGAAAATTATTCTTTTAGGTGCGCCGGGTGCAGGTAAAGGCACGCAAGCACAATTTATGATGAACAAATTCGGTATTCCGCAAATCTCAACCGGCGATATGTTCCGTGCGGCAATTAAAGAAGGCACGGAGCTTGGTAAACAAGCAAAAGCGTTAATGGACGAAGGTAAATTAGTACCGGACGAATTAACCGTTGCATTAGTTAAAGATCGTATCGCACAACCGGATTGCGCAAACGGCTTCTTATTAGACGGTTTCCCTCGCACGATTCCGCAAGCGGACGCATTAAAAGATTCGGGTGTGAAAATTGATTTAGTCTTAGAGTTTGATGTCGCGGACGAAGTGATTGTTGAACGTATGAGCGGTCGTCGTGTACACCAGCCTTCCGGTCGTACTTATCACGTGGTTTACAACCCGCCGAAAGTGGAAGGCAAAGATGATGTAACCGGCGAAGATTTAATTATTCGCCAAGATGATAAACCTGAAACCGTATTAGAACGTTTAGCGATTTATCACAAACAAACCAAGCCGTTAATTGCTTACTATACGGCGGAAGCGGAAGCGGGTAATACGCGTTACGAGCGTTTAGACGGTACAAAACCGGTTGAAGAAGTGAGTGCGGAATTAGCGAAAATTTTAGGTTAATCTTCCTAAATAAATATGAAAAAGCGGTTGATTTTAATAAAAAATCAACCGCTTGTTTTTTTATATCTTAGTAGGAATGATGACGAGAAATAATTTGTTTTGCACCTCCGTTACCTAGGCAAGCTTCGGCAATAGGAGAAGTGGAATAACTGCCATCGACACAAATTGCGGTTACATTTGCAGGAATTTTACTGCTATCAATATTCGGCATATTTTGCACTTGTGTATATTCGGTCTTTGTTGCCGGAACTTTAACTACTTGAACCTTTTGATGAGAGGAACAGGCGGTAACGGTAGTTAATAGAACCAATAGAGAAAATACGTGACGATTACGCATAATTAAAATCCTTATAGAGTTAAAAAATAAGCAACCGCTTTGAGCATATAAAAAAGGGTTGAATAACTCAACCCTTTATTTATATTTCATTATGGATTTACAAAATTTTTACCGAGAGCAATATCCGCTTCAAGCACAGGTTTTAACTCGTCCAGTTTTGCTTGTTCATATTCGCTTAATTTGCCGATAGGTAACAGTTCTTCCACACCGGTTAATCCGAAACGTACTGGATGAGCAAAGAATTCGGGATAACCGGAACCCTCTTTACTTTCTACATAGGCGTAACGTACGCAATCTTCACCTAATAACGCTTTAAATACCGCAACGGCAAAACGTGCGCCGGATTCCGCCATAGAAAGTGTTGCCGAACCGCCGCCGGCTTTCGCTTCAACCACTTCCGTACCGGCATTTTGGATACGGTAAGTTAAAGCCTCGATTTCTTCTTGAGTAAATGAAAGCGGAAGACCTTCGGACAATGCTTGAGAAAGAAGAGGAAGGATAGTCGGACCTGAATGACCGCCGATTACCGGAACTTTAACCGTTTCGACATGTTTCTCTTTTAATTCGGAAGTAAATGTTTTGGCGCGAACCACGTCAAGCGTTGTTACACCGAATAATTTACGTTTATCATAAACACCGGCTTTACGTAGTACTTCCGCTGCAATCGGCACAAGGGTATTGACCGGATTGGTTACGATACCGATACAAGCTTTCGGGCAAACTTCCGCCACTTTTTCAACTAAATTTTTTACAATATCCGCATTGATATTGAATAAATCCGCACGCGTCATACCCGGTTTACGCGCTACGCCGGCGGTAATAATCACAAGATTTGCGCCTTTTAACGCCTCACTCGGATCTTCACCGGAGTAACCTACCGCACTAACCGAAGTCGGTATGTGGCTGATATCGACCGCAATCCCCGGCGTTACGGGGGAAATATCATATAATGCTAAGTCGGTGCCGACAGGTAAACGAAGTTTTAATAATAGGGCTAAGGTTTGACCAATCCCGCCCGCTGCGCCTAAAAGTGCAACTTTCATAAATAACTCCTAATCAATAATAGTTAAAAAATAGAACTGGGCTAAGTTTACCAAACATTTATTCGGATTGATGCTTAATAAACTAATATTTATAAAAAATTTTTCTAATGTTTGATTTAGATTGATTTTTTGGTATAAGTAAGCAAGAATCGGTCATAAATTAGTATTTATCATTAAATAAAAAAGGGTGAAAATGGAAAAGCTTGATAAGTTATCCGAAGCGTTTAAAGCATTATTAAAGCAAGAAAAATTCGGTTCACAGAGTGAGATCGTCACCGCACTACAAGAGCTGGGCTTTGAGAATATTAATCAGTCCAAAGTTTCTCGTATGTTGTCAAAATTCGGCGCGGTCAGAACGCGTAATACCAAGATGGAAATGGTTTATCAGTTGCCTGTGGAATTAGGCGTGCCGACAACGTCCAGTCCGCTAAAAAATTTAGTGGTGGATATTGATCATAATGATGTGTTGATTGTGGTAAAAACCAGCCCAGGTGCGGCACAGCTTATCGCGCGTTTGCTTGATTCGATGGGAAAAAGCGAAGGTATTTTAGGCACGATTGCCGGTGACGATACGATTTTTATCACACCGACTAAGGTTACTCCGGTGGAAGTTCTGATGCAGAATGTCACCGAATTATTCGAGTCTTCTTTCTAATGAACATTTTTCTTACCGGCGGTACCGGCTTTATCGGACAGGCTTTAGTGAAAGCATTAGTTGCGGAAGGGCATAATTTGACGATTTTAACTCGTCAAGCGATGCCCGCAACATTGCCGCAAGCGGTCGAATTTTGCCGAGATTTAACAAGTTTTAAAGATTTTAATCAATTTGATGCGGTGATCAACCTTGCCGGCGAGCCTATTTTTAATAAGGCTTGGACAGCCGAGCAGAAAAAGGTTTTAGTTGATAGCAGGGTAAATATTACCGCCGAATTAGTGCGCTTAATAAAAGCGAGTTCGAATCCTCCTCATACCTTTATTTCCGGATCGGCAAGCGGATTTTACGGTGATTTGGCCGTATCGGATAATTTTTATACCGAATCGGCAAGCAGCGGTACAAACTTTACGGCACAAATTTGCCGACAATGGGAAGAAACGGCGCTGAAAGCGAATGATGTGACGAGAGTTTGCTTAATTAGAACCGGAATGGTACTCGCCAAGCACGGCGGTGCTTTAGCGAAGATGTTACCGCTATATCGTCTTAATTTAGCCGGTAGATTAGGTTCCGGTAAGCAATATTGGGCGTGGATTAGCTTGGAAGATCATATACAAGCGGTGTTATTTCTGCTGAAAAATACAAAATGTCGAGGAGCTTTTAATCTTGTTGCACCGCAACCGGTTACGAATACCGAATTTAATCGCCGTTTAGCAGACGCTTTAAGAAAATATGCGATTTTCCCCGTACCGGGCTTTATCTTAAAACTGGTATTGGGAGAACGTGCGCAATTATTATTGGATAATCAACCGCTTATTCCTAAGAAATTACAGGATGCGGGTTTTAAATTTAAATATGAAATATTAGACTTTGTACAAATGCTTAAATAAAAAAATCCCACCAACGGTGGGATTTTTTATGCTTCGTTTTTATTGAAGAATTAAGTAAAAGTTTGCGCCGTTACGTAAAATATTAAGGGCAACGACAGACGGTTTTGAATCTAAGACTTGACGTAATTGCGTAAGATTTTCTACAGCAATGCGGTTTACCCCGACAATCACATCGCCTTCCGCCAAACCGCGTTGTTCCGCTAACGAGCCTTTTTCTACTTTCGCAATCGCGACGCCTTTAACGCGATCTTTATCGAAGTTAGTTAATTCCGCCCCTTTAAGTCCGGGGAGAATGTCCTTCGTGGTTGCGCTTACGCTTTTACCTTGTTCCGCTTGTAAAGTCACTTTCGCTTTTTCCGTTTTACCGTCACGTAAATAAGTCAGCTCGATTTCTTTACCTACGCCGGACGTTGCAACTTTTGCACGTAATTCACTGAAACTACGGATTTTTTGACCGTTAATTTCAGTAATAACATCGCCCGCTTTTAAGCCGGCTTTAGCTGCAGCCGAATCAGCAAACACTTCACTGATAAATGCACCTTGTTGTGCGCTGATATTAAACTCTTTTGCAAGATCGGCATTTAATTCACCGCCTTTAATACCCAACATACCGCGTTTCACTTCACCGAATTCGATAATTTGTTGTACAAGGCTATTCGCCATATTACTCGGAATTGCGAAAGCAATGCCCGCATTCCCACCGCTCGGAGAGATAATCGCCGTATTAATACCGATTAATTCACCGTTTAAATTGATTAACGGACCGCCAGAGTTACCTTGGTTTACCGCAGCATCCGTTTGAATATAGCTTTCATAACCTTCGTCGATACTACCGGTCGAACGTCCTAACGCAGAAATAATGCCGGATGTAACGGTTTGACCTAAACCGAACGGGTTACCGATAGCTACACTAAAATCACCGACGCGCAATTTATCCGAGTCGGCAAATTTTAATTCGATTAAATCTTTCGGGTTTTCCATTTGTACTAATGCCACGTCGGATAACGGATCCGCACCGACTAATTTCGCTTTAAATTCACGACCGTCTTCAAGTTTAATGGTAATTTTATCCGCATCCTTGATTACGTGGTTATTGGTAATCACATAACCTTTTTCAGCATTGATGATCGCGCCGGATCCTTGCCCTCGGAAATTACGTGGCGCACTGCGTTCACCGAACATATCCGGTCCAAAGAAAAATTCGAATTCTTCCGGAATATCACGACGATATTGGGTTTTTCCCGCCTGTGTTTTTCCTTCAACCGCAATACTTACTACCGCAGGACGTACTTTTTCTATCATCGGCGCAAGGCTGTGCATTGTTTGCCCGTCAATGGCAATCGGTAAAGTGGCAAAAGTCGTCGCCGGCGTTGAAAATAAACCTAGACCTAATAATAATGAAGCTAAAATTGATTTTTTCATTACTCTATTCATTTATATTTATCCTTTTAAGTTGTGTGCAACAATAAAACGAGTTCGCATTGTTACTCGCGTTTCCTCAGACCATTTAATTTGGTGACGGTTCCTTAAAAAAGCAAGTGTCTTTATAAAAAATCACCCTTTACTCAGACAAAAAATCTGCAAAAGATTGTCATGAAATTGTTCATTTTCTGTCAAAAGTTAAAAATCCTTTGACTTTATAGGGCAGTTAATAGAGTATTGCCAACCATTTTATTATGTTTTGTATAAATAAAGAAAATTCCAATGCGTGCTCATGAATACTTGGTTGAAGTAAAGAATCTTACCTTTAGACGAGGTGAGCGAGTCATTTATGACAACTTAAATTTGAAAGTACGGAAAGGGAAAATTACCGCAATTATGGGGCCGTCCGGTATTGGTAAAACCACCTTGCTTCGTTTAATTGGCGGACAAATTGTCCCTGAATCCGGTGAAATATTATTTGACGGTGAAGATGTGTGCAAAGCGTCAAATAGCCAGTTATACGCGATTCGCCAACGAATGGGAATGTTATTTCAGTCGGGAGCCTTGTTCACGGATTTATCCACTTTCGATAACGTTGCTTTCCCTATTCGTGAACATACAAAATTACCTGAACAGCTCATTCGCAAATTAGTTCTAATGAAACTAGAGTCGGTCGGCTTGCGAGGTGCGGCGGATCTGATGCCGGCGGAATTGTCGGGCGGGATGGCAAGACGTGCTGCTTTGGCGCGTGCGATTGCACTCGATCCAGAATTAATTATGTATGACGAGCCTTTTACCGGACAAGATCCGATTAGTATGGGTGTGATTGTCGAACTGATTAAAAAATTAAATCAGGCGCTTAATTTGACTTCTATCGTAGTTTCGCACGACGTGGCGGAAGTGCTGAGTATTGCGGATTATGCCTATATTGTGGCGGATAAACGTGTGATTGCCGAAGGCTCGCCGGAAGCATTAAAGGCGAGCCAAGATCCGCAAGTGATTCAATTTTTGGCGGGAAAAGCGGACGGACCTGTGCGTTTCCATTATCCGGCTAAAGATTATACCGAGGAGCTATTTAATGATTAACTTTATTAGTGGTATCGGCTCCACTGTTATCGGTTTTATCCGAGCTTTCGGGCGAGCGACTTTTATGTTGTTCGGCGCCCTTATCGGTAAACCGCAGTTTCGTAAACATATGCCACTATTAATTAAACAATTATATGTTTTAGGTGTACAATCCTTACTGATTATTATGCTTTCTGGGTTGTTTATCGGGATGGTACTCGGCTTGCAGGGGTATGTAGTACTAGTAGATTTCGCAGCGGAAACGAGCTTAGGTACTTTGGTTTCTCTTTCGCTTTTAAGAGAACTTGGTCCGGTTGTAACCGCGTTATTATTTGCCGGTCGAGCCGGTTCCGCATTAACTGCCGAAATCGGTTTAATGAAGGCGACCGAGCAGCTTTCCAGCCTTGAAATGATGGCGGTTGATCCGTTAAGACGCATTATTGCACCGCGTTTCTGGGCGGGTGTGATTTCCATGCCGATTTTAGCCGCAATTTTTACCGCTATCGGTATTTGGGGCGGTTCGTTAGTCGGGGTTGATTGGAAAGGTGTTGACGGCGGCAGTTTTTGGTCGGTAATGCAAAATTCCGTAGATTGGAGCGATCTGATTAACGGTTTTATCAAAAGTATTATTTTTGCGTTTGCGGTCGTCTGGATAGCGTTATTTAACGGTTATGATTCCGTAGCGACTTCAGAGGGAATTAGCCAAGCAACGACCAGAACGGTAGTACACGCTTCATTAGTCGTACTCGGATTGGATTTTATTTTAACCGCGATTATGTTCGGCGGTTAATTCACAAAGGAAAAGATAATGCGTCAATCAATTAAATATGAATTTTGGGTAGGTCTATTTGTATTATTCGGCTTAGCCGCATTAGTATTTTTAAGTTTACGAGTAGCGAACGTACAAGGGTTTACTTCGGAAAAAACTTATACGCTCTATGCAACTTTTGACAATATCGGCGGACTAAAAGTGCGTGCGCCGATTAAGGTCGGCGGGGTAGTCGTAGGGCGAGTTTCGGATATTAGTTTGGACGCCCAAACTTATACGCCTAAAGTATCGTTAGCGGTAAATGAAGATTTTAATAAAATTCCGGATACCAGTTCGCTTTCGATTAAAACGTCAGGTTTATTGGGTGAACAATATATTGCGTTAAACGTCGGTTTTATGTTGGAAGGCGAAACGGAATATATGAAAGAAGGCAGTAGTTTTGTCGATACCAATTCGGCAATGGTATTGGAAGATTTGATCGGTCAGTTCTTATACGGTGATAAAAAATCGGATAAAGCTGACGGAGAAAATGCGGAAGGTAAGGAAGAAGAGCCTAAAGCACAATAATTACTTAATGTTATACGGTAAGTAAGATTTTATTTCGGGTGGGACGACCGCCTTACATTTGGAGATTTTAAATGTTAAAAAATATCAAAAAAGTAATCGTAACCGGTTTTGTTGCAGTAGTAACGTTATTCTCAGCTCAAGCATTTGCTGAAACAAGCCCGTATGTTTTAACACAACAAGCAGCGGATAAATTATTCGGTGATATTAAAGCGAATCAAGGTAAAATTAAAGCAAATCCAGAATATCTACGTACGATTGTACGTAACGATTTAATGCCTCACGTACATGTAAAATATGCCGGTCAATTAGTGTTAGGTAAAAATTTATCATCGGCAACCGATGCACAACGCGAAGCGTTTTTTACCGCTTTCGGTCAATTTGTCGAGCAATCTTATGCGCAAGTATTAACGCAATATACGGATCAACAAGTACAAGTTGAAAATGAGAAACCGACGGACGGAAAAACGATCGTAAGTATTCGTGTAAACTTAATCCAATCAAACGGCGCACAACCGGTGAAATTAGATTTCAAATGGCGTAAAAACAGTAAATCCGGTGAATGGCAGGCTTATGACATGGCTGCCGAAGGGGTAAGTATGGTTGCGACTAAACAAAACGAATGGAGCGGCGTATTGCGCCAAAAAGGTATTGATGCGCTTACCGCTCAAGTGGCTAAATCGGCTAAACAACCTATTACATTAAGCAAATAATATAGTTTTATGAAACCACAAAAAATATTACAATGGGGCGTTCAGCAAAATAATGAAAGCTTATTTGTAAAATTATCCGGTGAATTAACTCGAGACACGTTGCTTCCGCTTTGGAAGCAGCGTGCTTCTTTTTTATCGCCGAAAGGTAATCAGCATATTTACTGGGATTTAAAATATCTTGAGCGTGTTGATTCCGCCGGTTTTACATTACTTGCCGAATTACTGAATTATTATCAAAAACAAACGCCAAATTGCTTGATTCATGTTCCCGAAGTCGTAAAAACTTTAGCGGATCTTTTTGATTTAACGGATTGGTTAAATACTTTTTTAGTTTGTGACAATAAAAAATGTTGTCAGTATTGAGGATATACCTAAATGGAACCAAAACAACTTGAAGAAATTCTGAAAAACGCGTTGCCTCATGCAAGTGAAATTCATGCACAAGGTGAGAATTCGCATTATGGTGTGATTGTGGTGAGTGACGAGCTTGCACAATTATCAAAAGTAAAACAGCAACAAGCCGTTTATGCGCCGTTAGGCGAATATTTTGCAACGAATGCCATCCATGCTTTAACCATTAAAGTATTTTCAACAGAGCAGTGGAAAAAAGATCGCCTACTCAATATTGCCGGCTAAAGATTGCAATAAGTGAAAGATAATGAATGATTAAGCGGTCGCTTTTGTAAAAAAATTTGCAAAAATGACCGCTTGTATTTTGAGTTATTCGGTTATCAATCGTCAATTATTTATTTTCGAAGGATTTTATAATGGAAAAATTTCGTGTTCACGGTCCTTTTACATTAAGCGGAACCGTTGATATTTCAGGTGCTAAAAATGCGGCACTCCCGATTCTTTTTGCTGCCGTTTTGGCAACAGAACCTGTGACTTTAACTAATGTTCCTGATCTTAAAGATGTGGACACGACATTTAAAATCTTACGTAAATTAGGCGTAGTGGTTGAACGTGACGAAAGCGGCGCAGTACAAATTGATGCAAGTAAAATCGATCACTACGTTGCGCCTTATGAATTGGTCAAAACCATGCGTGCTTCGATCTGGGCGTTGGCACCGCTTGTCGCTCGCTTCCACGAAGGGCAAGTTTCATTACCGGGTGGTTGTACGATTGGAGCTCGTCCCGTCGATATGCATATTTCCGGTTTAGAAAAAATGGGTGCGCTTATCGAATTGGATGAAGGTTATGTGAAGGCGACTTCAAACGGTCGTTTACACGGTGCGCGTATTTATATGGATAAAGTCAGCGTAGGTGCGACATTATCGGTAATGATGGCGGCGACCTTAGCGGAAGGTACAACGACAATTGAAAATGCGGCGCGTGAACCTGAAATCGTAGATACCGCATTATTCTTAAACGCAATGGGAGCAAAAATCTCTGGTGCGGGTACTGATACGATTACTATCGAAGGTGTGGAACGTTTAACCGGTTGCCAGCATCGTATCGTTGCCGACCGCATTGAAACCGGCACATTCTTAGTCGCCGCAGCGGTATCCGGCGGTAAAATTACTTGTCGCGGAACCAAAGCGGATACTTTAGAAGCGGTAATTGAAAAATTACGTGAAGCGGGTATGGAAGTCACCGTAACCGAAGATACGATTACGTTAGACTCAAAGGGTCAGCGTCCGAAAGCGGTAAACATTCGTACTATGCCGCATCCAGGGTTCCCAACCGATATGCAAGCGCAATTTACTTTGCTTAACGTTGTAGCGGAAGGAACAAGCCGTATTACCGAAACGATTTTTGAAAATCGTTTTATGCATATTCCCGAACTAAATCGTATGGGGGCAAAAGGTGAAATTGAGGGTAATACCGCAATTTGCCACGGTGTCGAAAAATTAAAATCGGCGGAAGTGATGGCGACGGATTTACGCGCATCAATTAGCTTAGTATTAGCCGGTTGTATCGCTTCAGGTGAAACTATTGTGGATCGTATTTATCACATTGACCGGGGTTACGAACATATTGAAGATAAATTACGTGGAATCGGGGCAAAAATCGAGAGATTTTCAACTAAGTTTGAAGAGTAATTTCCTACTGTTTTAAATAAAAATGACCGCATCAAGCGGTCATTTTTATAGGCAAAATTACATACCGGAATCTTTTTTCTGTTTATGTGATTTTTTGCCGTCTTTCATTTTTTTATTCGACATTGATTTATCGTGCATCATTTTGTCATCTTTCATCATGCCATCATGTTTCATGGCGTGATCTTTCATCATTCCGTCATGTTTCATACCGTCATCTTTCATCATACCGTCGTGTTTCATCGAATCGGCTTTCATCATGTCGTCATGTTTCATATCCGCCGCATTCGCTAATGCAGGCATTGAAACTGATGCGAATAATAAAGAAAGTAGAGTTAATTTTTTCATGAAGTTCTCCTTTTAGAAAGTAAAAATTAAAGAAATCTGTTGGGTTAATTTTTGTACTTAAAAGTGTGTAATAATCATTAATAAGAAATCTAGTTTCTATTTATTTATTTATAACCTTTTTCGATCAGTTCCTGATAGCCTCCGTGGTTAGTTACATTGTTATAGCCGAGTTGTTTTAACGTTTGTAATGCGGTTTCCGCTCTACGTCCGGAACGGCAATACAGATGTACCGGTTCGTCTTTATTCGGGCTTACT
Organism: Actinobacillus lignieresii; assembly: GCF_900444945.1. Lineage (NCBI taxonomy): Bacteria > Pseudomonadati > Pseudomonadota > Gammaproteobacteria > Pasteurellales > Pasteurellaceae > Actinobacillus > Actinobacillus lignieresii. Next base: position 1,427,586 of record NZ_UFRM01000001.1, on the reverse strand, counting down.
TTGCTAATATGATCCGCAATTTGTTCGAAAGGAATATTAATCGAACCGTCTAAATGCCCTTGTTGAAATTCGTCCGCAGTACGGACGTCAATCCAAATACCTTTAGCTTTTAGCGGTGCATTTTGCATTGTTTGCTCCGTCTCTTTCATTTCCGCCGCTTGCGTTAGGACGGGAGTAGCTAACACTAAAGCGCCTAAAAGGTAAGTTAATTTATTCATCTTGAACCGCCACTGCTTCTAAAGCTCTTAAAGAATAGGTATAAGCCGCACCTGCATTTAACGCAATAGCGGTTGCTAATGCGCCCGCAATCTCACTTTCCGTTGCACCGGCTTTTGCCGCTTCTTCCGCATGTACGCTAATACAGCTGTCGCAACGAGTGGTTACCGCTACGGCAAGCGCAATTAGTTCACGCGTTTTGTGATCAAGCGCTTCCGCTGCCGCCGCTTCACCTAAAGCTTGATAAGCTTCAAACATTTTAGGATGCTTTGCACCCAATGCGCCGAATGATTTTTTTACGTGCGCCGTATGAGCTTTCCAGTCTTGAAACATAAAATTTTCCTCTTACTTGAATGTGGATACGGAGTTTTGGACGATAGATTTTAAAGAATATTACAATAAGCGGTGAAATTTTTAAGAAATTTTGCAAACCTATATTTCCGCCGGAAATTCAAGTAGAATAACTAGCGATTTTCATAAGAGAAATGAGGAATAAAAATGTCCCAACAATTTGTTTATACAATGCATCGTGTCGGCAAAGTCGTGCCGCCGAAGCGTCATATCCTTAAAGATATTTCTTTAAGCTTTTTTCCGGGTGCAAAAATCGGTGTGCTTGGTTTAAACGGTGCGGGTAAATCAACTTTATTACGTATCATGGCGGGCGTGGATAAAGAGTTCGAAGGTGAAGCTCGTCCGCAACCGGGGATTAAAATCGGTTATTTACCGCAAGAGCCCAAATTAGATCCGCAACAAACCGTGCGTGAAGCGATTGAAGAAGCGGTTTCGGAAGTTAAAAATGCGCTAACGCGTTTAGACGAAGTTTATGCGTTATATGCGGATCCGGATGCGGATTTCGATAAGTTAGCCGCAGAGCAAGCGAATTTAGAAGCGATTATTCAAGCGCATGACGGCCATAATCTTGATAACCAATTAGAACGTGCGGCGGATGCGTTACGTTTACCGGAATGGGATGCGAAAATCGAACATTTATCGGGTGGTGAACGCCGTCGTGTGGCGCTTTGCCGTTTATTACTCGAAAAACCGGATATGTTATTGTTAGATGAACCGACCAACCACTTGGATGCGGAATCGGTAGCGTGGTTAGAGCGCTTCTTACATGACTATGAAGGTACGGTAGTAGCGATTACCCACGACCGTTACTTCTTAGATAACGTAGCAGGCTGGATCTTAGAGCTTGACCGTGGTGAAGGTATTCCTTGGGAAGGTAACTATTCTTCTTGGTTAGAGCAAAAAGAGAAACGTTTAGAACAAGAAGCGGCGGCGGAATCCGCACGTCAAAAATCGATTGCGAAAGAATTGGAATGGGTGCGTCAAAACCCGAAAGGTCGCCAAGCGAAAAGTAAAGCACGTATGGCACGTTTTGACGAACTTAATAGTGGCGAATACCAAAAACGTAACGAAACCAACGAGCTCTTTATTCCACCTGGTCCACGCTTAGGGGATAAAGTAATTGAGGTGCAAAATTTAACCAAATCTTATGGCGAACGTACTTTGATTGATGATCTCTCATTCAGCATTCCGAAAGGGGCGATTGTTGGTATTATCGGGGCAAACGGTGCAGGTAAATCGACCTTATTCCGTATGCTTTCAGGACAAGAACAGCCGGATAGCGGCTCTATTGTAATGGGTGAAACCGTGGTGCTTGCTTCTGTGGATCAGTTCCGTGATGCAATGGACGATAAGAAAACCGTGTGGGAAGAAGTATCAAACGGACAAGATATTTTAACCATCGGCAACTTTGAGATCCCAAGCCGTGCTTACGTTGGACGCTTCAACTTCAAAGGTGTGGATCAACAAAAACGTGTGGGCGAATTATCAGGCGGTGAACGTGGTCGTTTACACTTAGCGAAACTTCTACAACGTGGCGGTAACGTACTGTTATTGGACGAACCGACCAACGACCTTGATGTAGAAACCCTACGTGCGTTGGAAAATGCGATCTTAGAATTCCCTGGCTGTGCAATGGTTATCTCGCACGACCGCTGGTTCTTAGACCGTATCGCCACCCACATTTTAGATTACGGCGATGAAGGCAAAGTAACCTTCTACGAAGGTAACTTCTCCGAATACGAAGAGTGGAAGAAGAAAACCTTCGGTGAAGCAGCTACTCAGCCACATCGTATGAAATATAAACGAATTGCGAAATAAAGCGTAATAAACTAAAAAAGCTCAAATCTGCCATCAGATTTGAGCTTTTTCATATCTCTACGTATAAAAATAGAATTTATTTTTTACACGGAGAAACCGCTTCAATAATAGAAATGCCCATAAAGGTTGCATTTTCACATACAGGACCTGAACCGTCGTGTCCACGCACACCTGTACAAGCGGCTAATGTTGCAACAACAGATACAACTGCAAAAATTTTCATTATATTTTTCATATTTTGTCTCCTTTAAAATTAAAGCTTTTATATTATATTAAAAATCATCTTTTAACGAAAGCAATTTAACCACATTCAATGTATGGTTTTTGTGCATTTAATCTACTTTTAAAACTCAAAGTAAAAATTTCTCTACAAGCGGTTCAATTTTGGTAAAATTTTACAAGATCAAATTATAGAAAGGGAAAATATGACAGAAGAAAAAATTATTCGCCAAGTGGTTCTGGATACTGAAACCACAGGAATGAATATGGCAGGTGGACCGCCACAAATTGGGCATAATATTATCGAAATCGGAGCGGTTGAAGTGATTAACCGCCGTTTGACCGGGCGAACTTACCACGTTTATATCAAGCCACCGCGTGAAGTCGCTGAAGAAGCGATTGCAGTTCACGGAATTACCAATGAATTTTTGCAGGATAAACCTGTTTTTGCTGACATCGCCGATGAGTTTTTAGATTTCATCAAAGGAGCTGAGCTGATTATTCATAATGCACCCTTCGATGTGGCATTTATGGATCAGGAATTTTCTTATCTGCCTAATCCTCCGGCTAAAACATCTGAAATGTGTACAGTTACCGATAGCCTACAAATGGCACGAAAGATGTATCCAGGTAAGCGAAATAATTTAGATGCTTTGTGCGACCGTTTAGGCATTGATAACAGTAAACGTGTGCTTCACGGGGCGTTACTGGATGCGGAGATTCTGGCGGACGTTTTCCTAATGATGACCGGCGGGCAGCTGGCTTTATTAGGTGAAGAAGATGCCACTTCGAATCACGAAAATGTTGCGGATCTCGGTTTAGGCACAATAACGAAGTTTGAAACAAGCGGTTTAATTGTGTTATCTCTGAGTGAAGAAGAGCAAACGGCACACGAAGAATATCTCAAACTGATTGATAAAAAATCTAAGGGGAATTGTATTTGGATGCGCTCGAATGAAATGGAATCGGAGCAAATTCACTAATTGCTTGATTTATTTGATTTTAAAATAAGCAAATAAATTCGTTTCGTGAAAAATTGTTTGACGGTTGCGGTATAAATCCGTATGATTCGGATTACCAGTTGCGGAGTGGTAGTTCAGCTGGTTAGAATACCTGCCTGTCACGCAGGGGGTCGCGGGTTCGAGTCCCGTCCATTCCGCCAATTAATTTTTTAATTATTGAATTTAATTCGATAATACCGTGTGGAGCGGTAGTTCAGCTGGTTAGAATACCTGCCTGTCACGCAGGGGGTCGCGGGTTCGAGTCCCGTCCGTTCCGCCACTTTTTCAAGAAAAAGCCTCTGAGAAATCAGAGGCTTTTTTCGTTTTATAGAATCAATCATTTATTCGCTTTGACATAAACGTGAAATAACCGCTTGGATTTGTTGCAAGCCGTTAAGACGAGTACTGGTCAAATTTTGGGAAATTTTTAATGTTTCAAAAAGTTTTGGAATTGAGAATGTTTGTAATTCGCTGATGGATTTTTCCGACAACGCAATAGTGACAATAAATAAAATCCCTTGCATTAAACGGGCGTCGCTATAGGCGCGAACCTTACGTGGTGTCGCTTGAAACTCAAACCATAAACGACTTTCGCAGCCGTGAATTTCAGGCAATTGCGCTAACTCTTCTTCAGTCGGTTTAGCTAACTGACGGCTTAATTGAATCAGCAAGCGGTATCTTTCCTCCCAAGATTTGCAAATTTCGAATTTTTGATAAATGTCAGTTAAAGTCATATTTTTATTGATTACCTCTAAATTTTGCAAAAGATTTTAACAATCTGACCGCTTATTGTTAATGATTTTCTTAAAGTTTGATAGAATTACTCGTTTTTTGATTTTATATATAGGAATACAAAAATGGCATTAGTACCGATAGTGGTTGAGCAAACCTCAAAAGGCGAAAGATCGTATGATATTTATTCTCGCTTGCTTAAAGAACGTATTATTTTTTTAACGGGGCAAGTGGAAGATCATATGGCGAATTTGATTGTCGCTCAAATGCTTTTCTTAGAAGCTGAAGATCCTGAAAAAGATATTTATTTATACATTAATTCACCGGGCGGCGTAGTAACCGCCGGTTTGGCAATTTACGACACTATGAATTTTATCAAGCCGGACGTCGCAACGCTTTGTACCGGACAGGCTTGTTCAATGGGTGCGTTTTTATTATCAGGCGGTGCGAAAGGTAAGCGTTTCGCATTACCGAATGCTCGCGTAATGATTCACCAACCTCTAGGCGGTGCGAGAGGGCAAGCGACCGATATTCAAATTCAAGCGCAAGAAATTTTAAAATTAAAAGAAATGCTGACTCGAAAAATGGCGGAACATAGCGGACAGCCGTTTGAGAAAGTGGCGGCGGATACCGAGCGAGATAATTTTATGTCGGCGGTTGAAGCGATGGAATACGGTCTAATTGATAAAGTTTTAACGCACAGAGATATAAAATAATGGCAAATTTCGAGAAAGAACCGCATTGTAGTTTTTGTGGCAAAAGACGTACTGAAGTGGATCAGCTGGTTGAAGGTACGGAAGGCTATATCTGTAATCACTGTATTGAAGAGTCTTACGCTTTGTTAAACGGCGAAGAAGAACCGTTAATCGATGAAAAACAGGACGAACAGAAGTTTTTTGAAAATGTGCCGACGCCACACGAGATCAATGCGCATTTAGATGAGTATGTTATCGGTCAAGAGCATGCGAAAAAAGTGTTGTCCGTAGCGGTTTATAACCACTATAAACGTTTACGTAACGCGCTTTCCGGTCATAAAGAAACCAACGGCGTAGAGTTGGGTAAAAGTAACATTTTATTAATCGGCCCGACCGGTAGCGGTAAAACCTTATTGGCGGAAACGTTAGCGCGCCGTTTAAACGTACCCTTTGCGGTTGCGGATGCAACTACCTTGACCCAAGCCGGTTATGTTGGTGAAGACGTAGAAAACGTGATTCAAAAATTACTGATGAAATGTGATTTTGATGCGGAACAAGCGGAACGCGGTATCGTCTTTATTGATGAGATTGACAAAATCACCCGTAAGTCGGAAAGCCCGTCGATTACCCGCGACGTATCCGGTGAAGGCGTGCAACAGGCGTTATTAAAATTAATCGAAGGCACGGTAGCGAATATCAATCCGCAAGGCAGCCGTAAACACCCGAAAGGCGAAACGATCCCTGTCGATACCTCTAAAATCCTCTTTATTTGTGGCGGAGCGTTTGCCGGTTTAGATAAGATTGTCGAGGCTCGTAGTAACAAGCAAGGCGGAATCGGTTTTGGCGCAGAATTGAAAAAAGATAAAGAACGTGAAGATCTCACCGAGTTATTCAAACAAGTTGAGCCGGAAGACTTGGTTAAATTCGGTTTAATTCCGGAGCTTATCGGTCGATTACCTGTTGTGACTCCGTTACAAGAACTGGATGAAGAAGCGTTAATTCAAATTTTAACCGAACCGAAAAATGCGATTATCAAGCAATATCAAGCATTATTCCAAATGGAAGGTGTTGAGCTGAAATTTACCAAAGAGGCGTTAATTGCAATCGCGCAGAAATCTATTTCACGTAAAACCGGTGCACGTGGTTTACGTTCGATTGTTGAGAATCTACTGTTAGATACGATGTATAACCTACCGACACTTAAAGCAGAAAAAGATGTGAAAAAAGTGACGATTGGTAAAGGTTGTGTTGAAAGCGGTGATAAGCCGAAAGTAGAATAAGCATCGCTAAAATGGACAATGTTCTTCATTGTCCATTTGTTTTATCTGTAGGCATCGCCGTTACGCAAACGACAGTATCTTTAAAGAAATTATATGAATATTTGGCAATCTACCTCAATTATCACTTGGCTGCTTGCGCCGTTTTCATTGTTGTTTTGGCTGGTTAGTCAAATCCGCTTGTTTTTGTTTCGCAAAAAAATCTTAAAATCTTACCGCTCTCCGGTGCCGGTGTTAGTGGTCGGTAATATTTCGGTGGGTGGTAACGGAAAAACGCCTGTGGTTGTGTGGCTTGTGGAACAGCTACAACAACGTGGTGTGAAAGTTGGTGTGATTTCGCGCGGATATGGCGGCAAAAGTAAGGATTTTCCTCAATTAGTCACCAACCAGAGTTCAGCGGAAATGGTGGGCGATGAACCTGTGTTGATTGTGCAACGAACCGGTGTACCGCTGGCAATTTCACCTAATCGTCAGCAAAGTATCGAATTATTATTGAATCAATTTGAGCTGGATTTAATTGTTACCGATGACGGCTTGCAACATTACGCCTTACAGCGAGATATCGAATGGGTTGTGGTTGATGGCGTGCGCCGTTTTGGTAACGGTTTTGTTTTGCCCGCCGGCGGCTTGCGTGAGCTGCCAAGCCGTTTACAAACGGTACAAGCGATTATCTGTAACGGTGGTATTGCTCATCAGAATGAACATTTAATGACTCTCGAGCCTGAATTTGCTGTTAATCTAAGAACGGGCGAGCAAAAGCCGATAACTGATTTTATCGGGCAAGAATGTGTGGCGATTGCCGGAATCGGGCATCCTCCCCGATTTTTTAATATGCTTGAAAATTTAGGCGTTAAATTACTTAAAACACAAGGCTTTGCCGATCACCAAGCATTTGAACCAGCTCAACTTAAAGCGCTTGCAGCCGAACAAATTCCATTACTTATGACGGAAAAAGATGCGGTAAAATGCCGAACTTTTGCTCAGCAAAATTGGTGGTATGTACCGGTTTCTGCAAAATTTTCTCTGGAATCGACCGCTTGTTTACTCGAACCGATTTTAAAACGATTAGGAAAATAATATGAACGAAAAACTAATTAATCATCTTGCTTGTCCGGTAACCAATACCGGACTGGAATGGGATAAAGCCAATAATCGCTTGATTAGCCGTGAAGCAAAATTAGCTTATCCAATTGAAAACGGTATTCCGGTTTTATTACCGGAAGCAGGCGAAAAGCTCGAAGACTAAATGTCTTAAAAATTTAAAGCACAAGCGGTCAATTTTTACGGACTTTTTGCAAAAAATCGTTGAAATTTAACCGCTTGCGATTACGACTACGGTCATCATAGCCATATTTATTGGTAATAAAAAAGCCCTATCCATTTCTGAATAAGGCGTTTTAAATTACTGATCATAATGGTATCTACACGCTACTATTAAAATTGTTTCATCTTCCACGGTGTAAATTAAGCGGTGTTCTTCATTGATTCGCCTTGACCAAAAGCCCGAAAGATTGAATTTTAGCGGTTCAGGCTTTCCTATACCTTCGAATGGTTGGCGTTGAATATCTTTAATCAGACTGTTTATACGTTTCAAAATTATTTGATCGGTTTTTTGCCAGTATAAATAATCTTCCCACGCATTAGACGAGAAAGTTAGCTTCATTCGATTAGCTCTCTTTCAATGCCTTTCCCTTGCTTCAATTCTGCCATGCTGTCTAGTAATCTTTGAGCGTTAGCCGGGGAACGCATTAAATAGGCGGTTTCTTCAAGTGAACTATACTGCTCATACGACATAAGTACGCAATTTCCGCCCTTGCTTCTTGTAATTAAAATAGGCTCAAAATCTTCTGCTACTTTTGACATTGTACCGGCTAGATTTTGGCGTGCTTCTGTGTAGGTTATTGCTTGCATTTATTACTCCTTTTGATTTATATGTACAATATATTGTACATATAGAAACAATAAAAGACAACGGTAAACAACAAAATAGAGCCGGTTAGTTATGTTCCTATCATTAATAATGATTTCAGGATACGCAAGGCATGTAGAGATAATAAAAAAGCCTTAAAGCGTTGTGCTATAAGGCTTGCGTAGACGTTTATTTACATCAGTTTATTTTGAATTGGTGGAGATAATCGGGATCGAACCGACGACCTCTTGAATGCCATTCAAGCGCTCTCCCAACTGAGCTATATCCCCGAAAAGTGGCGACATAATAAATGCAGCCACTGTAACTGTCAATAGGAAATTATGCTTGCGCTTGAATAAACTCAATCGCTTTTTGGATACGAGCTAAAGTACGTTCACGTCCGACTAATTTTGCAGTAATATCCATTGACGGCGATTGACCGGAACCGGTTACCGCTAAACGGAACGGCATCCCTACTTTACCCATACCGATTTCTAAATCAGCCGCAGTCGCATTCATCGCATCATGAATCGCTTCTACGCTCCAATCGGTTAAAGCGGTTAATTTTTCCAATAATTTTGCAAGTGGTGCAACCGCTTCCGCTTTAAAGTTTTTCGCCGCAGCTTTTTCATCATAACCGTCAAATTCTTGATAGAAATAACGGCTTGCAGCAGCTAACTCTTTTAATGTTTTCGCACGTTCACTTAACACCGGAATGATTTCTTCTAACGCCGGGCCGCTTGAAGTATCGATTGCTTGATCATTCATATGCCACGCTAAATATTTTGCCACGTGTTCAGCCGGTAAGCTACGCATATAGTGTTGGTTTAACCATTGTAATTTATCGGTATTGAAAGCACTTGCCGATTTGCTTACCGAGTGAATGTCGAATAATTCGATCATTTCTTCGCGACTGAAAATTTCTTGGTCGCCGTGACCCCAGCCTAAACGTACTAAATAGTTAATTAATGCTTCCGGTAAATAACCGTCGTCACGATATTGCATAACACTTACCGCACCGTGGCGTTTCGATAATTTTTGACCGTCATCACCGTTAATCATGGAAACGTGTGCATAAGTCGGAATCGGTGCGCCTAATGCTTTTAAAATATTGATTTGGCGAGGTGTGTTGTTGATATGATCTTCACCGCGAACAACGTGGGTAATCCCCATATCCCAGTCATCTACCACCACACAGAAGTTATAAGTCGGCGAACCGTCCGTACGGCGAATAATTAAATCGTCTAATTCGCTATTACTGATTTCGATACGACCGCGTACCGCATCGTCAAACACTACCGAACCTTCTTGCGGATTTTTAAAACGCACAACGTGCGGCGCATCCGCAGGTTGATCGTGATGAGCTAAACAATGACGGTCGTAACGAGGTTTTTCTTTATTCGCTTCTTGTTCGTGACGTAAGTTTTCCAAACGTTCTTTTGAGCAGTAGCAACGGTACGCCAAACCTTGTTCGATCATTTGATCGATAACTTGGTTATAACGGTCAAAACGTTTGGTTTGATAATACGGACCGTGTTCCCAAGCAAGATTTAACCATTCCATGCCTTCAAGAATAGCAGCGGTAGCTTCCGGTGTTGAACGTTCTAAGTCGGTATCTTCAATACGTAATACGAATTCACCGTTAAAATGTTTTGCATATAACCAAGAATATAAAGCGGTACGTGCGCCGCCAACGTGTAAATAGCCGGTCGGGCTAGGCGCAAAACGGGTACGCACTTTTACATTCGGAGCTAAGGGGAAAAGAGTTTCGATATTCATTATTGTGAGCCTATTAAATGATTTGCCGTGATTGGCTTTTTTAAACAAAAGATTTTTCTATTCTACTACGGTTAATCCGGTGGTTGAAGGTTAAAAAACGTAAAAAATAAAGGTTTTGGACGAAAAATTCAACAAACACGCCGAAATGTTAAAAAAGCGTTTGACGATCAATGAAAAATCTCTATAATGCCACTCCACAACACGGGCGATTAGCTCAGTTGGGAGAGCACCTCCCTTACAAGGAGGGGGTCACTGGTTCGAGACCGGTATCGCCCACCACTTTCCAATAAGTGTTTCGTGTTGATTACAATCTAAATAATTGAAAACGGGCGATTAGCTCAGTTGGGAGAGCACCTCCCTTACAAGGAGGGGGTCACTGGTTCGAGACCGGTATCGCCCACCACTTTTCAACAAGTGTTCCGTTTTTCAATTCCCTTTGATGAAATCTCAAGTGGGCGATTAGCTCAGTTGGGAGAGCACCTCCCTTACAAGGAGGGGGTCACTGGTTCGAGACCGGTATCGCCCACCACTTTAGATTCTCATCATAAACTTCAAGTTATAGCAAAATGTTATATCATGAGGGCGATTAGCTCAGTTGGGAGAGCACCTCCCTTACAAGGAGGGGGTCACTGGTTCGAGACCGGTATCGCCCACCACTATTTCCTTATCTTTATAATTCACCATCAAATAGTATTTAAAATTGGCTGTTTTGCTTTTTATTCTTATATTTTGTCGCTTTTTTGCGATCTTGATCGCAAACATCAAATTAAAAACTTCCTATTTCGTTTAAAAATCACTAGCCTTAATACTGATTGACGAGTAAAATTTGCGGTCTTTTTTATTTTATCAACCTGCAAAACTAATCCTTTTGCCGTAAACCGTGTAACAACGAGGCTTTTACTCTCATGTCAGAACAAACCCAAACTTGTGCGAGCGAAATTCAAGCAACGAATGTCGCCGTACAACACCCTAAATCAGAAAAAATTAATCTAATGAACTTAACGCGCCAAGAGATGCGTGAGTTATTTGCCGAAATGGGTGAAAAACCGTTTCGTGCCGACCAATTAATGAAATGGATTTACCATTTCGGTGAAGACAATTTCGATAATATGAGCAATATCAATAAAGTATTGCGTGAAAAATTAAAACAAATTGCAGAAATCAAAGCGCCGGAAGTCTCTGTCGAACAGCGTTCAAGCGACGGCACAATCAAATGGGCGATGCAGGTGGGTGATCAGCAAATCGAAACCGTATATATCCCGGAAGATGACCGTGCGACTTTATGCGTTTCTTCTCAAGTTGGTTGTGCGTTAGCCTGTAAATTCTGTTCAACCGCTCAACAAGGTTTTAACCGTAACTTAACCGTTTCCGAGATTATCGGTCAGGTATGGCGAGCTTCGAAAATCATTGGTAACTTCGGGATAACCGGTGTGCGTCCGATTACCAACGTGGTAATGATGGGGATGGGCGAACCGTTACTCAACTTAAATAACGTGATTCCGGCAATGGAAATTATGTTGGATGACTTTGCATACGGTTTATCAAAACGCCGTGTAACACTTTCAACTGCGGGAGTCGTGCCGGCGCTTGATATTATGCGTGAAAAAATTGACGTAGCATTAGCGATTTCATTGCATGCACCAAATGATGAATTGCGTGATGAAATTATGCCGATTAACAAAAAGTATAATATCGAAATGTTGATGGATTCAGTGCATAAATACCTTGAAGTGTCGAATGCGAACCACGGTAAAGTAACGATTGAATACGTGTTATTAGATCACGTTAATGACGGTACGGAACACGCGCATCAGTTAGCCGAAGTATTAAAAAATACACCGTGTAAGATCAACCTCATTCCATGGAACCCGTTCCCGGAAGCACCTTACGGTAAGAGTTCAAATAGCCGAGTGGATCGTTTCCAAAAAACGTTAATGGAATACGGTTTTACGGTAATTGTACGTAAAACACGTGGTGATGATATTGATGCCGCTTGCGGTCAGCTTGCCGGTGATGTCATCGACCGAACCAAACGTACTATGGAAAAACGTAAGTTTGGCAAAGGTATCGCGGTGCAAAACCATTAATCAATTTCTCCCTAAGCAACTAAGCGAAGGGAGTATATCTTGAGGAGAACAATATGAACTTTGCAAAATTTTTGCGAAATTTGACCGCTTGTATGCTGTTATCTGTGCTGTTCGGTTGTTCTTCTCAGCTTCCAACCTCCCAAACTACCTTTAATCGTTCGGAAGCGGTTAAAGCCCGTATCAATTTAGCCTTAGCGTATCTCGATCAACATGATTTACCCAAAGCGAAAGAGAATATTGATAAAGCGCTAAGCCATGATCAAAACGATTACTTACCTCATTCCGTTTTAGCTTATTACTATCAGCAAATCGGTGATCAAACTCATGCGGAACAAGAGTATCAGCAAGCATTGAAGCTGAGTAATAACCGTCCGGATGTTTTAAATAATTACGGTACTTTTCTATGTAAACAAGCCAAATTTGATCAGGCATATCAGCAGTTTGAGCAAGCGGTGAAAAGTGAGCAGCCTTACTATCATCAAGCGGATAGCTTGGAAAATATCGTGTTGTGTGCCAAACAAGAGCCGAATTTAGCTAAAGTAAACGAAGCGTTAAGCCAATTAGAAAAGCTGGATAAAGCAAGAGCGGCGGTACTGCGCTAGCTCGAACTTTTATTTTTGGGCATTGTCTTTTTTACTGCTAAAATAAAGCGAATTTTATTTGTTAGGAAAACGCAATGTCAGAGCTCAATACACAAATTAGCCAGATTATTGCCACAGAACTTTCTGTTGGCTCACACCAAATCCTCGCTGCAATCAAATTACTCGATGAGGGTAATACCATTCCATTTATCGCTCGTTATCGTAAAGAAGTCACCGGCGGTTTAGATGATACTCAATTACGTCATTTTGAAACACGTTTAATTTATTTACGTGAGTTAGATGATCGTCGTCAAACGATCCTTAAATCAATTGAAGAACAAGGTAAATTGACGGATGAATTACGAGCAAAGATCGAAACGACCGAAAGTAAAACCGAATTAGAAGATCTTTATCTGCCTTATAAACCAAAACGCCGTACTCGTGGGCAAATTGCGATTGAAGCAGGTCTTGAGCCGCTGGCTGATAGCTTATGGAATGATCCGAGCCAATCACCGGAAGTGTTAGCGGAAACTTTTGTTGATGCAGAAAAAGGTGTAGCTGATGTTAAATCTGCGTTAGACGGTGCACGTTATATTCTGATGGAGCGTTTTTCAGAAGATGCCGAATTACTTGCAAAATTACGCCAATATTTGACCGCTTACGCAACGCTAGAATCAAAAGTAATTGAAGGTAAGGAAGAAGAAGGCGAAAAATTCCGCGATTATTTTGCGCATAGCGAACCGTTTAAATCTGTACCTTCGCACCGTGCGTTAGCGATGTTCCGAGGCAGAAACGAAGGCGTATTATCGCTTTCGTTAAATGCGGATCCTGAAGCGGAAGAAGGCGCTCGAACAAGCCATTGCGAAGAAATTATTCGCCAGCATTTAGGTGTGGTATTCAATCAACAACCGGCAGACAAATGGCGTGAACAAGTGATTGCTTGGACTTGGAAAATTAAAGCTGCACTTCATTTGGAAACCGAATTAATGGGCGCATTGCGCGAGAAAGCGGAAGAAGAAGCGATTGACGTATTTGCTCGCAATCTGTCTGCGTTATTAATGGCGGCACCGGCAGGCGCAAAAAATACCATGGGCTTAGACCCGGGCTTACGAACCGGTGTGAAAGTGGCTGTGGTGGATAATACCGGTAAATTATTGGCGACCGACACCATTTATCCGCACACAACAGGCAAAGCAGCGGCGGAAGTTTCGCTGTATAAATTAATTAAGCAGCATAATGTTGAGCTGATTGCGATCGGTAACGGTACGGCTTCTCGTGAAACGGAACGTTTTGCCAAGGACGTTTTAAAGCAGATCAAAGAAAGCAAACCGGAGATGTTGATTCCGCAAACCGTGGTGGTCAGTGAGGCAGGCGCTTCGGTTTATTCAGCTTCCGAATTAGCGGCAAATGAATTCCCTGAATTGGATGTTTCATTACGTGGGGCGGTATCGATTGCTCGCCGTTTACAAGATCCACTTGCGGAATTGGTAAAAATCGAACCGAAAGCGATTGGTGTTGGGCAGTATCAGCACGATGTAAACCAGTCGCAACTGGCTCGCAAACTTGATGCGGTGGTTGAAGACTGTGTAAATGCGGTTGGGGTGGATCTTAATACCGCTTCCGCACCGTTATTGGCTCGTGTTGCCGGTATGAGCAAAACACTAGCGCAAAATATCGTAGCGTTTCGTGATGAAAACGGACGTTTTAATGCACGTTCCGACCTGAAAAAAGTACCTCGTTTAGGGCCGAAAGCCTTTGAACAGTGTGCCGGTTTTATGCGAATTGTCGGTGGTAAAAATGCGTTAGATGCTTCGAGTGTGCATCCGGAGGCTTATCCTGTGGTGGAAAAAATTCTCCAAGCAACCGATTCGACTCTTGCTGAATTAATGGGCAATGCGACTCGTATGCATCAGTTGAATGCAAAAGATTTCGTGGACGAGCAATTCGGTTTACCGACTGTAAACGATATTTTCAAAGAGCTGGAAAAACCGGGGCGCGATCCGCGTGGTGAATTTAAAACCGCCACCTTTATGGACGGCGTAGAAGATATTAAAGATCTGAAAGTCGGTATGATCTTAGAAGGGACGGTAACTAATGTGGCAAATTTCGGTGCTTTTGTGGATATTGGCGTACACCAAGACGGTTTGGTGCATATTTCAATGTTATCGAACAGCTTCGTGGAAGATCCGCACAAAGTGGTGAAAGTTGGCGATTTGGTGAAGGTGAAAGTGTTGGAAGTGGACATACAGCGTAAACGTATTGCGCTCACTATGCGTTTAGAAGACAAGCCGACCGACAAACCGACAAGCGGTCGAAATCCGCAAGAAAATCGCAAAAATAACGAAAAATCCGACCGCTTATCAGGCAATAAATCGCAACGTAATCAGTTCGCCAACAATGCGTTTGCCGATGCGTTAAAAGGTTGGAAGAAGTAATTCCCTCTCTCTGCTTGTTTTCACTAAACGCTGCAACAAGCTGTCTCTCTCTCACAAGGGGAGAGAGTAGAATATAGCTTAAATAAAACCACGGAACACACTGATTACACTGAATAAAATTTCCGAGTAGTCTGTGTATTCCGTGGTTAATTTTTGCAAAATTTTGCGGAAATATAACCGCTTGTTTTGCTTAGTGTAATTTCATTGACGGTCTGAGGAAGCGGTTAATTTGACCGACGAATAAAATCAGAGCGGTTTTTACCCAACCGTGTAAAGCGACTTGGTGCATACGATATAGAGAGAGGTATGCAAGGCGTGCGATTTTACCTTCGATAAACATATCGCCGCTCATTAAGTTACCCATCAAGTTACCGACCGTGCCGAAATGAGAGAACGAAAGCAGAGAGCCTTTATCATTGAATTTAAACGGTTTTTGCTCTTTACCTTCAAGTAAGGCAACAATGTTTTTACCGCATTGGGTCGCCATTTGGTGTGCGGCTTGCGCACGCGGCGGAATCGCTTTGCCGTCTTGGATTAATGAGGCGCAGTCGCCGATAACATATACCGAATCATCTACCGTGGTTTGTAAGGTCTCTTTGATTTCAATTTGGTTGAGACGATTAGTTTCAAAACCGAATTCCTTGACAAACTCGGGCGCTTTAATCCCTGCCGCCCAAACCATCAGATTGGCTTCAATTTTTTCGCCGTCTTTGGTGATTAAGCCGTCTTCCACCGCTTCGGTAATCATCGTATTTAAACGAACGTCCACGCCGGCTTTGCGCAATTCCGCTAAAGCCGAAGCGGATACTTTTTCGGTTAATGCCGGAATTAAACGAGGACCCGCTTCGATTAACGTCACTTTCAAACTGGCTCGGTGTAATTTACCGAAACCGTATTCGTTTAAATGTTTAACCGTATTATAAAGCTCGGCGGAAAGTTCGATACCGGTTGCACCACCGCCGACGATCGCAATTTTTACATCTTGATCTTCGCTGTGCGAGAAATGTAAGAATAATTCCATCATACGTTTTTGGAATTGTTTCGCTTGTTCCGAGCCATCTAAGAAAATGCAGTGTTCCGCTACGCCTTTGGTATTGAAATCGTTCGATTTACTGCCGATCGCAATCACTAATTTATCGTAAGCGATATGACGTTCTTTAACCAATAACTGATTCTGTTCGTTATAAATCGGTGCAAGCGTGATTTCTTTTTTATCACGATTAACCGACGTTAAAGTCCCTTGTTGAAACTCGAAAGCATGATTTTTGGCATGCGCACGATAGCTAAGCGCATCGATGCCTTCATCTAAAGAACCAGTTGCAACTTCGTGTAAAAGAGGTTTCCAAAGGTGGGTTGCATTACGATCGATAAGAATGACTTTCGCTTTATTCTTACGACCTAATTTATTGCCAAGGTAGGTAGCAAGCTCTAAACCGCCAGCTCCACCACCCACGACCACGATGGTTTCCATTGTCATAAAATACTCCAAATGATAATAAATTGATAAAAGTCAAAAAATTGCGTTAATTTTAGGCGCTTATAGAATAATGTCTAGTACCTTTTAACGTTATTTTAACGATTGTTACAAATTGTCTTTGGAAGTGAGGATTTGTTTACACTGCTTACAGAGATAGCGGCGACCATCTCGTACGATGGCATTATGACGACGTAAAGAGAGTAGATGCGTTTGACAACCGCACTGATAGGCAAATTGTTTGCCGACGACATTTTGCGTATCGAAACAATGATAGGTTTCCGCCGGTACGCCGAAAACTTGCTCCATCATCATTTTCCATTCTTTGCCGTGCGGTTGAACTCGCCCGAACTGTTGATAAACCAAAGCGTGAGCAAGTTCGTGCGGTACCACTTGTTGAATAAAGGATTGCCCGTTTTCCGCCAATAAAACGGGATTAAAGCGAATTTCATTACGTTGCAGATAGGCGACACCGGCTTTTACACCACGCACGGCATAGCTGACCGTAGGCGGTATAAAAGTTTTATTGAAGTGAGTATTGGCTTGCTCCAAATTGCGTTTTAGCTGACGCTGAACTTGCATCTTGAGCTGACGCATGAGAGCAGTATTTGAGACTGATTCCGTCATTTATTTCGGGCAGTCCATTGGTTGCCATTTTTTATCGTAGCAAACGTAGAGTTCGGTTTTGCTTGCGCCTAAATAAACACCGCGTAGCTGCGGATTATGTTTACGCATCCATTGGAATAAATCATTTCGGCGTAGATTTTTTGCCGGTAGTTTCAGGCTGTAAAACAACTCTTTTTGTTTGGCAAAATAGCTTTCTGCACTATCGAAAGCGCAACTGCCGTGTTTTTCCCATTCGCCTTGTAATAAGGCCGCTCCCGGTGATTCCGGTAGATATTGCTCAATAGTTTTTGCGGAAACTTCCGGTAAATCGCCTTGGCAATAACGAGGATGTTGATCAACCGAACGAGCTTTAGCATTTTGTGGCCATAAACCGTGAATAACCCAGCCGAAGTTTTGACTATCGGCGCATTGATAAGCTAAACGTTGCGGCACATCACCTTGGTTTTTATTGCGTTGTGATTCACAAAAAGCCGGTGACCAAGAAAGCGCTAACATATAGTAATCAACCGGTGCGTGCTTATTTTGCCCGATTTTATCTTCATACATTTTGGAATCATAATTCATCGAAAGCGCGGCTTGAGTCACAGAGGCTGATTGTGCTTGTGGTGCTTTGGCAATCGGCGTATCGGTTTCCGTTGCGTAGTCGTTTTGTTGCTGCGGCTGTGGCTGCTTAACCGGTTCTGACTTATTACTTTGATTACCGAAAAAATAAGAGATTGCCGCAATAATCAGTAACACGGCTAGTTTTATAAGTTGCTTTTGGTTCATATTTAATGGGATTAGAAATGCTAATTTAGATAATTGGAAAGGGCGCTACTATAAACAAAAAAGAGAGGTGAGGGAAGAAAAAATAAGCGGTCGGATTTGCGAAAAAATTTGCAAATTTAACCGCTTGTAACAGGCTATTTTATCGTGCCGCAGCTGAGGCAATATAAATAGGCATGTTTAGGATCGTTAAACTGTTGCAGTAATTCGAGCGATTGTTGGGCTTGAGTTGCAACTGGAAGCCCTAACCATGAACTCAATTGGAATTTGAGTTTAGAGCCTTTTAGGAATGAACCTAGTAGACTATCATCACTGTCAATAAACCATTGCGCTCTAAAGTGTTCGATTGCGGCTTCGCCTTTTGCTTTGCGTTGTTGATTGACTAATTCGGTGATAACGTCATAAGCGGTGTCAAAATCACCTAATTCATCCACTAAACCGTGTTTTAGTGCATCTTCACCTGACCAAACTTGTCCTTGTGCAATTTTATCTACTGCCTGTTTAGGGATATTTCGTCCGCGGCTGACCAATTCTAGGAATCGGTCGTAGCCATTTTCAATGCTGATTTGAATTACTTCCGCTTGTTCTTTCGGCAGCGTTTTTAACGGGCTGGAAGAGGCAAATGGTGAAAGTGAAATACCGTCCTCTGTTACACCTAAATTTTTAGCGGTTTTTTCAAAGCTGGTTGCTAAGCCGAAAATCCCGATAGAGCCAGTAATGGTAGTCGGGCTGGCGATAATTTTATCGCTGGTCGCTGAAATCCAATAACCGCCTGAAGCCGCCATACCGCCCATTGATGTCACTACCGGTTTACCGGCAAGTTGAATTGCTTCTAATTCTTGGCGAATAATTTCCGAAGCCATTGCGCTACCGCCAGGGCTATTTACTCGTAAAATAACGCCTTTCACATTTTTGTCTTCACGTGCTTTGCGTAACTGTTTAACAATGGTGTCGCTGCCCGCTGAATTTTGAGAGCTTTTGCCACTAACGATTTGACCTTCTACGTTAATAATTGCAATTTTGTTTTCGGCTTTAACATGAAAACGATCTGTAAGCCCGTGAGCATAATCAAAATAATCAATGTGATTATAGTTACCCTCTTTATCTGCTCCGAATTGTTGAATTAAAGTGGTTTGAATTTGACTTGGTGTGGTAACTTCCGTAATTAATTTTTGATTTAATGCATATTGCGCATCGTCGCCTTTTAATGCTTTATATTTTGCGATATAAGTTTGGCTATCCGGTAGAACTTGTTCCGGCTGAATTTGGCGATTGCGCGCAATGTCTTGGCGGACATTATTCCAGATTGATGTGAGCCATGTTTGTGCGTTTTGTTTTGCTTCTGGTGACATATCATCACGAATGAACGGCTCTACAGCCGATTTGTAAGTACCGACACGGAAAATATGTGGAACAGCTTCAATTTTGTCGAGCAAGGCTTTGAAATAGATATTGCTATAGCTGAGTGCATGAATATCAACAAAACCGGCTTTATTCAGGTAAATCTTATCGGCAAAACTTGCCAAATAATATTGTGCTTGGCTGTATTGTTCACCAATAGCAATAACCGGTTTACCCGATTGCTTGAAGTATTCGATTTGAGCGCCAATAAATTGTAGTGAGGCAACATCCCCACCTTGGAAATAACCTAAATCCAATACTAAACCGGTAATACGTTCATCTTTCATGGCTTTATTGATGCTACGAGCTACATCAAAGGTTGAGATTTTTATCGGTTCATTATTGCCTAACTCGTTTTGAATTAAGCGGTGTAAATCACCGTATTCGTCATGATTATCGGCTAAGTAACCGTCTAAATTGAGTTGTAATGCCCCTTTTTCGAAAAAAGGTTGTTGATTTTGATGTTTTGATTCTTGTTGTAATAATGTGGTAAGTGCAAAACAAATCAGTACGAAAATAATAAAGAATAGGCTTAAGACAAATTCTCGAATACAGCGGAAAATCTGATAAAGCCCTTTCAACATTTTTAACATATTAGTCCTAATGAGTGTAAGTATTTTGTGGGATAAGCTACCATAAAAACGGCTTAGAATTAATAAAATATGTTATTCTTAAGCCAATTTTTACATAAAGTACAGCAGACTATGGAAATTTTAGATTTATTACATCGCCGCCGTTCAAATAAAAAATTTGGTGAAATTGCCCCCTCTGCGGAGCAAGTTGAAAATATGATTAAAGCCGCGTTGCGTGCGCCGGATCACGGCAAAATGAAGCCTTATCATTTTGTGGTGATCGAAAAAAGCGGAATGCCGAAATTACGCGAATGTTTAGCCGCTGCCGCAGTGGAATTTAATATGGATGAGAAAAATGCGGCTAAGGCGGAAAAACTTTCCGGCCAAGCGCCGATGGTGATCGGCATTGTGGCAAAAATTAATCACGAATCACCGAAAGTACCGGCGTGGGAGCAAATTGTGACAGCCGGCTGTGCGACTTATGCGATGCAGCTAGCCGCTAATGCTCAAGGCTTTGAAACGGTTTGGATTAGCAAAAAATGGGTGGAAGGCTCACTATTGCGTGAAATGTTCGGTTGCCGTGCCGGTGATAAAGTAATCGGTTTATTGTTAGTCGGATCTCCGAAGGAAGATGACGGTATTTCGTTGGCACGAGAAGCGGAAGAAACGGAAGGCTTTGTGAGCGTGATTCGCTAACGATTGCAGGGCGTATTAGAGGAAAGTATGAAGACGATTCTAATCACCGGTTGTTCTTCCGGTATCGGTTATGCGACCGCCAAATTATTGAAAGAAAACGGCTGGCGAGTGATTGCCAGTTGCAGAAAATCGGCGGATATCGACCGCTTGCAATCGGAAGGCTTCGAATGCATTCGGCTTGACGTGCAAGATTCGGCACAAATTGCCCAAGCCTTTGAATATATAAAAGCAAGCGGTGGCTTGGATGCAGTATTTTGCAATGCAGGGCAAGGACAGCCGGGTTGCGTGGAAGATTTACCGCGTGAGGCGTTACGTGAGTTATTTGAAATCAATGTATTCGGTGTGTGGGAAGTGATGAATCACGCACTTAAAATTTTCCGAGCGCAGAATCACGGACGTATTTTACTCACCAGCAGTATTCTAGGCTTTGCCGCAATGCACTTTCGAGGTGCTTATAATGCCTCTAAATTTGCGGTGGAAGGCATGGCGGATACGTTACGTCACGAATTACACGGCTCGAATATTTATGTCAGTTTGATTGAACCGGGCCCGATTTTAAGCGATTTCCGTTCTAATTCTTTGGATAAACTTAATAAATATATTAATGTGGAACATACCGCTAAAACGGCATTTAACCAAAAACAATATCAGCGTTTGGCAACTAAAAAGAATGATAACCCGTTTGCTAAACCGGCATCAGCGGTGGCGGAAGCCTGCCTGAAAGCCTTAAGCGATAGTAAACCGAAAGCTCGCTATCAAGTCACTTTCCCAACTAAACTGTTCTGGTGGCTAAGACGCATTTTACCGACTACATGGTTTGATTTTGTGTGCCGTAAGTCCGGTGGTTAGTAGCAAATGAAACCAAGGAATACACGGATTACCCCGAATAATATTTCCGAGTTGAACCGTGTATTCCGTGGTTAATTTTTTGCCAAAACCCTAGCACGGCAGAGCCGTACTAGGTTAAGCATAATTCAGCCCTGCTAGGGCTGGAAGTTAGAGAAAATATAGAGCCACAGAGTGGCTCACTCAGCCGAAGGCTGATTGTAACCACGTACGGCTTAGTGCGTGGGGGAAACTAACTACTTCAACAATCTCTGACTATTCAGCACTAGGGTGATAGAAGACATTGTCATCGCAACGGCGGCGATCATCGGGTTGAGCAGCCAGCCGGTAAACGGGTAAAGTACACCGGCGGCAATCGGAATGGCAATCACGTTATACATAAATGCCCCGAGCAAACTTTGCTTCATATTGCGTAAGACTTGTTTGGCAAACGGTAGAATTTGTACTACCGGTATTAAGCCGTGTTGCATCAGCGAGAGATCAGCAGTTTCGACCGCAATATCCGAGCCGTTGTGCATCGCAATTCCCACATTTGCTTGAGCAAGAGCCGGCGCATCGTTAATCCCGTCACCAATCATCGCCACTTTTTTACCTTGTGCTTGTAACTCACGAATTTTATCCGCTTTTTGCTCCGGTAAAACTTCGGCGATCACACCGTCTAAACCGAGTTGTTGCGCGAAATATTCGGCGGTTGATTGGCGGTCGCCGGTAAGCATTAAGCATTGATAACCTTGAGCTTTAAATTTTTCAATCATCGCTTTGGATTCGTCACGCAGCTGATCTTCCACCGACAGAATACCGGCTAATTGTTCATTTACCGCCACAAAAATTTGCGTGGATCGAGAAGCGGTTAAATTCCCGGAAAAATTGACAAACTTCGCATTACCGACTTTGATTTGAGCTTCGCCTAAGTTGGCAACAATCCCCGCTCCTTTAACTACTTGCACGTTTGTAACTTCACAAGCGGTCTGATTTTCAGCAAATTTTACAATCGCTTTGGCAATCGGGTGAGAAGCGTGGACTTCTAAACTTTTTGCCAGTTGCAACACTCGATTCGGCTCGAAACCGTTAAAAGTTTGGATATCCGAAACCGTCATCTCGCCGGTAGTAAGTGTGCCGGTTTTATCGAACACCAGTGTGTCAATTTCAGAACTGGCTTGCAAAGCCTCGATATTCCGTACTAATACGCCGAATTCAGCGGCACGAGCCACGCCGGCAATGGTGGAAAGCGGAATTGCCAAACCGAGCGCACAGGGGCAAGCGATAATTAATACGGTGGTAAAAATCGAGAGGGCAAATGAAAAGTCTTTGCCTAAGAATAGCCAAACTAGACCGCTTATCAACGCAATTGAAACCACAACCGGTACGAAAACACTTGCCACTTTATCGACAAACTGGGCGAGCGGTGGTTTACTTGATTGTGCGTGACGCACGGCATTAATCACACGAGCAAGGGCGGTTTGGCTACCGACTTGTTCGGCAATATAGATACCCGCTCCGTCTTGAATTAGCGTTCCGGCACGTACTTTATCGCCGACTTTTTTCTCAATCGGTAACGCTTCGCCGGTCAGCATTGATTCATCGACCCAAATAGAACCGCTTTCCAATCTGCCGTCCACCGCAAGGCGATCGCCGGTGAGTGCCTGCACACGCATTTCCGGCTTGATGCCTTTGACCGGAATGGTTTGTGTTGCATTATTTTGATCAAAAACGACCGCTTGTTGCGGAGCGAGATCGAGTAATTTTTCTAAGGCAAGTGAGGAACGTTGTTTGGCTTTTAGTTCAAGAAATTTACCAAGATTGATAAAGCCGATAATCATCACGCTGGCTTCATAGTAAACGTGTGCTTGTGGTTGAGGAAAGAGTGTTAGCCAGAAGGAGTAGAGCCAAGCGACACCGGTACTGAGAGCGACTAAGGTGTCCATAGTGGAGGCTTTATTTTTAAGGCTGACCCATGCACCGATAAAGAAATCTTTACCGGCAAAATACATTGTAAATAAGCTGACGGCTGCGGCGATAAACCAATACATTAAATTGGTTGAGTTTGGGATCATACCGATAACCAGTCCCAATACGACTAAGCCGAAACCGACAATTAACGCCATAATAAATTGCCATTTTTTATGGCTTAAAGTGCGCTGGGTTTGGGCTTGTTGTTTGGCTCGGCGTTCTTGTTCGCTTTCTAAAATCCCCGCACCGAAACCGATTTTTTCGACCGCTTGCACCATTGCCTGAGGATCAGCTTCGCCTTGTACAAATGCGGTTTGATCGGCAAGATTGACCGAAGCAAAAGTGACGCCGTCCACTTTCATCAAGATTTTTTCAACCCGACGCACGCAAGCGGCACAGTGCATACCGTCAATTAAAAGTTGCTGTTCTTTAGCCATATCGTTTCTTTCCGGTAAGTTTAACCACGGAAATAGTGGTCTTTATATTTTTTTCCCCTCTTTAGTAAAGAGGGGATTTTCTTTGAATACCAATAATGATCAGGATTAAATAACTTCCGCTTCAAAACCAATATCATCAACGGCGGCAATCAGTACGTCTGCGTTAGCGGATCCTTCTACAATCGCTTGTTGCGGATCTAAAGTTACGGTCGCTTTAGTCACGCCTTCTACAGCATTTAAGGCTTTTTCAACGCTTTTTACGCAGTTACCGCAATGTAAGCCGTCAAGTTTGAGTGTAATTGACATTTTGTTTCTCCTAATGATTAGTTGTATGAATTGAAAATGGTGGTTGTGCCGTCTTTTTTAAGTAACAGCACATCATATTTATCTTTATGCCCCATATGTTTCGGCTGATCCATACCCGGCGAGCCAAGCGGCATTTCCGGTACGATTAGACCTACCGCATCAGCCGGTTTTTCTTTGAGTAAACGTTCGATGTCCTGTGCCGGCACGTGACCTTCAATCAAATAACCGTCCACTACCGCACTATGGCAGGCTTGCAACTTGGGTTTTAATTGTAATGTATTGTGTATATGAGCATTGCCGGTGTCATTTGCCGTTACGTTAAAACCGTGCTGTTTTAAATGATCAATCCAAAAGTTACAGCAACCGCAAGTCGGGCTTTTCCATACTTCAATATTATTGACTGCATAAACAAAAGAAGGAGTCGCAAGCATTGCACAAAGTGAAACGGCTTTTAACAGATGAAATTTCATAGTTACCTCATAAAAAAGAATGACGAATACTGAATTTCTTTATATGCTAATCCTTAACCCTAGGTTAAGGTCAAGAGGTAACAGAATGAATATTAGTCAAGCAGCAAAACATACCGAATTATCGGCAAAACAAATTCGGGATTATGAAAAAGCCGGTTTATTGCCGCAAGCAACTCGTTCAAGTAGCGGCTATCGAATTTATTCGGCGGCGGATTTAGAACGGTTACACTTTATTAGTAATGCGCGTAAGGTTGGATTTTCTTTAGTGCAGATCAGCGAATTATTAAAACTAAATGATGATCCGCATCGCACCAGTCGCGAAGTAAAGAAACTTACCGAACAACATATTGAAGAACTTCAGCAGAAAATTACCGATTTACAGCAAATGCTGACATTATTAAAAAGTTGGAGTAAGTCCTGTTGCGGTAACGACAGTCCGGAATGTTCGATATTAAGCGGTTTAAAACGTTAAATTTTTTGCAACCAGTCGGTGTTTTATTATTTTTTAAATTGTCATCAAATCGTCATATTGTTTTTTTAGAATGCGCGTAAACCAAATAATCTATTCCAAACAGCTAGTTCAAACATCAATGAGGAGAACAATATGTTATTGGTAAAAGCAGCTAAAAAATTCGTTGTAATTGGACTTTCATTAGGCGTAATGGCATCAAGCTATGCTGAAACGATTACCGGTGCAGGTGCTTCATTCCCATATCCTATTTATGCGAAATGGGCTTCACTTTATGAGAAAGAAACAGGCAATAAAGTTAATTATCAATCTATCGGTTCCGGCGGCGGTCAGCAACAAATTATTGCAAAAACGATTGATTTCGGTGCGTCGGACGACCCGATGAAAGCGGAATTATTGGATCAACATAAATTGTTACAATTCCCGGCAATTATCGGCGGTACGGTACCGGTGGTAAATTTACCGGAATTTAAAGCGGGTGAATTAAAATTATCCGGTGCGGTATTAGCGGATATTTTCCTCGGTAAAATTACCAAATGGAATGACCCTGCGATTAAAGCGTTGAACGGTTCATTAAATTTACCGGATAAAAGTATTGTTGTAGTACGTCGTTCGGACGGTTCTGGTACAACATTCGGTTGGACTAACTATTTATCAAAAGTGTCACTGGAATGGAAAGAAAAAGTCGGTGAAGGTAAATCGGTTAAATGGCCTACCGGTCAAGGCGGTAAAGGTAATGAAGGTGTAGCCGCTTATGTGAAACAACTTAAATATTCTATCGGTTATGTGGAATATGCTTATGCGAAACAAAATAACTTAGCTTGGGCTTCGTTACAAAACCAAGCGAGTAAATTTGTACAACCGTCACGCGAAAGTTTTATGGCGGCGGCTGCAAATGCGCAGTGGGATAAAGCGAAAGGTATGGGCATTGTGCTAACCAATGAAAGCGGCGATAACTCATGGCCTGTTACGGCGGCAAGTTTTATCCTTGTCCATCAACAAGCGGATAATCCGACCGCAACCAAAGCGGTGTTTGATTTCTTCGATTGGGCATTTGAAAAAGGTAAAAATGCGGCGTCGGAGTTAGATTATGTGCCGTTACCGGATGAAGTAGTTGCTAAAATCAAACAAAAATGGCAAAACGAAGTAAAAGATAAAGACGGTAAAGCGGTTCGCTAATCGTTAAATAAGAAATAAGCGGTTGAATTTGAAGTGTTTTTTGTAAACTTTAGATTCAGCCGCTTTTGTTTTTGTGTGACGGCAATGTCATAAAACTGTCATATTCTTTTTTTAAAATAAGCACCAAGATAAAACATTGGAGTTTTTTATGTCGAATATTCATAAACCGGGCTGTTTAAATCATCCTTTAGCGGAAGGGTTATTTAAGCATACAACACAATTTTTTGCTTGGATTGTCTTTGCGATGTTGGCAGCCATTTTGATTTCATTAGTTATTGGCAGCTGGGATTCATTAACACGCTTTGGTCTAAGTTTCTTATGGACAAACGATTGGGATCCGATTAATGAGAATTTCGGTGCGCTGGTACCGGTTATCGGTACTTTGATTTCTGCGTTAATCGCGTTATTGATTGCTGTACCGATTTCTTTCGGAATTGCGGTTTTTTTAACGGAACTTGCACCGGAATGGTTGAAACGGCCGATTGGCGTAGCGGTAGAAATGTTGGCTGCGATTCCTTCGATTATCTACGGTATGTGGGGCTTATTCGTCTTTGTACCGCTGTTCCAAGAATATATTCAACCGACTTTAATTGAAGTATTGGGCGATTTACCGCTGATCGGCGTGTTATTTTCCGGTGCGCCTTTCGGTATCGGGCTGTTTACCGCAGGACTTGTGCTGGCGATTATGATTATTCCTTACATAGCTTCAATGATGCGAGAAGTATTCGGCGTAGTTCCGCCGATGTTGAAAGAAAGTGCGTACGGCTTAGGTTCAACTACTTGGGAAGTGGTATGGAAAATCGTCTTGCCTTACACCAAAGCCGGTGTGGTCGGCAGTATGATGTTAGGACTCGGACGCGCATTGGGTGAAACGATGGCGGTCACTTTCGTAATCGGTAATGCATTTAACTTACCTGAATCACTCTTCTCACCGTCCGCTTCAATCGCTTCATCAATTGCGAATGAATTTAATGAGGCGACCGGATTACAAAAATCGGCATTGATGGAATTAGGTTTAATCTTATTCTTAATTACTACGGTCGTACTCAGTATTTCTCGCTTAATGATTTTAAGAATGACCCAAAAAGAAGGAAAGAAATAATGTATCGTAATAAAAACGGGCGTTTTTACCGCCGTAAATGTGTAAACAAAGTTATGCTCTCGGGTTCTTTCTTTGCGGTCGGGTTCGGGCTGTTTTGGCTAGGTTGGATTTTATTTACCCTAATTCATAAAGGAATTCCGGAACTCTCTTTAAGCCTGTTTACCTTACCGACGCCGGCACCGAATGAAACTGGCGGTTTAAGTAATGCGATTATGGGTTCCTTTATGATGTTGGTTTTCGCCACTTTAATCGGTACGCCGGTAGGTATTTTAGCCGGTACTTACTTAGCCGAATACGGACGTTACAGTAAGTTGGCAAAAGTTACCCGCTTCCTTAACGACATTTTACTTTCGGCACCGTCGATTATTATCGGTTTATTTATCTATGCGATTTACGTTTCGCATGTGAAGCATTATTCAGGTTGGGCGGGTTCTTTTGCGCTCGCTATTTTAGTGATTCCGGTGGTCGTACGTACTACCGACAGTATGCTGAATCTGATTCCGAATAACTTACGTGAAGCCGCTGTGGCATTAGGTTGTCCGCAATGGCGTATGATTACGATGGTTTGTTATAAAGCGGCTCGTTCAGGGATTATTACCGGGGTGTTATTGGCGGTGGCGCGTATTTCGGGGGAAACCGCACCGTTATTATTTACCGTACTTTCAAACCAATTCAGCTCGCTGGATATGAACGCACCGATGGCAAACTTACCGGTGGTCATTTATCAATATGCGGCAAGTCCGTTCCAAGATTGGAATAGCCTTGCTTGGGCTGGCGCAACATTAATTACCGGGTTTGTGTTATGTATAAATATTCTCACCCGTATCTTTTTCAAACCGAAACAACAATAGGAAATGCAATGAGTAACGAATTAATTTCACTACAAGACACTAAAATCGCCATCAATAACTTAGACTTTTTCTACGGTGATTTTCATGCCTTAAAAAATATCAATTTGCGCATTGCGAAAAATAAAGTTACCGCATTTATCGGCCCTTCCGGCTGCGGTAAATCAACTTTATTACGTACCTTAAACCGAATGTATGAACAATATCCGAACCAAAGTGCGCAAGGGGAAATCCTGTTTGAAGGTGAAAACTTATTAACGACCGAAACCGATATTGCATTAATTCGAGCTAAAATCGGTATGGTTTTCCAAAAACCGACTCCGTTCCCGATGTCAATTTATGATAATGTAGCGTTTGGTATCCGTTTATTTGAAAAGTTACCGAAATCGGAATTAAATGATCGTGTCGAATGGGCATTAACCAAAGCCGCATTGTGGAACGAAGTGAAAGATAAATTAAATCAAAGCGGCGACAGCTTATCCGCCGGCCAGCAACAGCGTTTATGTATTGCACGCGGTATTGCGGTAAAACCGGAAGTGTTATTGTTAGACGAACCCTGTTCGGCGCTCGACCCGATTTCAACCATGAAAATAGAAGAATTGATCAGCGAGTTGAAACACGATTATACGGTGGCGATTGTGACCCATAATATGCAACAGGCGGCTCGTTGCTCGGATTACACCGCTTATATGTATTTAGGCGAATTAGTCGAATTTGGTGAAACCAAACAAATTTTCGATAAACCGAAATTCCAACGTACCGAAGATTACATTCGAGGTAGAATGGGTTAATTTCACTAAAATGAATCGACGCAAGCGGTCGGATTTTGCTAAAATTTTGCAAATTTTTAGTGGAATTTGACCGCTTATTCGCAGCAAAGGATTAGGAGCATAAGATGAATGAGAAAATTCTGGTTGTTGAAGATGAAAGAGCTATCCGAGAAATGATCTCTCTGTTTTTACTACAGCAAAATTATCAGGTGCTTGAAGCCGAGGATTATCAAAGCGCGGTTAAAAAACTAAGCGATAAACCGAAGTTAATCTTATTGGATTGGATGTTACCGGGGCGTTCGGGTATTCAATTTATTCAATATTTAAAAAAATCGGAAGAAACCGCACAAATTCCTATCTTAATGCTCACCGCTCGTAGTTCGGAAGACGATTGTATTACTTGCCTAAATACCGGTGCGGACGATTATGTGACCAAACCCTTCTCGCCAAAAGTGTTAATTGCCCGAATCGAAGCCTTACTTAGACGAACCTATCAAAATAACGATATTATCAATATTGACGATTTAGTTTTGGATCAAAATGCCAAACGTGTCACTTTTCAGAAAAAAGAAATTAGCTTAAGCAGTACCGAATATAAATTACTACACTTTTTTATGACCCATCCGGAAAAAGTCTATAGCCGAGAACAGTTACTGGATTTTGTTTGGGGCAACGATATTTATGTGGAAGACAGAACGGTCGATTCTTATATTCGCCGGTTAAGAAGAAGTTTGGAACCCTGCGGTTTCGAGCGTTATGTACAAACGGTTCGCGGATCCGGTTATCGTTTTTCCAACCATTTTCAGGATAACTAATGAAAAAATTTAGCCTTTCTTTCAAGCATTTTTTTATTGAAGCGATTCTTGCCGTGGCAACCGCTTTTCTATTCAGCTTATTTGCTTGGGATTTCCTGACTTGGTTCGTGTTGATTTTAGTGCTGCTATTGGTTTGGTATCATTATAACGAACAACGTTTATTACACCTGATTGATCCGAATCGTGATAGCAGTCGCAAAGTATTAACGACATGGGAGCATATTTCTCAAACCGTGGCTTTTTATCAAAAACGTAATCGTCGCGAGAAAATCAAAACCTTACGCTTACTCTCGAAATTAAATCGAAATATTCAATATTTGCCGGACGGTATCATTATTTGTCGCCATGACGGTACTATTTTATGGTGTAACAACGCTTCGCAAGAAATCTTAAAGTTTTATTGGGATAAAAAGCTGGAAAAAAGCGTGTTTAACGTGATTTTTTATGAAGAGTTTAAAAAATATTTTCATCAACATAAGAGAAACAGACCGCTTGTCTTAATGGACAGTGACGGGCGATATATCGAATTTCATTTAAACGATTATGACAGCGAAAGTTATTTAATTATTGCGCGTGACGTGACGCAAATGATTCGCTTATTACATTCCAGACAAACGTTCTTAACCAATATGAACCACGAATTGCGCACGCCGCTGACCGTATTACGAGGTTATTTGGAATTATTGGAAGGGCAAGCGAAAACCGAGTTACAACAAAAAAGTATTCATGCGATGCAATCCCAAGCGAAACGGATGGGAAATTTATTGGATCAGCTTAATTTATTGGCAAAAATTGAGACGTCTTCCAGTAAAGAACATTATGTGGTTGAAATGTCGGCGATGATTTCCGCTTTACAAAAAAATGCGGATTTTTTAAATCAGAGCAAGCAACAAATTATTTTTAATATCACGCCGAATATTACCGTATTAGGTGATGAAATCCAGTTGCAAAGTGCAGTTTCCAACTTGATTTACAATGCGGTTAAACATGCCGGTGACGGTGCGACCATTGAGGTGGATTGGCATTGGTGTGAAGAAGGGGCGGAATTTAGCGTCAGAGATAACGGTATCGGTATTGAAGACGAGCATTTACCGCATTTAACCGAGCGTTTTTATCGAGTGGACGAGTCGCGCAGCAATCAAACCGGCGGCAGCGGCTTAGGTTTGGCGATTGTTAAATATGCGTTGGAACAACACAGCTCGCAGTTACAAATTAAAAGTGAATTCGGCAAAGGCAGCCGGTTTAGCTTTATCATCAAAAAATCGCTGCTTGGTGAAACAAAAAATCATTAAAACAGTATTTTTTACTCAACAAATCGTGAATTTGCCAGTAAAATGCCTGTTTTTATGTCCATAAAGAGAGCCAGTCATGTCTGATAAACGCTACGGTGCCGATGAAATTACCGTTTTAAAAGATCTTGAACCCGTCCAACTTCGTCCCGGAATGTACACCGATACTACTCGTCCGAATCATTTAGGGCAGGAAGTTATCGATAACAGTGTCGATGAAGCGTTATCCGGCTACGCCTCTCAAATTGATGTGATCCTGCATGCGGATAATTCGTTGGAAGTGATTGATAACGGCCGAGGAATGCCGGTTGATATCCACTCTACCGAAAAAATTTCCGGTGTGGAATTGATTATGACCAAACTGCATGCAGGCGGTAAATTTTCCAATAAAAATTACACCTTCTCGGGCGGTTTACACGGGGTAGGGATCTCGGTGGTAAACGCCCTTTCGCAACGGGTGGAAATCAAAATTAAGCGTAACGGCGAAATTTATACGATTGCCTTTGAAAACGGGGTAAAAGTCGAAGAATTAACCGTGATTGGCAGCTGTCCGAAAAAACAAACCGGTACGACCGTTCGTTTCTATCCTAACCCGAAATACTTTGATTCGCCGAGATTCTCGGTCAGCCGTTTACGCCATTTATTGCGTGCGAAAGCGGTGCTTTGCCCGAAATTAACCATCAATTTTGTCGATCATATCAATAATAATAGCGAAACGTGGTATTACGAAGACGGTTTATCAGACTATTTAAGCGAAGCGTTAAAAGAATTCGAATGTTTACTGAATCCGCCGTTTATCGGCGATGTCACATCCGAAACTGAAGCGGTAAGCTGGGCGTTAACTTGGTTGCCG
Organism: Actinobacillus lignieresii; assembly: GCF_900444945.1. NCBI lineage: Bacteria > Pseudomonadati > Pseudomonadota > Gammaproteobacteria > Pasteurellales > Pasteurellaceae > Actinobacillus > Actinobacillus lignieresii. The sequence continues at coordinate 1,395,617 of NZ_UFRM01000001.1, read as the reverse complement.
GAAGGCGGTGAGTTAGTTGCCGAGAGTTATGTGAACTTAATCCCGACCGCACAAGGCGGTACGCACGTAAACGGTTTACGTAACGGCTTATTAAAAGCAATGGTGGAATTCTGCGAAATTCATAATTTACTGCCGAAAAGCGTGAAATTAACCGCCGATGACGTGTGGAATCGCTGCGCTTATGTGCTTTCGTTGAAAATTCAAGAACCGCAATTTGCAGGGCAAACCAAAGAGCGTCTTTCCTCTCGTCAGGCTTCAAGCTATGTGGATAGCACAATTAAAGATGCGTTCAGTTTATGGTTAAACCAAAACGTGCAAACCGGTAAATTGATTGCCGAAATGGCGATCTCATCGGCGCAAAGTCGTTTACGTGCGGCGAAAAAAGTAGTGCGTAAAAAGTTAGTGAGCGGCCCCGCATTACCGGGCAAATTGGCCGATTGTACCTCGCAAGATTTAAGCCGTACCGAGTTGTTCTTAGTGGAAGGGGATTCTGCCGGCGGTTCGGCGAAACAGGCGCGTGATAAAGATTATCAAGCGATTTTGCCGTTACGAGGTAAAATTCTGAATACTTGGGAAGTGTCTTCCGATCAAGTGCTTGCCTCTCAAGAAGTTCACGATATTGCGGTAGCACTTGGGATTGATCCGGATAGCGATAGTTTAGAGGAATTGCGTTACGGTAAGGTATGTATTCTCGCCGATGCGGATTCGGACGGTTTACATATTGCAACTTTATTATGTGCATTATTCTTGCGCCACTTCCCGAATTTAGTCAAAAACGGCCACGTTTATGTGGCAATGCCGCCGCTTTATCGGATTGATATCGGTAAAGACGAAGTACATTACGCGCTTGATGAAGCGGAAAAAGAAGCGATTTTAGCCCGCTTAGCCAAGAAAAAAGGTAAACCGAACGTACAGCGTTTTAAAGGTTTGGGGGAGATGAACCCGAGCCAATTACGTGAAACCACAATGGATCCGAGTACGCGTCGTTTAGTGCAACTGACATTGGATGAGTTGGATACAACCGAAGAAAACGAGCCGAATACCTTTGAAATTATGGATATGTTACTGGCGAAGAAACGTGCGGAAGACCGTAAACAATGGCTACAAAATCGAGGCGATGAGGCGGAATTAAGCGTTTAATTTGATAGAATATTCAAGCGGTCGGTTTTTTTAGATTTTTTGCAAAAATATGCTGAAAAACGACCGCTTGTATTTATGTGAATTTCGTTAAAAATTTTTTGAAGAAGTTCACATTTTTATAACATTTTTATTTTTTTCTGAATAATTTTAGGTATAGTGCAAGCTACTCTTTAACCTAACGATAATGGTGTTCTTATGGGAAGCAATTCAACTCCGTCAAACAAAGCGAGTATGCGTAACGGCATAATTTTTCTCGCCGATGTTGTGCTCTTTTTTATTTTATTAAGTACCTTACCTTTTGCGCCTGAAGCGAATAAAGGCTTGGCTTTATTAGTTTTTGTAGCGATTTTATGGCTAACGGAAGCGTTACACGTTACGGTAACCGCACTACTTATTCCGATTCTGTCGGTGGCTTTAGGTTTGGTGAAATCGAAAGAGGCGTTGGTCGCTTTTGCCGATCCGACCATTTTCCTTTTCTTCGGTGGTTTTGCCCTAGCGACCGCATTACATATTCAGAAGCTTGACCGCTTGATTGCCAATAAGATTATGGCACTTTCAAGAGGTAAACTTTCCGTAGCGGTTTTATATTTATTCTTAGTTACGGCATTCCTTTCGATGTGGATGAGTAATACCGCAACAGCGGCGATGATGTTACCGCTTGCGATGGGGATTTTAAGCAAACTTGATCAGAAAGAAGATCATAATACTTATGTGTTCGTGTTACTCGGTATTGCGTACAGTGCAAGTATCGGCGGTATGGGGACGTTAGTCGGCAGTCCGCCGAATGCGATTGTAGCTTCACAACTCCATTTAACCTTTGCCGATTGGATGAAATACGGCTTACCAATCATGCTTATTTTAATGCCGTTAATGCTCGGTACGCTTTATATAGTATTTAAACCGAGATTTAACGTGCAATTCGAACAATCGTTCGAAGTCATTGAATTGGATAAAAAACGTATTCTTACTTTAGTGATTTTCGTATTAATCGCATTAAGTTGGGTATTCAGCTCCTACTTAAATCCGCTCTTATCCGAATTACTCGGTTTAAAAGGTAAGATCGGCAGCTTTGACAGTATGGTGGCAATGGTAGCGGCTGCGCTGATTTGTATTACCGGTATTGCAAGTTGGCAACAAATCCAAGAAGGTACGGAATGGGGCGTATTGTTCCTATTCGGCGGCGGCTTGACCTTAAGCAGCGTATTAGGTCAAACTGGTGCAAGTAAGATTATGGCGGACGGCATCGTTAGCTTAATCGAAGGCGGTCACTATTATGTTATCGGCTTAATCGTTGCGGCGTTCATTATTTTCTTAACCGAATTTACCTCCAATACGGCAAGTGCGGCGTTATTAGTGCCAATCTTTATCTCTATCGCTCAGGCGTTAAATGTAGAGCCGCTTGGATTAGCGTTAATTATCGGTTTAGGGGCGTCTTGTGCCTTTATGTTACCGGTGGCGACACCGCCGAATGCTATCGTATTCGGTACGGGGCAAGTTAAACAGAGTGAAATGGTTAGAGCCGGTTTCTGGTTGAACATCCTATGTGTATTTGTAATTGCGACCGTGGGATATTTCTTCTGGCGTTAATTTTAAAGGGAAGTAGAATTCAGAACTTAAATGAATTTTAAATAACTAAACGGAATAAAAAAGGTGCGTTTGTTAGAACTAACAAAATGCACCTTTTTTTATTTGTATTTTATTTGTAATGGAAATTATTGAGCATTTTTTGCTATGTTTTGTATTATTTATGTGAAAAACGATTGAAATTTGTTTGATCTAATTCATATAAGTGACATTTATTTTGCACGGGAATAACCTTTTCAGGTAGATTATAGCTTACTTTGGAATAAGAAATATGTATCGTATTCTAATTCGCTATATTCAAAACTTATGATAGGAGCCTTTATGACCCCGAGTGCAATTACACTCTGCTTTTTAGTATTTGCGATCGTGATGTTTGCTTTAGAGAAATTGCCTCTCGCGGTGACCGCAATGATTGTCACCGTCGGTTTAGCGATTACCGGCGTATTACCTGCCAAAGACGCCTTTTTAGGCTTTGTCGATACTAATGTGATTTTGTTTGTTGCGATGTTTGTCATCGGCGGAGCATTATTTGAAACCGGTATGGCGAATAAAATTGGCGGAGTGGTCAGCAAGTTTGCTAAAAGCGAACGCCAACTTATGGTGGTATTGATGGTGATCACCGGCTTAATGTCGGGCGTTCTATCAAATACGGGAACGGCGGCGATTTTAATTCCTGTCATTTTAGGTATTGCAACCAAATCGGGTTTTGCTCGTTCGAGATTATTAATGCCGATGGCATTCGCTTCGACATTAGGCGGAAATTTGTCGTTAATCGGTTCGCCGAATAATCTTGTCGTTCAAGGTGTGTTAGCGCAAACCGGTCTGAAATTCGGTTTTTTTGAATATGCGAAAATCGGTTTACCTCTTTTAATCGTCGGTGTTCTTTATTTTGTGTTTATCGGTTATCGTTTTTTACTTAAACAATTGAATACGCATGTGGAACAAGAGGAATACAATGCATTCCATAACCACCACAATCATATTCCGAGATGGAAGCAATGGGTTTCCCTTGTCGTCTTATTAGCGACGTTACTTGCGATGGTATTTGAAGACGCTATCGGGATCAAACTGTATATTTCCGCTTGCGTCGGCGCATTAATTCTGGTCATTATGCGCGTGATTACCGAGAAGCAGGCGTATCAGGCGATTGATAGCCAAGTAGTATTCCTTTTTGCCGGCACTTTGGCATTGGCTGACGCTTTACAACGTACCGGCGCCGGTGCGGATATCGCGCATTCCATTTTAGGGTTATTGGGTGATCATCCGAGTGCCAACGCGCTTCTGTTTACCATTTTGTTATTGAGTTGCTTATTGACTAACTTTATGTCTAATACGGCGACTGCCGCATTGCTCGCTCCGATAGGACTTTCGATTGCTAATTCGTTAGGGGCTGATCCGAGAGCGGTATTAATGGCGATTGTAGTCGGTTCTTCTTGTGCATTTGCAACGCCAATCGGTACGCCGGCGAATACGATGATTCTTTCCGTCGGTCATTACCGATTCGCTCATTATGCAAGAGCGGGCGTACCGTTAATTGCGATTACTATCGCCGTAAGTATGGTGTTATTACCGATATTGTTCCCGTTCTTCTCTTAGTGCGGTAACTCTAACAGATTAAATAAGCGGTTGAATTTTCATAAGAACTTGCAAGGTTTTTCGGAAATTTAACCGCTTTTTCTTTCACTATATAAAGTTGTAAAAAATTGTTAATAAATTGATAAATTTCATTGTTTCTGATATATACCCTATTTACTTTTGCAGAAAATCGGTTATTGTCGAATTTAGAGTCTAAAAAGACCGATATGCAAACAATTAGAGGTGTTATTATGTCAAAAACTACAAAGAGCCCTATGCGGGGCGTTATTATCTTGACGCTCGATTTAATTTTGTTTTTTCTCTTGTTGAAATGGTTACCTTTTTCTCCGCAAGAAAATAGAGGATTGGCATTGTTAATTTTTGTCGGCATACTTTGGCTGACGGAAGCGTTTAATATTACGGTTACCTCTCTTATGGTACCTATCTTCGCCATCTTCCTGAACGTCTTATCCACTAAAGCGGCTTTCGCACCTTTTTCCGAACCTATCATCTTTATGTTTTTTGGCGGCTTTGTTATTGCTGCCGTCTTAAATATCCATCAAATCGATCTTTGGATTGCCAACCACGTAATACGGTTAGCGAAAGGCAATTTAAAACGCACCATCATTTACTTATTTGCGGTAACCGCCGGGCTTTCTCTTTTTATTAATAACACCGCAGTTGCCGCTTTGATGTTGCCGCTTTCGTTAGGAATCCTGCATCAATTGGATTTTAAGGAACATCGTAAAATCTACGTTTTCGTATTACTTGGTATTGCGTTCAGCTCCAGTATCGGCGGGATGGGAACGGTCGTCGGCTCGGCACCGAATGCGATTTTGGCTTCATATATTAAAGTATCTTTCTCAGAATGGCTCGCTTATGGGATGCCGGTTGCAATTCTATTAATGATTTCAATGGTCATTGCATTACTTGCGGTACTTCGCCCGAATTTTAACGTGCCGTTTGAAGCGAAAGTGGAAAATATTCCATTAACGCCTAAACGTTTAACTACGTTGGTTGTATTTTGTGTTACGGCGATTTTATTAACTTTCAGTAGTGCGATTGAACCGATTGTACGCCAAGTCTTAGAACTAAAAGAATCGATTAAAAGTTTCGATGCGGTGATTGCTATGGTTGCGGTTGTCGTGCTTTGTATTACCAATACTGCGACATGGTCGCAAATTCAAGAACGTGCCGAATGGGGCGTATTAATGCTATTCGGCGGCGGTTTGACTCTTGGTATCGTGTTGAAAGATACCGGTGCGAGTAAAATTTTGGCGGACGGTATCGTAAACTATATCGGTAATAAACATTGGTTGATTATGACTGTTTCGATGGCGGCCTTTATTGTCTTCTTAACCGAGTTCACGTCTAATACGGCTAGTGCGGCGTTGATGATGCCGATTTTTATTTCCGTCGCCAATTCACTTGGCTTGCCGCCGATTTCATTGGCGGCGATTATCGCTTGCGGTGCGTCTGCCGCTTTTATGTTGCCGATTGCTACGCCGCCGAATGCGATTGTGTTTGCAACAGGCTATATTAAGCAAAGCGAAATGGTTAAAGTCGGGCTGATTCTGAATTTATTATGTGTTGCGATTTTAGGCTGTATGTCATATTTCTTCTGGACGACATGGTGGTAAAAGCTCCATTTGGAGCGTTTTGGGCGGTTTAAGCGGTTCAAAATCGATGGTTTTTTGCAAAATTAAGCAAGAATTTGATCTACATTCGCCCAAAATAGGTAGAAAATGATATAATTGCCCTGTTTTATTTTTGAAACTTAAAAAAGAGGAACTTACTATGTCAGTGATTAAAATGGCAGACCTTGATCTTGCCGGTAAACGTTTATTTATCCGTGCCGATTTAAACGTACCGGTAAAAGATGGCAAAGTGACATCTGATGCACGTATCCGTGCAACCATTCCTACCTTAAAATTAGCTTTACAAAAAGGTGCTAAAGTAATGGTGACTTCTCACTTAGGTCGTCCTACTGAAGGTGTATTCGAAGAAGCAAACTCTTTACAACCTGTGGTTGATTACTTAAACGCATCGGATTTAGGCGTACCTGTACGTTTAGTACGCGATTACCTAGACGGCGTTGAAGTTGCGGAAAACGAAATCGTAGTACTTGAAAACGTTCGTATCAACAAAGGCGAAAAGAAAAACGATCCTGAACTTGCGAAAAAATATGCAGCGCTTTGTGACGTATTCGTGATGGATGCATTCGGTACGGCACACCGTGCGGAAGGTTCGACTTACGGTGTTGCGGAATACGCACCGGTTGCTTGTGCGGGTCCTCTATTAGCGGCGGAATTGGATGCGCTAGGTAAAGCCTTAAAAGAACCACAACGTCCGATGTTAGCAATCGTGGGCGGTTCAAAAGTTTCTACTAAATTAACCGTATTAGACAGCCTTTCAAAAATCGCAGACCAATTAATCGTTGGCGGCGGTATCGCAAATACCTTCATTGCTGCGGAAGGTCACCCGGTAGGCAAATCGTTATACGAAGCGGATTTAATTCCTGAAGCGAAACGTTTAGCGGCGGCAACCAATATTCCTGTTCCGGTTGATGTGCGTGTCGGTACCGAATTCTCTGAAATCGCACCGGCAACGGAAAAAGCGGTATCTGAAGTTCAAGCGGACGAATCAATTTTCGATATCGGTGACAAATCTGCAGAAGAATTGGCAAATATCATCAAATCGGCAAAAACCATTCTTTGGAACGGTCCGGTCGGTGTATTTGAATTCCCTAACTTCCGTAAAGGTACCGAAGTGATTTCAAACGCTATCGCAGAAGCGACCGCAAACGGCGCATTCTCGATCGCAGGTGGCGGTGATACCTTAGCGGCAATCGATTTATTCGGTATTGCGGATAAAATTTCTTATATCTCAACCGGCGGCGGGGCCTTCTTAGAATTCGTAGAAGGTAAAGTATTACCGGCGGTCGAAATTTTAGAAAAACGTGCAAACGGCTAATTGATCTTGTGTAGGGGCGTATTGCATACGTCCTAAAACTCTCCATTAAGGGCGTATGTAATACGCCCCTACTGAATCATTTATTTAAAGGAAACTCAAAAATGGCATTATTAGACATCGTAAAACCGGGTGTAGTAACAGGCGATGACGTTCAAAAAGTATTCGCTTACGCTAAAGCAAACAACTTCGCTATCCCTGCGGTAAACTGCGTAGGTTCTGACTCTGTAAATGCGGTATTGGAAACGGCTGCACGCGTAAAATCACCTGTGATTATTCAGTTCTCTAACGGCGGTGCGCAATTCTACGCCGGTAAAGGTATTAAACCGACAAGCGGTACGCGTGCGGATGTTTTAGGTGCGATTGCCGGTGCGAAACACGTTCATTCATTAGCGGAAGAATACGGTGTGCCGGTAATTCTTCATACCGACCATGCTGCGAAAAAATTACTGCCGTGGATTGACGGTTTGTTAGATGCGGGTGAAAAACATTTTGCGGAAACGGGTAAACCGTTATTCTCTTCACATATGATCGATCTTTCGGAAGAACCGATTGAAGAAAATATGGCGATTTGTCGTGAGTATTTAGCGCGTATGGACAAAATGGGTATGACGCTTGAAATCGAAATCGGTATTACCGGCGGTGAAGAAGACGGTGTGGATAACTCTGATGTTGAAGAAGCGAAATTATATACTCAACCTGAAGACGTATTATACGTTTACGATCAATTAAATCCGGTAAGCCCGCGTTTCACCGTTGCGGCGGCATTCGGTAACGTACACGGCGTTTATAAACCGGGTAACGTAAAATTAAAACCTTCTATTTTAGGTGCGTCACAAGAGTTCGTTTCGAAAGAACGTAATCTTCCTGCGAAATCAATCGACTTCGTATTCCACGGCGGTTCAGGTTCAAGCCGTGAAGAAATCCGTGAAGCAATCGGCTACGGTGCGATCAAAATGAACATCGATACCGATACGCAATGGGCTTCTTGGGACGGTATTCTTCAATTCTACAAAGCGAACGAAGCATACTTACAAGGTCAATTAGGTAACCCTGAAGGTCCTGACGCTCCAAATAAAAAATACTACGATCCGCGTGTTTGGTTACGTAAAATGGAAGAATCTATGTCTAAACGCTTAGAACAATCTTTCGAAGACTTAAACTGCGTGAACGTTTTATAATTTCAGATTGTAAAAACTTTAGTAAAAAAGACCGCTTGTTAGCGGTCTTTTTCGTTGATAATTGTATAGGGATAACTGATAATGGTTTTTCCAAATATTCATATTCAATGATCAAATGCCTTTACTTGATATTAAACGTCTGAATAAACATTTTACCGACAGGATCGGTCTGTTTCGTAAGCATGATTTTTATGCGGTAAAAGATGTTTCTTTTACGCTGGAACGGGGCGAAACGATCGCAATTATCGGTGAAAACGGTGCAGGTAAATCGACCTTATCCAAGATGATTGCCGGCATTACCAAGCCTACCTCCGGTGAAATGGTTTTTAAAGGTCAGGCGCTTCATTTCGGCGATTACCGTTTTCGAGCGAAGCATATTCGGATGATGTTCCAAGATCCGAACGATGCTTTCGATCCGAATTATAATGTCGGTCAAATTTTAGATTCTCCTCTGCGTTTAGCGACAAACCTGAATGAAAGCGAACGTAATGATCGAATTTTCAGTACGCTACGTTTAGTCGGTATGTATCCCGAACACGCTTTAATTCCTATTCGCGAAACTTCGAGCAGCCAAAAGCAACGTATCGCTTTAGCGCGAGCCTTGATTCTTTCTCCGGAAATTATTATTGCCGACGATACGCTAAGTACCTTGGATTTTTCGGTTAAAACGCAGCTCACCAATCTAATGCTTAATTTGCAAGAGCGGTTAGGCATTTCGTTTATCTATGTCGGGCAGCATCTCGGCATTATTAAACATATTGCGGATAAACTGATGGTAATGCATGAGGGAGAAGTTATCGAATACGGTTTAACTAAAGACGTCTTGTTAGATCCGCAAAGCCCGATTACGGCACGTTTAATCGAAAGTCATTTCGGCAAAAAATTGACCCCGGAAGCATGGGGCGACTCTTATTAAAATCAATAAAAAATAATCTGATAAAAATATGCAACACAACGAATTTATACGGGGAATCAAAGAAGTATCCCCGATGATGTTCGGTTTTATTCCTTTAGGCTTAGTGTTAGGCGCACAAGCCTCGCAGAAAGGTATGCCGTTTTATGAAATCGGCTTGTTAACCGGACTGAACTTTGCCGGCGGTTCCGAATTCGCCGCCGTGAATCTTTGGACTCATCCGCTTGCTATCGGCGTTATTGTCGCAGTTTCAATGTTAATTAACAGCCGTCATATAATTATGGGGGCAGCGTTGTCACTGTATATGAAAAATATCGGTCGGTTAAAATCGCTGGGCTTACTGTTTTTTATGACGGACGAAGTTTGGGCGATGAACTTGGCGGATGCGCAAAAACGTTCTGAAAAGACAATCAGCATTCCTTATTATATGGGGACGGCACTCAGCCTGTATGTGATGTGGATTAGCTCCAGTATGATCGGCGCTTATATCGGGCCTTTTGTCGGCGATTTGGAAAAATACGGTTTCGATATGTCGTTTACCGCCATCTTTTTAGTGATGCTAAAAGGTATGTGGAAATCGTTTAAATTGGCGCGTCCGTGGTTTGTCAGCTTATTGGTCGCAGGCTTGGTTTATCACACGATAGACGGTGCTTGGTATGTGCTTGCGGGCGCATTATCCGGTATTTTATCCGCTTATTTTTGGCATAGGGGAGAGAATAAGGGAGAAACATTATAATGGAATGGAGTGTTTTTCTTACGATAGTGTTAATGTCTTTTTCTACCTATCTGACGCGAGTTCTCGGTTTTCTGGTGCTACGTAACCGAAAATTAAGCCGAACGACCGAAAAAGTGATGGAAGCGGTACCCGGTTGCGTGTTAATTTCTGTAATTGCTCCGATCATAATGTCCGGCGATCTTGCCAATACGTTAGCGGTGATTATCACCTGTTTGGTGATGATGAAATTTTCGTTATTTCCGACCGTCGTGATTTCTATCGTTTCAACCGGCATATTGCGAGCAATCTTTTAGTTGAGCAAGCGGTTAAATTTGCAAATTTTTTAGCGAATTTAACCGCTTGTTGTATTTTTGATCTAGTGCATAAAAAGTGTTAAATACCTCATTTAGACTATTTCTCTTTAGATTGGCTAAACGTACACTGGTATAAATAATAATCTATAGAAGGAATGAAAAATGGAACTGAAAAATGTGATTCAGCAACGAAAAACCGTCAAAGTTTTTAATCCGAATGTAAAAATAGAACGCCAAGAATTAGAGGAAATGTTAGGCTTGGCACAGCTTGCGCCGTCTAAAGCAAATTTGCAACCGTGGCGTTTTGTCGTGGTGGACGATGTAGAACAGAAAAGTAAATTACTCGGCTCGGTTGCCTTCAACGTACCGCCTTGTGAAACGGCTTCTGCGGTGATTCTCGTATTAGCGGATTTACAATATCATCTGCTACTGGACGATATTTTGGATCGCTCGATTGAGACCGGTTGCTTACATCAACAATTTAAACAACGTTCATTGGATTTTCTCCTTAGCGTACATAATGCGGCAACCGAACAGGATATTCGCGACCAAGTGGTTACCGATACCAGTTTAGCCGCCATGCAATTAATGTTAATTGCCAAAGATAAAGGTTATGATACCCATGCTATCGGTGTATTTGACCGTCCAGCGGTATTAGCCGCACTTGAGGTGGATGCGGAGCGTTATTTACCGGTGATGCTATTAGCGATTGGTAAGGCGGCAACGGCGGCACTGCCGAGCAGTCGTTTACCGCTCGAATATACCGTTGCTTGGAATAGCGGGCAGGGCTTTAAAAAGTAATTGTAATATTTGTTAAACAAGCGGTCTGATTTCTTAAAACTTTTGCAAAAAGTTGCTAAAATTAGACCGCTTTTTTAGTGCTATTTTATATTTGAGGAAGTATGCAACCTGTTAATAATTCGATTTTAAGTAAGATTATTTTTGCCAGCCGTTGGTTACAATTGCCGATTTATTTAGGCTTAATCGTAGTGCAAGGTATCTATGCTTATAAGTTTATGAAATCGCTCTATAACTTAATCGTTAATCTCGGCGTAATGGATGAAAACACCATTATGCTAACGGTGTTAAACTTAATTGACGTAGTAATGATTGCTAACCTCTTAATTATGGTGATTGTCGGCGGTTACGAAACGTTTGTTTCGAGATTAAGAGTGGATGATCATCCGGATCAACCCGAATGGCTTAACCATGTAAACGCTTCGGTACTAAAAGTGAAATTGGGGATGTCAATCATCAGTATTTCATCGATTCATTTGCTATAAACCTTTATTAATGCCGGTAATTTGGATGAAAAAACTATGCAATGGCAGGTGATTATTCACGTAACTTTCTTAATTTCGGCGGTGGCAATGGCTTATACCGATAAAATCTCCCACTCGGTTACGACAAAACATCATTAAATCTATCACAATAATTTAATGCATTTTTACCAAAAGCGGTTAGAATTGAACCGCTTTTATTCTTTATTTATGTAGGAAAAGGATTATGACTAAACACTATGATTATCTAGCGATTGGCGGTGGTAGCGGCGGTATCGCCTCTATTAATCGAGCGGCAAGCTACGGCAAAAAATGTGCGATTGTTGAAGCGAAGCATTTAGGCGGGACTTGCGTAAATGTCGGTTGTGTACCGAAGAAAGTAATGTTCTACGGTGCGCATATCGCCGAAGCGATTAATAGCTATGCGCCGGATTACGGTTTCGACGTAACGGTGAATAATTTTGATTTCGTAAAATTAATTGAGAGTCGTGAAGCCTATATTTCTCGTATTCACACTTCATATAACAACGTATTAGCAAAAAATAACGTCGATGTATTAAACGGTTTCGCAAAATTTGTGGACGCGAAAACGGTTGAAGTGACTTATGCGGACGGTAGCTCCGAGCAAGTGACGGCGGATCATATTTTAATTGCGACCGGCGGTCGTCCGTCTATTCCGGCAATTAAAGGTGCGGAATACGGGATTGATTCGGACGGTTTCTTCGCATTGCGCGAAGTGCCGAAACGTGTTGCGGTAGTCGGTGCCGGTTATATTGCGGTTGAAATTGCCGGCGTATTGAACAGCTTAGGTTCCGAAACGCATTTATTTGTACGCCAACACGCACCGTTACGTATGCAAGACCCGTTAATTGTCGATACGTTGTTAGAAGTCTTGGCGCAAGACGGTATCACGCTACATACTCAAGCGATTCCGCAAGAAGTATGTAAAAATGCCGACGGTTCGTTAGTATTAACCTTAGCGGACGGACGTGAAGCTACGGTTGATTGCTTAATTTGGGCAATCGGTCGTGAACCGGCGTGCGATAAAATCAATCTTGATGCGGTAGGCGTAAAAACTAACGCGAAAGGTCAGATTATTGTCGATAAATTCCAAAATACTAATGTACCGAATGTTTATGCAGTCGGCGATATTATCGAAGGCGGGATTGAATTAACACCGGTTGCGGTAGCTGCCGGTCGTCGTTTATCCGAACGTTTATTTAACAATAAACCGAACGAACATTTGGATTACAATTTAGTACCGACCGTTATCTTTAGCCATCCGCCGATCGGTACGGTCGGCCTAACCGAGCCGCAAGCGATTGAACAATACGGTGCGGAGAATGTGAAAGTCTATAAATCTTCGTTTACCGCGATGTACACCGCTGTGACTCAACATCGCCAGCCATGCCGTATGAAATTAGTGTGTGTCGGTAAAGACGAAAAAGTAGTCGGTTTACACGGTATCGGTTTCGGTGTGGACGAAATGATTCAGGGCTTTGCGGTAGCGATCAAAATGGGTGCAACCAAAGCCGATTTTGATAACACCGTAGCCATTCATCCGACCGGTTCGGAAGAGTTTGTGACGATGCGCTAAGTATATGCGCTAGTCTTTGCAGGCTATACTTATTTGAAAAGCGGATACTAAGGTATCCGTTTTTTATTTATACCAAAATAATCGTTCGCCAGTATTCCAGATTGTTTCGGCAATCTCTTGTGCCGGTTCGTTGCGTAATTCGCAAAGTATTTGGAAAGTGACCGCTAACCGTTCCGGACGGTTTGGCTCGCCTTGAAAACCGAATACCGGCATATCGGGCGAGTCGGTTTCCAGTAATAAACTTTCTAAAGGCAGCTTACGAATAGCTTCTCTGGTTTTATTCGCCCTTGCATAAGTAATGGTTCCGCCTACTCCAATCTTATAACCTAAATCAACAAAGCGTTTGGCTTGATCATAACTGCCGGCAAAACCGTGAACCACCCCCGTTGTAGTTAATTTTGCTTTTTTTAGAAAAACCGAAAGTTGATCATGGCTACGACGAGAATGTAGATTTACCGGTAAATTAAACCGCTTGGCAAAGGCGAGTTGCGTTTCTAAAAATTCACATTGCTTTTGCCAAAGCTCGACACTACAAAGCGATTCTACCGCTCTTTCCAAACCGATTTCCGCTATTGCGGTACATTGAGGGTCTTGGCGGGTTAATAAGGATTCCAAATAATCCAAATCGCTGGTTTTATGTTGTTGAATATAGAGCGGGTGAAGTCCTAAACCGTACACTAAGTTATTGGGCATTTGCTTGGCGCAAGCGGTTACTTTTGCAAAATTTTCTGTAAATACGGAGACGATAAGTATTCGTTCCACATTTTGAGCGTTCGCGTTTTCAACTAATTGGGGAATACTAAGTTTAAGATCTTCCGATAGATAATCAAGATGAGTATGGGTATCAAAAAAGCGCATAAGAGAATCGTATAAAAGAAAAAAGCGAGGAAATTTTCCTCGCTTTTAATGTTTTAATCAAGGTTAGTTTGTTGCATAAGCATCTTCGTCACGCTCGCCTAACGGTTTAAGCATTGTGAAGAATAGCACGATACAAACAACGGTTGAAGCTAAACCTAAGTAAACCGAAAGTTCATAATCTAAACCGAAGCCGATTTTGTTATAGAACAAGTAGGTTGCACATACGGTTGTAATAAACCACGCAGGGATTGAACATACCCAGTGGAATTTTTTGTAGCGATATAAGTATGCCGCCGCAGTCCAAAGCATTACCATTGCTGTCATTTGGTTTGCCCAAGTGAAGTAACGCCATAAGATACTGAAGTCAATTTTTGATACCACGAAACCTAATGCGAATAACGGTACTGCAATCATTAAACGTTTAGCTAATGAACGTTGATCAATTTTAAAGAGTTCAGCCAATTGTAAACGTGCCGCACGGAATGCCGTATCGCCTGAAGTAATCGGTAATACTACTACGCCGAGTACTGCGAAAATACCGCCGATAAAGCCTAAGAAGTGTAATGAACTGTCATAAACCACTTTAGACGGTGAACCTGCAGAAATTGCATCTTGTAACGCTTGCGGGTTTTCATAGAATGCAAGACCGACCATACACCATACTAATGCGATTACACCCTCGGTAATCATTGCACCGTAGAAAATGAAACGACCTTCGCTTTCATTTTCCGCACAACGCGCCATTAATGGGGTTTGGGTTGCGTGGAAGCCTGATAACGCACCACAAGAAATCGTTAAGAATAATAAAGGCCAAATCGGAACATCGCCCTTCACTTGGAAGTTTTGAGTGAATTTTTCCCACGTTAAGCCTTGACCGTCCGCATTAACGGTACGGAAGAATTCGATTGGATCGGTTGCACTGAAGTGAGCGGTAATTAAACCGTACACCATACCTACAGACATAAACAGTAATAATGCACCGAAGAATGGGTAGATTCGACCGATAATTTTATCAATTGGAAGTAAAGTTGCTAAGATATAGTAACCGAAGATAATTAATGTCCAAACAGAAATAACGGTTGCTTTATCCATACCCCAAACTGTAATACCACCGGCTTCAACCGCTTGGTGAACGGCTTCGGCATCGTTTAATTGTAACGTCCCGCCGGCTGCACCGAATACATCCATTGTAATGGTTGCCATTAATTGCGCTGGACTTGCAACGAATACCACACCTACTAATAATAGAAGGATTAACGCCATAACGTTGATAAATACTTTAACCGGGCGACCTAGGAATTTACCCGCTAACGCCGGCATTGTCGCACCGCCGTTACGAATACTTAACATACCGCAGAAGTAGTCGTGTACCGCACCGGCAAAGATACAGCCGATTACGATCCAAAGCATTGCGACAGGGCCGTATAACGCACCGAGAATCGGACCGAAGATTGGACCGGTACCTGCAATGTTTAATAACTGAATAAGCCAAATCTTAGTTTTAGACATTGGCATATAGTCCACACCGTCATTCATTGTATAAGCAGGTGTTGCTTTTTTGGGGTTAATCACGAAAATCTTTTCAATGATTTTACCGTAAACGAAGTAGCCGAGTACAAGGACTGCTACACAAAAGAAGAACCACAACATAGTAAGGTAACCTTATAAGAGTTTAAATTTGGAAGTTATAAATTGCCAAGCGGCGTTATATTTTAGTGATATACGTGAATAAAGTAAATTCCGTTCGTTACTATAAATGAGTGTTTATGTAATAAATGTGAATAACTTCAAAGTTTTATCCAAGTCCTCCTCTTTTAAATAACCTATAATTTATAAAAATAGCCACAATACTTTGTGGCTATTTTCTTTATTTGTTCCGCTTATATTCGAAAGAATCAAGCAGTTGATTGATTTGTGCGTGGCTGAAAATTTCGCTGACAGAATGGCTTAATTTTCTTCGCCAATTCGGATATTCAGTACTTGTTCCAGGAATATTCACCGGTTCAAGCATATTTAGCCAATCTTCCGGTTGAGTGCCGAATAATGCAGAATTGGTATCCGCTACATAGTTTTGTAACTGATGTACAAATTGTAGGCTGACGCCCTCGCTGTCTTTTGCAAGATCTTGGGCTTTTTCGACCGCTTGTCTAATCGCTTCCTTATTGAAATGGCGGCTTTGTTTCAGAATATTGAGTACTTTCTCACTCGGATAAACACCGAATTTTTCGCCTAAATCAAAGTCGTAACCCTTCCAGTAGCCTTGTACGGTTGGTAAATCATGTGTACTGAGTGTGGTCATCGCTTGATATGGATAATCGGCTAATGGTTTGCTGCCGTGTCGATCCCATTCGAAATAGAAAATGTTATAGGCAAGAATACCTTTGTCTTCTAATTTTTGTAGCATGCCTTTTGGCACGGTACCAAGAGCTTCTGCAATGATTAAACATTGATGTCGTTGGCTTTCTAAGGCTAGAATTGCTAACAAATCCTCAAGTGGATAACGCACATACGCCCCATTTTTAGCCGAATCGCCTTTTGCGACCCACCACATACGAGCAAAACCAAGAATATGGTCGATTCGTAATGCTCCGCAATCTTTCATATTAGCACGTAATAAATCAATAAACGGCTGATATGCTCGGCTTTGCAATACTTCCGGATGCATCGGAGATAAGCCCCAGTTTTGTCCGTTTGGCGCCATAATATCCGGTGGTGCACCAACAGAGGCATTTAGCACAAATAACTCTTTATCCGCCCAAGTTTCCGCACCATTATCGGCAACACCCACCGCTAAATCACGGTAAAAGCCGATAGGCATATTGAGTGCTTTTGCCAATTGATTACACGCTTTTAATTGTTGTTGAGCCACAAATTGCAACCACATATAAAAACGAACTAATTGGCTATGTTCCGTTTGGAATGCCTGTACCGCATTTGATGCGTAGTCTTGATATTCTTGCGCCCAGAAATTCCAACCCCATTGCTCGCTAAATTGGTTGGATAACCAATAATGTAGTGCATCGAATGTGCCTTGCACTTTTAGGCTTTCGCCGTATTCATTGATAAATTGTTCGAAAGCTTGTTGGTCTTGCTGAATGAAAGTGGCATAAGCTAATCGTAGCCCTTCGAGTTTTAAGCGCATTACTTGCGAATAATCTACGTAGTCTTTTGTTCTTGCCTCAATAAGCTGTTGTTGAACTTCTGCGGAATGAAACCAAGCTTGTGCTTCACTAGATTGTTGGAAGGCATCAATCGCGGTTACATCAATATAAATAATGTTTTGCCATAAACGAGAAGACGGACTATAAGGGCTGGCACTTTCTGGATTGGCTGGGAAAATAGCGTGAATTGGATTTAGCCCAATAAAATCACCACCTTTTTCAGCAAGTCGATTGAGGAAGGTTTTCAAGTCGCTAAAATCGCCAATTCCCCAGTTATGTTCGGAACGAAGCGTATAGAGCTGTAAAATAGCTCCCCATAATTTTTGTTTTTGTTGTAATTCTTTCGGTTGGAAAGCGGTTTTTGGCGTAATAATAAGACGGCAACTAAGCGAATGATGCTCACTTTCAAGCTGTAATTGATGATAGCCCATCGGTAGATCTTTCGGTAGATTGATCGCATTACGCTTTACTTTACCACAACGAGTTTCACCGGTTTCTAGGTGAAGTTGCCAGCGAGCTTGTAAGGCTTTATTGCTATTTGCAAGATTTAGTCGAATATAGACCGCTTGTCCTTCTGTCGCTACTTTTACAGGAGGGATAATGGGTTTACTTTTAGGAGAACCTAAGCGTTTTGCAATTTTGCGACAGACAGCTTGGTTGGCATAACGGCGTCTGCCATATTCATCAAAAAAATAAGAATTAAGGTATGGGTGAAGCGATTTCATTGTGATCTTCCTTTTGGGCTTAGTGAGCATAGCCTCATAAGCGGTTATTTTTTATTTATTTTTTGCAAATCGGAGGAGGCTCCTCTGATACCTATCCTTTTACGCCACCAGCAGTTAAACCACCGACTAACCAACGTTGTGCTAATAAGAATACAAGCGTGATTGGAATTGCGGATAAAATCGCCGCAGCGGCAAAGTCGCCCCAGAGGTAGTTTTGCGGGTGTAAATACTGTTGCATTCCTACTGCAAGGGTGTAGTTATCAACATCTCGTAGCAATAGGGAAGCAACCGGAACTTCGATAATGCTTGAGATAAAGGAGAGAATAAATACAACCGCTAAAATCGGTACGGAAAGCGGAAGTAAAATTAAACGGAAAGTTTGCCAAGGACTTGCACCATCAAGTGCTGCAGCTTCTTCAAGCGATTTATCAATGGTTTCAAAATAGCCTTTAATCGTCCAAACGTGCATTGCGATACCGCCTAAGTAAGCAAAGATTACTCCTCCGTGCGTATTTAAACCTAAGAATGGAATATAATCGCTTAAACGATCAAATAAGGCATATAGTGCTACCAATGAAAGTACCGCCGGAAACATTTGGAAAATTAACATTGATTTCAACAACAAACTTTTACCTGCAAAGCGTAAGCGAGCAAATGCATAAGCTGCAGTTGTCGACAAAGTGAGGGTAATGAGTGCAGTAATGCTAGCTACTTTGACTGAATTCCATAACCAAAGTAAAACGGGGAACGGCGGGGGCGTTACGCTTCCATCCGCATGAGTAACGCTAATACCGAGGGCGAGTTTCCAGTGTTCAAGTGAAATTTCACTTGGAATCAATTCACCAATTGCTAAGTTTCCAGGACGTAATGAAATGCCAATAATCATCAGCATCGGGAATAATATAATTGCGCAAAAACAGATTAGAAAAAGATGCGTGGAAAATAAACGCAATTTCATTGATTTAGGTTGAACAATAGCCATAGTTGATATCCTCTTTGCTCCTTCTCCGTATGTAGAGGGAGCAATTTCAATTAATCTTGTGATAATTTCGTCATTCTGATTTGGAATAATGCTAATCCGCTTACTAGCAAGAAGATGATGACAGCGATTGCAGCCGCTAAACCAAAGTCTTGTGTACCGCTACCTTCAAAGGCAATACGATAAGTGTAACTGACCAGTAAATCGGTATGACCAGCCGGTGTTGTTGTGCCTACCATATTTGGGCCACCGTTGGTCAATAATTGGATTAATACAAAGTTATTAAAGTTAAAGGCGAAGCTGGCAATCATTAACGGCATAAGCGGTTTAATTAACAATGGCATGGTAATTTTCGTGAAATTTTGCCATACACTTGCGCCATCAATCGCAGAAGCTTCATATAAATCGTGTGGAATCGCTTTTAGCAAGCCCATGCAAACAATCATCATATACGGATAACCTAACCAAGTATTCACAATCAGTAACATTGCCTTAGCTAAGAACGGATCATTAAACCATTCCGGACGGATACCGAATAATTGGTTCAGAATAAGGTTGATTTCACCGAAACTTTGGTTAAATAACCCTTTAAAAACTAAGATTGAAATAAAGCCCGGTACGGCATAAGGTAAAATGAGTAACAGACGATAAATCGCTTTACCTTGTAGGGCTTCCCATTGCACAAGGGAGGCAAAAATCATGCCAAGTAAGGTTGTGAAAATAACCGTTAACAGTGCGAATACAACAGTCCAAATAAAGATTTTAATAAAGGGTTCTTGAACACCGTCATCGGTTAAGATTTTGACAAAATTGTGCCAACCGGTTGTAACGGTATAGCCCGGTTCCAATCTACTATCTAGAAAATTATTTTGCGCATCTATTTTTTGGAAGAAACCAATTTCATCATTAGCTTTATAGCGTTCTTGAGTTTCATTATTCGTTAAGATTTCAGGGTTCTCATCGTAGGTATAACGAGCCTTTTGTTCTGCAAATTGGCGTAAAGAACTCATAGTGAGTTTTTGCTCAGTCGGAAGAATAAGTTTCACAGACTGTAAGTTTTGGCGATTTTGTGTAATGGCTTTTAATGGAGCAACATTACCAGCCGGAAATTGTTCTACTTCATTTACTGTGATTTCCGAAGCTAAGTCGTTTAATACAAGCGGGTCGGAAAGATAATTTTTTTGCGATTCTTTACTGGTTAAAGCAATTTGATATTGGTTGTTATTCGCTTCAATAAGTTTGAAATCTAAGCGTTCTCCAGCGGCATACGTTTGGCTTTGTAAGTTTCTGAGCACTTGTTCGAAACTTAGTTGGTTCGAACCGCTATAATTGGTAAATGCGATGACAACGGTACAAATGAGCGGGAAGAGTACAAAGATCCCCATTGCCGCTACACCCGGGTAAACATATCGCCAGTGATAAGTTGATTTGTTAGAGAAAATATAAATACCGGCGGTAACTACTACGAGTACAAGTAATGCAAATAAGATTTCGCCTTGTAAATAAATAGTAAAAACAAGATAAAAAGAGAGTAGGTAAAGTAACCCAATAAATAGGCGTTTTGCCCAAGATTGAGAAGGGGTAACGGTTTTTAGTGCTTGCATAGAATTTCCCCTAAGAATGGAGCAAAAATGGGATGAGGTTAAACTCATCCTCTTTGTGAAAAACGGTAAAGATAATGGTGGGTCTTAAGACCCACCTATGGGATGAGAATATTTATTCTTTCTCAATTTTTGCTTGAGCTTCATCAAGTGCAGCTTTTACGGATTGACGACCGGTAGTTGCATTACCAATTGCTGCTTTTTCCGAATACCAGAAGCGGCTCATTTGCGGAATATTCGGCATAATTTCACCATTTTCCGCATTTGCCATGGTTGCGGCAATGCGAGGATCTTTCGCTAGTTTTTCTTGGAAAGATTTAAGCGCTACAGCACCTAAAGGAACATCTTTATTTACTGTATCTAAACCGGAATCGGTTAATAAGTGATTTTCAAGGAATTCTTTCGCTAAGTCTTTATTTGGGCTTGAAGCGTTGATACCGGCACTTAATACGCCAACAAACGGTTTTGATGCTTTACCGTTTAAAGTTGGAAGAACGGCTACACCGTAATTAATTTTACTTTTCTCAATATTTGCCCAAGACCAAGGACCATTAATGGTTAATGCGGTATTACCTTTATTAAAGGCGGCTTCTGCAACTGCATAGTCCATATCTGCACTGATTACTTTGTTTTTTACGAGGTTAACAACATATTGTAAACCTTTTTGTGCGCCTTCATTGTTTACACCGATATCTTTCACATCATAGCCATTTGGCGTAACTTTAAATGCGTAAGCACCTTGAGATGAGATAACCGGCCAAGTGAAGTACGGTTCTTGTAAGTTCCACATGATCGCACTTTTGCCTTTGGCTTTTAATTCTTTATCCAGTTTCTCAACTTCTTCCCATGTTTTTGGCGGTGTTGCTACTAAATCTTTGTTATAAATAAGAGAGATAGCTTCTACAGCAATAGGATAAGCAATTTGTTTACCATTATATTTAGTCGCCTCCCAACCAATATCTGAGAGTTTCGCTTTAAAATCTGAACTTGGTTGAATTTCTGCTAATAAACCGGTTTGAGCATAACCACCAAAACGGTCATGTGCATAAATAATAATATCAGGGCCATCACCGGTTGATGCGACTTGTGGGAATAATTCTTCGAGTTTACTTGGGTGTTCTACAATGACTTTAACACCTGTTTCAGCCTCAAATTTTTTACCCACTTCAGCTAAACCGTTATAACCTTTATCTGCGTTAATCCAAACATTTAATTGTCCTTCGACAATTTTGGCATTCACACCTTGAGCAATACATAATCCTGCTAATACAGCTAAAGCGGTTTTAGTTAATTTTTTCATAGGATTTCCCTCAGTTGGTTTTAAATAATCAATAGACTAATTAGAGATTAGTCATTTTCGTAACGCATAATGAGAAAATTTATCTTTTATTTCATCATCCCCCTTCCTACGCCCTCCCTTTCAATTTATTGATATAGTTCACAGAATTCTTAATGTTTTCTATTTTTGTGATTTCGGTCACAAATTTTGTTATTTTTTTGTGATCAATGTCACAAAAAATAACGGAAAAAAGCGAATAAAAACATTGAGTTAAGAACTGAAAAAATTTCAGAAGTATGATGTGCAAATTAAATAAATAAGTAAACTAAGTACAAGGTTAGAGCAGGATTGTGAATAAAACTTCATAATTCTTAAATAAGAAAGTGAGGGTAAAAAATGACAGATGTTCGATTAGTAAATGTATGCAAATCGTATGGCAATGTACATATTTCTAAAGATGTTAATTTAGAAATTAAAGACGGCGAATTTGTTGTTTTTGTTGGCCCGTCAGGCTGTGGCAAATCAACCGTATTACGTATGATTGCCGGCTTGGAAGAAATTACCTCCGGTGATTTATTCATCGGGGATAAACGAATGAATGATGTACCGCCGGCGAATCGAAATATCGGTATGGTATTCCAATCTTATGCCCTCTATCCCCATCTTTCTGTTGCAGAAAATATGTCGTTCGGTTTGAAATTGGCTGGTGCTAAAAAAGAAGAAATCAATCAGCGAGTCAACCAAGTTGCAGAAATTCTACAACTCGCTCATTTACTAAATCGCAAGCCGAAAGAATTGTCGGGCGGTCAACGTCAGCGTGTTGCAATTGGGCGTACCTTAGTCTCACAGCCCGAAGTATTTTTATTGGATGAACCACTTTCAAATTTAGATGCGGCATTACGTGTGCAAATGCGTGTAGAGATCTCAAAATTACATAAAAAACTTGGCAGAACAATGATTTATGTAACGCATGACCAAATCGAAGCAATGACGCTCGCTGATAAAATTGTTGTTTTACAAGCGCTTTCTGCAGGCAGCAATCTTACAACGAACGTTGCTCAAGTGGGTAAGCCATTAGAGCTTTATCATTATCCGGCAAATCGTTTTGTGGCAGGTTTTATCGGATCACCTAAGATGAATTTCTTACCGGTGCGAGTGATAGATGTACGTGAAGGTGGAGTGAAAATTGAATTACCGGACTCAACCCATTTGAATTTCTGGGTACCGGTTGAAAGTGGTGGCGTAAAATTAGGAGATAACCTTTCATTAGGTATTCGTCCGGAACATTTATTACCGTGTGAACAAAGTGAAGTTTGTATTTCCGGCACGGTAAAAGTGGTAGAACAATTGGGTAATGAAACGCAAGTTCATATTGAAATGCCACCGATTAAACAAAGTTTGGTCTATCGCCAAAATGACATTGTATTAGTGAAAGAAGGCGATTCAATGTCGATTGGTATTAATCCGAATCGTTGTCATCTTTTCCGAGAAGATGGCACGGCATGTAAACGTTTATTTGTCGAACAAGGCGTATAAATGTTCTTAAGGGTTTCCCTTAAATTTTAATAATGAAAAAAACTGTCTGAAAAGAGAAAGGAGTTTCCTATGAACCTCAATAAAACGATGTTAGCAACTTTAGTTTCAAGTGCTTTACTTTCAACCAGTGCATTAGCGGTTGATTTCCACGGTTATGCACGTTCCGGTATCGGCTGGACTTCAGGTGGTGGCGAGCAATCGGCATTTACTGTGAATGGTGGCGGTTCTAAATACCGTTTAGGTAATGAAGCAGAAACTTATGCGGAATTAAAATTGGGTCAAGAACTTTATAAAAATGGTGAGAAATCTATTTATTTAGATACCAATGTAGCTTATTCGGTAAATCAACAAGTTGACTGGGAAGCGACGGATCCGGCACTTCGTGAAGTGAATGTTCAGTTCAAAAATTTTGCAGACAGCTTACCGGGCGCTACTTTATGGGCAGGTAAACGTTTCTACCAACGTCATGATGTACATATGAATGACTTCTACTACTGGGATATTTCAGGTCCGGGTGCGGGGGTTGAAAATATTGATGTCGGTTTCGGTAAACTCTCCTTAGCGGTAACTCGTAATACTGAAAAAGATGGTGCATATAGTTGGGGTTATGATCCAAAAGAGAAAAAATGGAAAAATAATCAAGACAAAGATGTTTATAACGATGTATTCGATGTTCGTTTAGCAGGCATTGAAACCAATAAAGATGGCTCATTAGAAATCGGTTTTGACTTTGGTAATGCGCATACTAAAGATGGTGCAATCTATGAAAAAGATGCGACTAAACGTGGCTATATGGCAACTATTGAGCACACTCAAGGTAACTTCTTCGGCGGTTTTAATAAATTTACCGCACAGTATGCCAAAGATGCAATGACATCATGGAGTACAGGTCACTCACAAGGCGGTTCTGCAAATAATAAAGGCGATATGCTTCGTTTAATTAACCAAGGTGTTGTACAAGCAAGCGATAAAGTAGAAGTAATGTATGCGTTAATCTACGAAAAAACAGACTTAGATAATAAGCGAGGTAAAACTTGGTACTCAGCAGGTATTCGTCCGATGTATAAATGGAACGATACAATGAGCACCTTATTAGAAGTAGGTTATGACCGTATTAAAGATCAAGCAAGCGGTAAGAAAAATGATCTAATGAAATACACCATTGCGCAACAATGGCAAGCGGGTAGTAGCATTTGGGCTCGCCCTGCAATCCGTGTATTCGGCACTTACGCACACTGGAATGACAAATTTAACACGGCAAATCGCACAGACGCTGGTTATAAAGCGAAAGACGGCGAGTTTATCGGCGGTGTTCAATTTGAAGCATGGTGGTAATTGAGCCATTTGGGGCGTATGTATTACGCCCCTTTATACGATGTAACAGATAATTTTTTAGAGAGGCATTTATGAAAACCAAAATTGCAGCATTTTTACCAAGTGTTTTATTTGCATCGGTTGCTATGGCAGCTACGCCATCAAAAACAGAGCTAAGCCGTTTTGGTTGGCAAGATGTGACTTTCTCACAAAAGATTGTTAATAAACTTTCAGAAAAACAAATCCGTACATTTAGCCAAACGTTGGCAGGCACAAATAGTGCGGTAGTCGGTTATAAAATTCCGGCAAATCAAGGCACCGTGAAGATTAAAATCAGCAGTTTAGTGGTAGATAATAAGCATATTTTTGTACCGAATGTCTTAGTTTTGGATGCGAATTTTAATGAGTCGCTAACATACCCCGCTTCGCAATTTAAAGTCGTGGAAGAGCGTGGTTTTGAAGGCGGGCAAATTCAAGCGGAATTAAGTTTAACGCCGGCAACCGAACAAGATTTTATTTATTTACTGATCTACACCACTGAAAAAGATCTCGCAGGGCAAACGACATTTACCCACCCGGTAAAATTATATGAAAAAGCAAAAGGTAACCAACCGCCTGCAATTGCAGATTTATTAGTAAAACACACTAATTCAGGACAAATTCAAATTAATGTAGATGGCATTCAGAGTACTCAATTTGTCGGTTTAGGCAATGTGGCTAATGGCGGGGCATTATTTGAAGCAAAACCGACAGTTGCCCAAACAGTGGGGGCTGAAATACAAGCGGTTAAAAATCCGCAAAAAAATGCAAAACCGAAAGCAGTAGAGAAAACCACAGAACAATACTTTAATGAAGCGGTTACGCAAGCATTAAAAAATAATGATATTAGTAAAGCAATGAATTTAGTAAATGAAGCGGAGCAACTAGGGCTTTCTTCACCTCGTCAAATCTTCTTAAAACAAGTTTCTGCTAAAAAATAGATGTTTTTTATCTTTATCCTTTTGCCACTGAATTGTCAGTGGCTTTTTTTATTTCCACTAACTAAATAAGGAGAAAATTGTTAGAATCTTCATATCGTATGTAATGGAGGAAAAATGCAAGCAACATTTTCAAGATTGATTCCAACTAAGCTAATTTCTAGTAAAGTCAATCGAACCGTCAAAGAGACAGAAACCGTTGAACGAACATTACTCTTAAATAAATTAAATCGGGCGGAATTTTACCCGATGACGCTCGTTATTGCCCCGGCAGGCTACGGCAAAACAACGCTGGTTTGCCAATGGAAGGAAAAACAATTAGCGAAAAACCAGCGTATCGGTTGGTACTCACTTGACGAAAGTGACAATAAAACAGAACAATTCTCCGCGTATTTTACCGCTGCACTCTCGCAAGCGACCGACCTCTCTTTTTCCGGAATTGTTTACCAAAATAATTTGGTAGATTATTTCTCTCAGTTATTGGTTCAGCTTTCTCAGGTACGTAGCCATTTCTACTTAGTGATAGATGATTATCATCATATTGAAAATAGCGAAATTCATGATGCGCTTCGTTTTTGGTTAAAGCATCAACCACAGACGATGAGCCTGCTTGTCTTATCACGTTTAACCCCTCCGTTAAGTATTACCAATTTACGAATTCATGAACAACTATTAGAAATTGATGTGCATCAGCTGGCATTCACGCCGACCGAAACTCGTCAATTTTTAGCGTTAAAATTTAATGAACCACTTACAGATGATGAGGTATTTTCGCTTTGTGATCGGGTTGAAGGCTGGGCAACGGCATTGCAATTAGTCAGTTTTGCAGTGAAGCAAAATCCTGAATTATTGCGTTCTCCGGAAAAATTATTTGCCAAGCTTAATCAACAACATATTGCCGATTATCTGAATGAAGAAGTATTCCATTACGTTGAGCCGGAAATTAAGTTATTTATGCAACGCTGTGCGATTTTACGTTCGATGAATGAAAAATTGATACTCGCTTTAACCAAAGATGAAAACGGTGTGAAAAAGCTCGATGAATTAGAAAAAATGGGGCTTTTTATTCAACGGATATTGCATGACGATGGTGAAATTTGGTGGAAATTTCATCCGATTTTAGCATCTTATCTTGCGCAAAGTTGTCGTTTAGAACTGCCTTGTGAATGGCAAGAGCTACATAAAATTGCAGCGATGATGTGGCTGAAATTAGGCTATGGATCCGAGGCGCTTTATCATGCGCAGATGTTGGAAGATTCTCAAACGCTTTATACCATTTTACAAGAACATGGTTGGTCTTTATTTCATCAAGGTCAGCTTAAGTTATTGGAAGACTGTTTGGCATTACTTTCAGCGCAGCAACTTTGGCAAGACTCAAACTTAGTGCTGTTAAAAGCGTGGCTTGCACAGAGCCAGCACCGCCATCAAGAAGTATCGGGTATTTTGCAAAAATTTCAGCCAAATCAACCGCTTGTTGCTGATTTACAAGCACGTTTTGATGCACTAAAAGCACAGGTAGCAATTAATGAAGGTAATGATGAGCAGGCCTATAATTTAGCAAAACAGGCGCTTGTTCATCTGTCGTCCGATTTCGGTTATGCGCAAATTGTTGCAAATTCCATTATTGGAGAAGCACAACATTGTCGAGGCTATCTGAAAGAAGGCTTAGTTCAAATGCAGAAAGTGGAGAAAATGGCATTAGAGCAAAGGGCCTATCATCAATGGTTATGGTCGAAGCTGCAACAAGCGGAAATTTTATCGGCACAGGGCTTTTGGCAGTCTGCCTATGATTTGCTAAAAGATACCACTTTACAAGCGCAGCATTTACACCAAATTCCGATGCATGAATTTCTATTGCGTTTAAAAGGACAAATCTTGTGGGAATGGCATCATTTAGATCAAGCGGAAGCGATGGCGAATGCCGGTATTGAAGTCTTAGAAAAAGAGGGCGAGCAAGCGCATTGTTTGGCATTGTTGGCAAAGGTTTCGCTGACTAAAGGCGATTTAAATAATGCCGGACGTTTGATAGAACAATGTCGCAATTTAATTATTGCTCAGGCGGTGCATTGGGATTGGCGTTCAACTTTTGACGAAGTGCAAATGCTGTATTGGCAAATCAGTGATGATAAGTCGCATTTAGAAAGCTGGTTGACGCAAGTTAGTTTTCCGGAACAAGACAATAATCACTTTTTACAACGTCAATGGCGTAATATCGCTCGTTGTTATTTGCTACAAGATAACTTTGAACAAGCGTTGAATATTTTGAATAGTCTGTTACAAACTTCTGCAACCTTTAATTTAATCAGCGATACGCAACGAGCGCTGATTTTGCGTAACCGAGTGTTTTATCGCCAAGGTAGAATGGATCTTGCACAAAAAGATTTGATTCGAGCGTTAAATCTAACCCAACAAACCAATTTTATCAGTGCTTTTGTGATTGAAGGCGATTTGATGGCACAGCAAATTCGCCAATTGCTACAAATCAATGTGTTGGATGAACTTTCAACCCATAAGGCACAATTTATTTTGCGGAGTATTAATCAGCATAATCGCCATAAATTTGCGCATTTTGATGAAGAATTTGTCGCTAACTTGTTGAGGAATCCACAAGTACCGGAGTTACTTAAAATTAGCCCGCTTACCGCGAGAGAATGGCAGGTGCTCGGTTTAATTTATTCAGGTTACAGTAACGAACAAATTTCACAGGAATTGGTGGTAGCGATAACTACGATTAAAACGCATATTCGTAATCTATATCAAAAAATCGGTGTGGCGAATCGTAGTGAAGCGATTGAATATACACGCAGTTTATTGAGAATGATGGGATATAGTTAATTTTCACGAAAAATACATTCGCTAATGATAACTTTCTTTTTGTGGGAGAAAGATGGGAAAATTTGCAAAATTTCGTATATTTTTAACCGCTTACCCCTCTCCCTGATTTTTCTTCTAAATGAAGAAAAATCTGTCCCTCGCCCACAAGGGGCGAGGGGTATTTCTTTCGTTATTTTTTCCAAATTCTGGTTTGGTAATCACGAATTGAGCGATCTGAGCTAAAGCTGCCGAGACGAGCGGTATTCAGAATCGTAGATTTTAACCAAGCGGTCTGATTTTGGTAACGTTTTGCAACTTCTTGTTGTGCTTCACGGTAGCTGGCAAAATCGGCTAATACGCAGAAATAGTCTTTGTTTAGCAAATCATAAACCAATGGTTCGAAGATTTCTTGATTACCGCCGGCAAATGAGCCGTCCGCTAATGCATCAATCGCTTTACGTAATACTTCGTCTTGTTCGTAGTATTCACGCGATACATAACCTTTCTCTCGTAATTCACGTACGGATTCTACCGTATGACCGAAAATCACGACATTTTCCTCGCCGGCAAATTCGGCAATTTCCACATTCGCACCGTCAAGCGTACCTAAGGTAATCGCACCATTTAGAGCTAATTTCATATTACCGGTACCGGATGCTTCTTTACCGGCAAGGGATATTTGTTCGGAAACATCTGCCGCCGGAATGATTTTTTCCGCCAAACTTACACTGTAGTTCGGTAAAAATGCTACTTGTAATTTACCTTGCATTTCCGGATCGTTATTGATGACGTGTGCCACATTATTAATCGCTTGAATAATTTGCTTCGCCATAAAATAACCTGGTGCGGCTTTACCGGCAAAAATAAAGACGCGCGGCACGAATGGCATATCCGGATTGGCTTTCAGCTCTTGATAAGTGGCGATAATATTCAATAAATTGAGGTGCTGACGTTTATATTCGTGGAAGCGTTTAATTTGTACGTCAAAGATCGCATTTTGATTCACTTGGATACCCAGTGTTTCCTCAATCACTTGTGCCAGCGCCTGTTTATTTTGTTGCTTAATCTCAGCGTAAGCGGTCTGAAATGCCGAATTTTCTGCAAGCGGTTCGATTTGACGTAACAGCTCTAAATTTTGTGTCCAGTCGCCTTCGATGTGTTGATCGAGTAATGCGCTTAATAACGGGTTAGCTTGACGGATCCAACGGCGTGGAGTGATACCGTTCGTCACATTATGGAATCTGCCGTTAAATAATTTTGCATAAGCAGGGAATAAATCGCTAATCACTAAATCCGAGTGAATTTGTGCCACACCGTTAACCGCAAATGAACCGACCACGCAAAGGTTAGCCATACGCACACGATTATTGGCGATGATTGCCGTTTCGTCCCATACGTTGGCTAATTCATCTTCTGTAAAGCAAGCTTTGACTTGTTGGTAAAGCTCAAGATTAATGCGTTCAATGATGATCAAATGACGAGGCAATAATTTAGCAACAAGGTTTTGATCCCATTGTTCTAGCGCTTCCGGTAACAGGGTGTGGTTGGTATAAGCGAATACTTTTGAACAGATTGCCCACGCTTTTTCCCAGCTGTAACCGTATTGGTCGAGTAATAAACGCATTAACTCAGGAATCGCGATTGCGGGGTGGGTGTCATTTAATTGGATCACTTCAAATTCCGCTAATTGGTCGAGAGTTCTGCCTTTAGTTAAGTGATTTTTGATAATATCCGCTACCGAACAAGCACAATGGAAATATTGTTGCATTAAGCGTAGTTCTTTACCGTTTTGATGATTATCGTTCGGGTAAAGCACTTTGGTAATTTTTGACGCATCAATTACTATTGATTCCGAATCTAAATAATCGCCGTCATTGAATTTTGCTAAATCAAAAGCAGTTTCGCTGTAGCCTTGCCATAAGCGTAACGGTTGTTGTACGCCTTTATAACCGACCACCGGTAAATCAAACGCTTCACCGTAAATTGTCCATGCCGGTTGCCATTCGTATTTATCGCCAGTAATATGACGAACTTCACCGGCAAAGCCGACTGGTTGGCGGAAATCCGCACGATGTGACTGTAAAGGGAAGAAATCACGTCCCCACGCATCGCCTTCTTCATGTTGTCTACCCGCCCAATCAAAGCTTTGTTTGAATAAGCCGTATTGATAATGTAAACCGTAGCCTACTGCCGGTTGAGCAAGGCTTGCCATTGAGTCTAAATAGCAGGCGGCTAAGCGTCCTAAGCCGCCGTTACCAAATGCAGGATCGGTTTCTTGTTCTAAAATATCGACTAACGTTTTGCCGTATTTCGCCACTTCATCTACCACATATTGATATACGCCGAGGTTCTGTAAGTTATTACCGAGTAAACGCCCGACTAAGAATTCCATTGAAAGGTAATTGACTTTGCGAGTATCAATAAGCGGTGCGTTTTTCGGAAAAAATTGCAAAGCGGCTTGGTGCGCGACTTGTGCCACCAGCTGATACCATTGTTGGTCGGATAATTGTTGTGGGTTAAGTGAACGTTCTGCACAATAATTTTGTAAGGAGGTTTCAAAAAGCGTTGAAAATTGTGTTGTGACGGACATAGGATGCTCCAAAAATAAAAGGAAATGTTGTTAGTTATTATCTAAATACGTGAAAATGAAAAAATCCTCCCCGACTCGCATAAGTCAAGGAGGATTCGTACGTAGGATTAAGACGATTTTTCTTCAGTCGCTTTTTTATCATCCGGCTCTTTTTCCGGATCGAATTTCACCACCGGCACGCAACCTCGGCACGCACCTTGATTGACGCCAAGTTCTTCGCAAAATTTATCGTACTTAGCGAGTGCTTTTTTAAACCACCCTTTTGGCTCGTCTGACATATTTCACCTCATTGAATTTACAAAAAATCGGTTAAATTTGACCGCTTACTTATTCATAATTAGTCACGGAAGTTGTTAAATTGGAACGGCTGACCTAGTTCTGCACCTTTTACCAATTGAATCGTCGCTTGTAAATCGTCACGAGATTTACCGGTTACGCGTACTTGCTCGCCTTGGATTTGGGTTTGCACTTTAATTTTGGAATCTTTGATCAATTTAGTGATCTTCTTCGCCATTTCGGTTTCGATACCCTGTTTGAGCTTAACTTCTTTTGAGTAAAGTTTACCGTGATGTTCCGCTTCGCTCGGAATATCTAACGAACTGTGTTCGATTCCGCGTTTCACACAAGAACCGATTAAAATTTCGATTAATTGTTCTAATTGGAAATCGGATTCGCTGGTTAATTTAATACTTTCATTTTTTTCGTTAAGCTCAATAACCGCTTCAACGCCGCGGAAGTCATAACGTGTGCTTAATACACGGTTGGCATTTTCCACCGCGTTACGCACTTCGTGCATGGTAATTTCAGAAACAATATCAAAAGACGGCATTTTTTATTCCTCATTATTGAAACTACGGCAACTATTATCATCATTCGCCGTAGTCGGATTAGACATAAAGATTTTTCGCATTAAGTAAAACGCATAATGCGCTTAAGTCACCGAAGTTTATCACAAATTTCGCTTGTTCTTGAACTTTTGGTTTAGCGTGTAGCGCAACACCGAGTGCGGCGGTTTTGATCATCGGTAAATCGTTTGCCCCGTCACCAATTGCAACCCATTGAGTTTGTGGAATATGAAATTGTTCGCCCAATTTGGTTAAAGTTTGCGCTTTATATTGTGCATCCACCACTTTACCCAGCACCACACCGGTTAATTTACCGTCAATAATTTCCAATTGATTGGCAACCGCATAATCCAATTGATATTTTTCTTTTAAATAGTCGGCGAAATAATCAAAACCACCCGAAGCAATCGCCAATTTCCAACCGTGTGCTTTTAATTCGACGACCATTTGCTCAAAACCGTCCATTAGCGGTAACTTTTCTCGAACGGTTTGCAAAATGCTTTCCGGTGCATTTTCCAGAGTGCCGACCCGTTTACGTAAACTTTGTTCGAAATCCAACTCGCCTCGCATCGCCTGAGCGGTAATCGCCGAAACAATTTCACCGGAGCCAGCAAGTTTGGCAATTTCATCAATACACTCGATTTTAATCGCGGTGGAGTCCATATCCATCACTAATAAGCCTGCTTCCGTAAGATTGGGTACAATTGCCAAATCCGCCACATCCGCTGCTATTTGGCTTGCCGCTTCTCGTAAATCGCAAGCGGTTAAATTTGTCTCGAAAAATGCAATGTCATAACTTAAATAGACCGCTTGTTTTAGTAATATCGAATCGGTTTCCGCCACAAATTGAGAGATTTGCTGTTCTGTCAGACGTTTAGCGAAGATAAAAATCGTGTTTGGCATAATATTCTCTTTTTAATAGACTTTTTCGAGTGCTGCATAGATAATGTATTTTCGAATTATCTATTATCAATTAGGTATTAGCAATTAATCTATGTATTTAACTCGTGAAAAATTAATGAAAATCGGCTTACTTGCCGGAATTAGCGTGTTATGCGTAATGATTGTAAGTGTCATTTTAAGCGGGATTAACCAGTTTAAATTGGGTTCGCAGTTGGCAAGCGTAAACCAAGTGTCTAATCTTTCACATTTGTTAGTCAGACAACAGGCGAACTTATTTTCTATGATGCTGGTTCGTAACGTGAAGAGCGAGGATTTGGTCGAGGCGTTGGATGCTTTTTCCAAAGAAGACTTTGTGATTGATGCCAATTTATATTCGCCTGCCGGCGTACTGATCGCACAAAGTCGTAATGCGTTAGAATTTAAATCTCTGCTTCAACAAGATAAAGCGCAACCGGCTACTCAACAAATCGTCGAGCCGATTTTTTCTCAGCAAGATCTCGTCGGTTTCTTACGCGTTACCTTTGATGCGCAATACGGACAAACCACTAAAAGTAAAGTGGAGCGCATTTTTCATCAATTATATGGGCAGTTAATTATTTTGGTATTAGCCGGCGGTTTACTTGCGAGCAGTTACCATTATTTCTTCCGCCGTAGAATCAGTATCGTGCATACTCCGGTAAAATTACCGTTGATTTCGAGCAAAACGCAAACCCGGCGTTTTCATTCGAAACGTCGAGTGTTTAGGCACAAGTAATCACTTGGAAGTGATTGTAATTTAGGCTGATGAGAGTATAATAAGCCCCGTTTTTTTTATTTATATCCAAACCCTAATTTAAAGAGGAATCAATGGCTAAAGAAGATTGCATTGAGATGCAAGGTACAATTTTAGAAACCTTACCAAATACAATGTTTCGTGTGGAATTAGAAAACGGTCACGTTGTTACCGCACATATTTCAGGTAAAATGCGTAAAAACTACATCCGTATTTTAACCGGCGATAAAGTCACGGTAGAAATGACGCCATACGATTTAAGCAAAGCACGTATTATTTTCCGCGCACGTTAATTAAAGGCTTAAAACAAAAAACGGAAGTTGAGAAATCAGCTTCCGTTTTTTGTTTTGGGTAGCAGCAATCATCAATGTTACTTTTCAATAATAGCTTCTGCACAAGCAAAAGCGGACGACCACGCCCATTGGAAATTATAGCCGCCGAGCCAGCCGGTCACATCCAACACTTCACCGATAAAATAAAGCCCTTCGGTCTGTTTCGCTTGCATGGTTTTGGACGAAATAAAATCGGTATCTACACCGCCCATTGTGACCTCTGCGGTGCGATAGCCTTCCGTACCGTTGGGTAAAAATTGCCAATGGTGAATCAGTTGCTCTAACCGAGCTAATTCCGTTTTGCTTAACTGAACAATCACATTATCTTTAAAAGCACCTTGTTCCAACCAAAGTTCGACTAATTTTTTCGGTAAATAACGGTTTAATACGGTTTTTAGCTGCAATTTCGGCGAAGATTGACGCAATTCATTCAAAATTGTTGAAATATCATCGGAAGGTAACAAATCAATTTCCACTGTTTCACCCAAGTCCCAATAATTAGAAATTTGCAAAATTGCCGGGCCGGACAAACCTCGATGAGTAAACAGCATTTGATTACTAAAACTTTGCTGCCCGCAAGTAGCGCGAATCGGTAACGCAATGCCGGAAAGTGTCGCAAAATGTTTGTCCGAGTCTTTCCAAGTAAAAGGTACAAGGCTTGCTCGCGGCGGAATCACCGGAATATTGAATTGCTCGGCAATTTTATAACCGAACGGGCTTGCGCCTAACGCTGGCATAGATAAGCCGCCGGTAGCGATGATTAAATGCTCGGTTTCAAAGGTTTCGCTAGCGGTCTGAATTTGGAAATTTTTTGCAAATTTTTCGACGAAAATGACCGCTTGTCGCAAAAAGATCTCGACCTTGCCTTTGTCGCATTCCGCTTGCAATAAATCGACAATTTGCTGTGAGCTTTCGTCACAAAATAATTGCCCTAACTCTTTTTCGTGGTAGCTGATACCGTATTGCGCAACTAAAGCGATAAAGTCCCAGTTGGTATAACGAGCTAACGCCGATTTGACAAAGTGTTTATTTTGGCTGAGATAGTGATTTGCCGTAACTTCCAGATTAGTGAAGTTACAAAAACCGCCGCCGGACATTAAAATTTTACGCCCGATTTTCTTGCCTGAGTCTAACACAGCGACCCGTTTGCCGGCTTGCCCGAGCTGTGCGGCGCAAAATAAACCGGATGCGCCGGCACCGATGATCACGACATCAAAATGTTGCATTAGAAGTTTAAGACCTTATCCGCTTCCATCGTCCAATCGGCAAGCTCGATTAACGTACCGATTTCCACACCGTCCGCAAGCGGTAACTCGCTCATACCTCGCGCATTAATACATGTTTTACAAAGTTTAATCGTTGCCCCTTGTGCGGTCAGAATTTCCAACATTTGCTGTAAATTATATCCTTCCGACGGATTATGCTTTCTTAATGCCGCAGTAACGGAATCGGACATTAAGAACAGTTTAAGTTGTGCTTTATGCTGTTCTTGAATCTGTAATGCTAAACGTAAACCGCTAAAGAAAGATTCGTTGCCGTACGGTGCCGAATTAAAAATAAAGAGAAGTTTTTGCATAAGATTTCCTTAAAAATACGGAATACACGAACTAGACAAGCGGTTTGATTTTGTTAAATTTTTACAAAATACCGTACTGTTCGTCTATTCCGAATTAAGTGAGATGAGATTAGCCGACCCAAACGAATTTTGCGATAAACAGTAAAGAAACTACCGCTACCGACGGATTGATTTCTTTCCAGCGACCGGTACAGGCCTTCATCACGCAATATGAAATAAAGCCGAATGCGATACCTTCGGTAATCGAATAAGTAAACGGCATCATTGCGGTGGTGATAAACGCCGGAGTCGCTTCGGTTAAGTCGTCCCATTTCACTTCAATTAGACTTGAAGCCATTAAAATCCCGACGAAGACTAATGCACCGGCGGTTGCATAAGCCGGAACTACGCCTGCAAGCGGCGAGAAGAAAATAGTCAATAGGAATAAGATACCGACGGTAACTGCTGTCAAACCGGTACGACCGCCGACAGATACGCCCGAGCCGCTTTCAATATAAGTACTGATTGCCGAAGTTCCCATAAACGAACCTGCCATTGCCGCAGTACTGTCCACTAATAAAGCTTGTTTCATACGTGGGAAGCGACCTTGTTTATCGGCAAAACCGGCTTTGGTGGTTACTGCAATTAATGTGCCTGACGAGTCGAATAAGTTTACTAGCATAAAGGAGAAAATAATACCCAGTAAGCCGATGTCTAACGCACCGGCAATATCCACTTGACCGACGACCGCATCTAAACTCGGCGGCATCGACATTACGCCGTTAAAACTTACCGCAGGGTCAAAGATCAACGCTAATGCAGTGACTACAGCGATAGAAATAAGTACGCCTGAGTGAATGCCTTTTGCGGCTAACACCACAATAATAAAGAAGCCTAAGATGCCCATTAATACTTTTGGATCGTGCAGATCGCCCAGCGCAACAAGTGTTGCCGGGTTTGCTACTACTAAGCCCATATTTTTAAAACCGATAAGGGCGATAAATAAGCCGATACCCGCACCGATACCGACACGTAAACCGAGCGGAATCGCCGACATAAACCAATAACGAATTTGTAAAATCGTTAATAAGAATAAACCGACCGAGCCTAAGAAAATAGCGCCCATACCCACTTGCCATGAGTAACCTAATTTTTGTACCACCACAAAAGCGAAAAACGCATTTAAGCCCATTGCCGGTGCAAGTGCGATAGGAAGATTACTGAATAAGCCCATCGCAATCGTCCCGAATGCGGCGATTAAACAGGTAGTGACGAAAACCACTTGGGTATCCATGCCTGCTACACCAAGAATAGATGGGTTAACGAATACGATATAAACCATGGTGAAGAAGGTAGTAATACCTGCTACGATTTCTGTTTTGGCATTAGAGCCTTTTGCAGATAATTGGAACAAACGTTCTAACATAAAAAACCTCAGGTAAAAGAAAGAAACTGCGAAAAGACTGACTTATTTCGCGGCGGATAAATTAATATTTCAACACTAAGTTGAGCAGTTGAACCGCTAAAAACGCTAAACTGAATTTCTGTTCGTCAGCAACAGACCAGAATTGCACTTCGTTTTCCGATTTTGCTAATAATTGGCTGATTTGAAGTTTATTTTCTTCTTCGTTTTCACCGTTTTTAACCGGTGTCATTACGCTTTCTTCATGGAAATGTAACCAATTTTGTTGTTGCCATTCTGCGCTAACATTCTCAACGTCTAATTGATATTCCGAATGTAAGGTAACCATTTGTGAAATACCGTAGAAAACAGGTGTTTGCACAGAATGGAAAGTGGTGGAAGCGGTTAAATTCGGTAAAACTTTTGCAAGTTGTAATTCGAAAACACGAGAGAACGGTAATTTTTTCTCTTCGCCTTGCACGTTTGCCGGAACGGTATCAAATGCAATGCGTTCCGCATTTTCATCAAACGGAATACCGTTTAACAAACGAGCGGTTTGACCGGCAAGTTCTTTAACTTTTTCATCACCGAAATATGCTGCCGGTAACAATGAGGTCACAAAAATATGGCTTAACGGCTGAGCTAAGAATGGTTTGAGGGTTAAAGCTAATTGTGAGATTTGCGGATTTGCCAGTGCAACGATATTGCGTTCACGTAAGTTAGCGATCGCTTCG
The DNA here is from genome assembly GCF_900444945.1 of Actinobacillus lignieresii. Classification (NCBI taxonomy): domain Bacteria; kingdom Pseudomonadati; phylum Pseudomonadota; class Gammaproteobacteria; order Pasteurellales; family Pasteurellaceae; genus Actinobacillus; species Actinobacillus lignieresii. The sequence goes on along the minus strand of NZ_UFRM01000001.1, from coordinate 1,357,971 downwards.
TCATTGACACTTGGCACGACCACCGGCACATTGGCAATTAATGCAGTGATGCCGTAAAGATCGAGTACGATACAGCCGGCTTGCACCACTTGTGCCAAAATTTCGGCTTGTGCCATTTTGCCGGCAAAGAAAACATGGCTGAAATCCGCCCAATTTACTTCATCAAGTGCAATTTGCTCTATCGCTTTGCCGCCCATATAAAGGGATTGTTCTTCACCGAACGGCTCGATTTCGATTGCAGAAATATTGTCTAAGCGCAAATAACTCTTAGCTAACGCTTCAAGTAATTTTGATGACAGGGTAAAATCAGCGGCAATCGCTAAACGGATATTTGATGTCATTGAACCAGACATAAGTAGTTGCTCCTTTTTATACGCTTGATTTGGCGTAACGCACACAAAGGGAGTAATTGTACATATTTTTAAGAGGAAAAACTAATGACCCCGGCAATAAATTTATTAAAAAAGCAAAAAATTGCACATAGGCTTCATCCTTACGAACACGATCCGAATAACACCAATTTCGGACAAGAAGCGGTGGAAAAATTGGGCATTGATGCCAATCAGACATTTAAGACCTTATTGGTGGCGGAAAACGGCGATCAGAAAAAATTAGCCGTGATGGTGGTGCCGGTTTCGCATACCTTGAATTTAAAACGAGCGGCAAGTGCGCTCGGCGTGAAAAAAGTGGAAATGGCGGATAAAGATATCGCCCAAAAAACAACCGGCTATTTATTAGGGGGAATCAGCCCGCTCGGACAGAAAAAACGTTTAACCACCGTGATTGACAGTTCCGCACAACAATTTGCCACGATGTTTGTTTCCGGCGGTAAACGCGGGTTGGACGTAGAGCTTGCACCGCAAGATTTGGCAAGTTTGCTCAATGCAACTTTTGCCGATATTAAGGAGGAATAAGCGGTCGAATTTTTACCGTTTTTTGTAATTTTAAATAAAGAATAATAATCGTTACGGAAAGTTTTGAAAATCCGGATTAAATTTAGGGCGTACAATTTTCAAGATTAAATTAGTGTGATATAGTGTCGCCTTATTAGTAAGTAGCTTCTCATTCTCAATTAGACTTGTCTATTAGAATGATAGGCAAATATCTTTTCGTGTGGAACAAATGGCAAAACAGGATGCAGATTGTATAACCTTAGATCTGTTCGCAACCGTGCCAAAAGTCGGGCGACCCCGTACCAATCCGTTAAGTAGAGAACAACAAGTTCGTATTAATAAACGTAATCAGCTGAAACGAGATCGTTCGTCCGGCTTAAAACGTGTAGAGTTAAAATTACATGCGGATTTAGTCCAGACTCTTGAGGATGAAGCGTCGCAACGCGGAGTAACACGCGGACAGTTAATCGAAATTATTTTAAATGACTATATTCATAGTCATCAGACTGATTAGAGAGAAAATAGGTAAATTCAAATGGCAGTAGTAGGTTTATTCTACGGTAGCGATACTGGTAATACAGAAAACATTGCAAAAATGATTCAAAAAGAAATCGGTGCGAATTTAATCGATGTACGCGATATCGCAAAAAGTGCTAAAGAAGATATTGAAGCGTACGATTTCTTACTTTTAGGTATTCCGACATGGTATTACGGCGAATCTCAAGCGGATTGGGATGATTTTATGCCGACGCTAAAAGAAATCGATTTTAGCGGTAAAGTCATCGGTATCTTCGGTTGCGGTGACCAAGAAGATTATGCGGAATATTTCTGTGATGCGATGGGAACCATTCGCGATGTCGTTGAGCAAAACGGCGGTGTGATTGTAGGATATTGGCCGACGGAAGGTTATAGCTTTGAAGTATCGCAAGCGTTAGTGGACGAAAATACATTTGTCGGTTTATGTATTGATGAAGATCGCCAACCGGAATTAACCGGTGAACGTGTAAACCGTTGGTGTAAACAGATCTTTGATGAGATGTGCTTAGATCAGTTAGCATAATGAATATAAGAGAGAAGGGTAACAAGTTATGTCTGAAGAAAATGCAAAACTTCTTAAAAGTGTAGGTTTGAAAGTTACTGAGCCTCGTTTGACCATCCTTGCGTTAATGCAGCAACATCGCGAACAAATGCAACATTTTTCTGCCGAGGATATTTATAAAATTTTATTAGAGCAGGGTTCCGATATCGGTTTGGCAACGGTTTACCGCGTATTAAACCAATTTGAAGAGGTCGGTATTTTACTTCGCCATAACTTTGATGCGAATAAAGCGGTATTCGAGCTTAACGTAGAGCAAGAACACGATCATATTATCTGTATGGATTGCGGTAAGGTATTCGAGTTTAAAGATCCGGATATCGAACGCCGTCAGCGTGAAATCAGCGAACAGCACGGTATGAAATTAGCGACGCACAGTTTATATCTCTATGCGAAATGTAGCGATATTTCACATTGTGATTCTTCAAAAGATAAAAAATAATTTATCTTATCGTTCAGTATAAAGCAGACATATACCGAAGGTTTTTCAGGCCTTCGGTTTTGTGTTATCTAAAGGACATGAAATTAAGCGGTTGATTTTGTAAAATTTTTAGTAAAAACGACCGCTATCTGAAAGAGACCTCGATTTAATGACGGATAATATTTCACAGCCTGTAGAGGCCAAGGTTCGACAGCCTCGTAAAATCTCACCTTTTTGGTTACTACCAATCGTTGCTTTCGTGATTGGCGGATTGCTATTTTTCCAGATCCTTAAAGAGCAGGGCGAAATGATCACGATTCGTTTCAACGAAGGCGACGGGATCACCGCAGGAAAAACCGTCATTCGCTACCAAGGTTTGCAGATAGGGCAAGTGAAAAAAGTCTATTTTGTAGAAGATCTTAAAAAAGTCGAAGTGCAAGCGGAAGTGAATCCCGAAGCCAAATCCGTATTACGAGAACAAACCAAATTCTGGTTGGTAAAACCGAGTGCCTCGATTGCCGGCGTATCGGGCTTAGACGCGTTGGTTTCCGGTAACTATATTACGCTGTTACCGGGCGAAGGAAAAAGCAGCAACGAATTTATTGCGGAAGAAGAACCGCCGACAGTGGCGGTAACCGACGGCGATTTATTGATCCGTTTGATTTCGGATGATCTCGGCTCGATTACGGTCGGCGCAAGCGTTTATTTCCGTAAAGTACCGGTGGGAAGTATTGCGGATTATCGTTTTACTACTGATCAAAAGAAAGTCGAAATTGATGTCGTAATTGATAAAAAATATGCCAACTTAGTAAAACAAGATAGCCACTTTTGGAATATCAGCGGGATTAACGCCAATATCGGTTTATCCGGCGTATCGGTAAATGTCGATAGTATTGCTTCGGTAGTACAAGGTGCGGTAGCTTTTGATTCTCCGGATGAATCAAAGATTGCCGAGCAGGGACAAAAGTTTACGCTATACGAAAGTTTAAAATCGGCGCAACGAGGTAAAGAAATCCATGTCGTTATGCCGATAATGCCGAATTTAAAAGTGAATGAAACGCCGGTTTTCTATCAGAATATCCAAGTCGGCGTGCTTTCCGGTTTAGCTTTATCGGCGCCGAGTGATGAAAAAGACGCCAAAATGGAAAGTAAGCCGTTAGCGAAAGGTATGGCGCGAGGTACGCTGTTAATTGATCCGAATCATGTGGATTTATTTAAAAGCGGTACTAAAATTTTGCTAAAAGAACCTAAGTTTGCGTTAAATAAAGAACAAATCAGTAAAGTCGGAGAGTTGCTACGAGGGATTTACTTTGATATTAGTGCGGGCAAAGGCGAGCCTAAACTCGAATTTGAAGTGCAGAAGGAAGCGGATTATTTACTTTCTCGCCCGAATTTACTGGCACTAACTTTTACCGCACCGCAATCATATAGCGTTGATCAAGGACAAGGCATTTACTATAACGACGTACAAATCGGCGAATTGCTCAAACGTACTTTAACGTTAGAAGGGGTTACTTTCCAAGGGATTATTTATCCGCCTTATCGCCATTTAGTTGCCGCTAACAGTAAATTTGTGGCAATTTCAAATTTAGATGTATCGGTCGGCTTAGATGGGATGCGAGTGCAAGCCGGTTCGCCAAGCGACTGGTTAAAAGGCGGTATTCGTTTACTGACGAACAAAGCGCAGGGCGAAGCGAAAAAGCAGTACCCGCTTTATAAAGATGTTGAAAGTGCTGAAGCCGGTATTATTGATGATGAGAAAAAAACGACCTTAACCTTATCGGCTAACGATTTGTCCGGCATTGATAAAGGTTCTGTAGTGCTTTATCGAAATTTCCAAATCGGCGAAGTGCTGAAAGTACGCCCGCAAAAAAACAAATTTGATGTCGATTTATTTGTTGAGCCGGCATATCGCCATTTACTCAGTGATAAAAGCCGTTTCTGGATTGAGCCGGCGGTATCTGCCGAGCTTTCAATGAAAGGTTTAAACGTGCAAGCCGCACCGCTTATGCGTACTCTGAAAGGTGCAATCAGCTTTGATAACGGCGGCACTAAAGGCGATAAAACCTTATATGCCAGCCAAGCAAAAGCAACTTCAGGTAATACCCGTATTACTTTAATTGCGAAAGACGCCTCCAAACTCTCAAAAGGTATGGACATCAAATATATGGGATTAACCATCGGTCAGATTGAATCGCTTGAGTTGCAAAATGCAAAAAAACAGATAAAAGCGACCGCTTACATTGATAGCCAATATTATGCTTTGGTGGCGAAAGAAGGCAGCCGATTTAGTGCAATCTCGCCGGAAATTACCACCAGCGGCGTTAAAAATATTGATGCGGCGTTACAAAATTACATTAATGTCGATGCGGGCAACGGCAATCGTAAAACGCAATTTAGTTTAAGCGATACCGATACCAACAAAACCATTTATGCGAACGGCTTCCCGGTGATTGTGGAAACCAGTGATGCGCGTGGGATTGAAGCGGATGCGCCGGTACTTTACCGAGGGATGCAAGTGGGGATTGTGAAACGTCTAAATCTAAGTGAATTAGGCGACAGAGTGATGATTCACTTGAGTATCGAAAGTAAATACCAACATTTGGTGCGTAATAATACCGAATTCTGGGCGGCTTCCGGCTATACCATGGATGTCAGCCTACAAGGGGTGAGTATGAATTCGGGAACGATGTCGCAGTTATTAAAAGGTGGTATTGAATTCTCGACGCCATCGGGCAGAGTGGTGCAGCCGCAAGCAAAACCGAATCGCCACTTCTTATTACAACGTAAGATTCCGCAAGAAGCGCTTGAATGGGATCAAGGAATCGCAGAATAATTTCAGATATGGGGTAATCACCTTACCCCTTTAAGTTTTAAATTGGAGTAAAAAATGCCTTTATTAGATAGCTTTAAAGTGGATCACACTCGTATGAACGCACCGGCAGTGCGTGTTGCAAAAACGATGACGACGCCGAAGGGCGATACGATTACCGTATTCGATTTACGTTTTTGCCGTCCGAATATTGATATTTTACCGGTGCGTGGTATCCACACGATGGAACACTTATTTGCCGGCTTTATGCGTGATCATTTAAATAGTGAAAGTGTAGAAATTATTGATATTTCGCCGATGGGGTGCCGTACCGGTTTCTATATGTCGTTAATCGGTGCGCCAAGCGAAGCGGATGTGGTTTCGGCGTGGACAAAATCGATGGAAGATGCTTTAAATAAAGTACCGGACGTGTCAAAAATTCCGGAATTAAACGAATATCAATGCGGCTCTTATAAAGAGCATTCGCTTGAAGAAGCGCATCAAATCGCTCGTGATGTGTTAGCCAAGGGTATCGGCGTAAACCGTAACGAAGATTTAGCGCTTGATGAGAAATTATTAAATCCATAATCCTTCAAAAAGGCGTAATGTTTATTACGTCTTTTTCTTCTTAAAAATATATTTTAATCTTTGACAGACGCTTATGGCGTCTTTTAGTTTTTTCAGGAAAGTAAGATGTTCAACAAAATTTTTAGTTGGTTTGAAGCAAGGGTAGAGACTTACCCCGAAGCACCGCCGAAAACGCCCAAATCGGGAATAATCCCGTTTATTTTTGAAGCGACTAAAGGCATGCGAGGCTATTTAGTTATGCTGACCGTGTTAGTCGCTGCAGTCGGGATTATCGAAGCGGTGTTGTTTCAATTTATGGGCGAATTAGTCGATTGGGTGGCGCAATATACTCCGGCACAACTTTGGGCGGAGAAAAGCGGTAGTATTATTGCGATGTTTTGCATCGCCTTGTTAGGGATTTTATTCGTCTTTTTAGCGAGTAGCATCCGTTTCCAGTCGTTACAAGGTGTGTTCCCAATGCGTTTGCGCTGGAATTTCCACCGCTTAATGCTCGGTCAGAGTATGGGCTTTTATCAAGACGAATTTGCCGGACGAGTTTCGGCGAAAGTGATGCAAACCGCCCTTGCCGTGCGTGATGTGATTATGACCTGTGCCGATATGTTGGTCTATGTTGCGGTTTATCTAACGACTTCCAGTGTTATCCTTTTACAGTTTGACGGTTGGTTATTTTTACCGTTTATTCTATGGGTGATTGCATTGGCGGTGACGATCCGCATTTTCGTACCGAAATTGGCGGAAGCTGCACAAGAACAATCTGATGCACGCAGCTTAATGACCGGTCGTATTACCGATGCGTATTCAAATATCGCCACGGTAAAACTGTTCTCGCATGGCAATCGTGAGTCGGCTTATGCGAAAGAATCAATGCAGGAATTTATGGTTACCGTACATAAACAAATGCGTTTGGTGACCATCATCGAAACACTTACCAATGCAATGAGTATCGGTTTAATCGTTGCAACCGCCGGTATCGGTTTATGGTTATGGGGTGCAGAATTAGTTACTGCCGGTGCGATTGCCACTTCAACCGCATTAGCTTTACGTATTAAAGGCTTATCACAATGGATTATGTGGGAGTTTGCCCGTTTATTCGAAAACTTAGGCACGGTGCAAGACGGTATGCAAACCTTATCAAAACCGCATACGGTGGTGGATAAAGCGGATGCAAAACCACTTGAAGTTAGCAAAGGAGAAATTAAATTTGAACACGTCAATTTTGCGTATGATCCGAAAAAACCGTTACTTAAAGATTTTGAATTAACCATTAAAGCCGGTGAAAAAGTCGGTTTAGTCGGACGTAGCGGTGCAGGTAAATCCACGCTCACGAACTTATTGCTACGTTTTTACGATATTCAAAACGGTTCAATTACGATTGACGGGCAAAACGTACGAGATATTACCCAAGAGAGCCTTCGCTCACAAATCGGTTTAGTGACACAAGATACTTCGTTATTACATCGCTCGGTACGTGAAAACTTACTTTACGGTCGTCCGAATGCGACCGAGGAAGAAATGCTGAAAGCGGTAGAAAAAGCGGCAGCGGCGGAATTTATCCCGAATCTACAAGACGCGAAAGGCAGAACCGGTTTTGATGCGCACGTGGGTGAGCGAGGCGTAAAACTTTCCGGCGGTCAGCGCCAACGTATTGCGATTGCGCGAGTGATGTTAAAAGATGCGCCGATTCTATTATTGGACGAAGCAACCAGTGCGTTGGATTCGGAAGTGGAAGCGGCTATTCAAGAAAACTTAACCGAGTTAATGGACGGTAAAACGGTAGTGGCAATCGCTCACCGTCTTTCAACCATTATGGCGATGGATAGACTGATTGTGTTGGATAAAGGTGAAATTGTGGAACAAGGCAGCCACGAAGAATTATTGGCACAAAACGGCGTTTACGCTAAACTTTGGGCACACCAAAGCGGTGGCTTTTTAGCCGAAGATATTCATTAATCGCAAGCGGTCGGATTTGTAGAAAATTTTGTAAATCTGACCGCTTGTTTTATTCACTTAGATTTAAGCTTATTCACGAGGAAAAAATGGCGATTGTTTCTGTTCCGGTTGAAAAATCATATCGTTTACTTAATATCGGACCGACAACTTTGGTGTCGGCAAAAGCGGATAATATTGAAAACGTTATGGCGGTAGCTTGGTCTTGTGCCTTGGATTACGGTCCGCTTTCTAAGGTAACGACCGTGTTAGATAAGCAGGCATTTACTCGTGGATTAGTAGAGAAAAGCGGTTTATTTGCAATTCAAATTCCGGTGGCAAATCAGGCGGAATTAGTACTGAAACTCGGTTCGACTTCACGCCGTACTGATCCGCATAAATTGGATAATGTAGAGATTTTTTATCAAGACGGTTTTGATATTCCGTTAGTAAAAGGTTGCGCCGGTTGGATTTTATGCGAATTGATCCGTAATCCGGAGAACCAACAAGATCACGATCTTTTTATCGGAAAAGTATTAGCGGCTTATGCTGATGATCGCGTGTTTAAAGATAATCATTGGATTTTTGATCAAGCGACAAATGACTTACGCTCGTTACATTATGTTGCCGGCGGACAGTTTTATCTGATTGGCGAAAGTTTAGATGTTAAGTAATATTTATATTATCCGTGCGGCAGTGGTAAAAAATACCAAAAATGCTGTATGAAGCAATAATCTGCCGGATTCTGTTTATTTTATACCTTGTATATCGCAAGGTATTTTTTTGCAAAAAATCCGATAAATCAGACCGCTTTTTGATCGTAGCCAAGAGATACGAAATAATTGCTATAACCTTAAGAGTCGGATCTCGTACAATATTTCATTTGCGATATTTACAGTGAGGGGAAAGAGATGAAAAAGGCATTTATTTTTGATATGGACGGGGTATTAATTGATTCCGAGCCGTTATGGCAACAAACGGAGTTGGAGCTTTTACACGGTTACGGTATTCCGATTACCGAACAGGAATTGGCTCGAACACGAGGCATGCCGTCCGTACTGGTATTACGTTATGCAAGTGAGTTATACCAAAAACCGTTAGATATTGAAAAAGTGGCTCAAGAGCTGTTAGATGCGGCAATTAGCAATATTTTAAAAGCTAAACCATTGATGAGCGGCGTAGCGGAAACCCTAGAATTGCTTGCACAGAATGATATTAAAATCGCGATTGCTTCCGCATCGCCGCGCTATATGTTGGAAAATATTATCGAAAGCTGCAGTATTGCGGACTATTTTAGCTATATCGCCTCCGGTGCGGAATTGCCATACAGTAAACCGCATCCGGCGGTCTATTTACAGGCGGCGAAAGGTTTAGGTATCGAGCCTGCCGAATGTGTCGGCATTGAAGATTCTAAACCGGGTATGATTTCAGTGAAAGCCGCTTCGATGAGCTGTATCGTGATCCCTAATGAATTAGATTTTCACGAAAATTATTGGGCGTTAGCCGATTTTAAATTAGCGAAAATGAATGAAATCAATCAGCAATTTTTAGCGCAACTTTAATTTACATTTTGTCGCAAGCGGTCGTAAATCTGGCAAAATTTACGACCGCTTGCGCATTTATTCGGTTTGAAAAACAGAGAGATTAAAAAGGAATCATGATGACAAAAACGTTTCCCATTCCGGTCAATTACTTAGGAATGGTGCTCGGGCTTGCCGGACTCGGTTTAGCGTGGCGTTATGCGGCGACAATTTTGGCAATTCCGACATTTATCGGCGAATCGATTTTAGCGGTTGCAAGCTTAGTTTGGGCAAGTTTGATTAGCGTTTATCTCTATAAATGGCTGAAGTATCCCGAGTTAGCCAAAGCGGAACTGGCTCACCCGATTATGGGTTGTTTTGTCAGTCTGACGATGATTACTTCATTACTCATAGCGATTGCAATTCAGCCCTATAGTTTATTAATCAGTCGTATTTTATTAGTCGGCGGCATTATCGGGCAGGTAGGTTTTGCAATGTTGCGTATCGGTAAGCTGTGGCAAGGTAATCATCCGACCGAAGCTACTACACCGGTACTTTATTTGCCGTTGGTGGCGGCGAATTTTGTCAGTGCCAATGCGTTAGGTATGGCGGGGCAAAATGAATTCGGGATGATTTTCCTCGGTGCCGGCGTATTTTCTTGGTTCTGCTTAGAACCGGCGGTACAACAACGTTTACGTAATTTAGAACCCGTTCCGCCGGCAGTCCGTTCGGTGTTCGGTATTCAGTTCGCACCGGCTTTCGTCTGCTGCTCGGCGTACTTTAGCTTAAATGGCGGTAAAATAGATAATTTCGTTTATTTGCTTATCGGCTATGGGCTTTTACAATTCCTATTGTTAGCCAAATTACTACCGTGGATTATGCAAAACGGCATATCCATGGGGCTTTGGTCTTTCTCGTTCGGCGCCGCTTCAATGGCGGGCGTAGGACTACATTTCTATCGCGAATTATCGGCTAAACCGATTGCAGTGCTAGGAATGGTAATGTTTATTATCGGCTCGACAGTAATTTTAGCGTTAGCTTTAATGACGTTACGGCTCATTGCCACAAACAGATTTTTACTGAAATAGGATTGTGTTTAGTTGGCTTACAAGCGGTCGGATTTGCAAAGAAATTTGCGAATTTAACCGCTTGTTTATTTTGTTACGTCAAAATAGTACGCCCTGTTCTCCCGCCGTTTTATCAATTTCAGTTTTTACTTCAAAATTCAGTTCGGCTAAATAGCCTTTTAAGGTGGCGATATTGTAAAACGAGTGGTTGTTCGTCGTGTTTTGAAAATAGATATACAGCTGTTCAAATGATGAATGATGCTGATGAAGTAAGTTTGCCAATTGTTGCAGTTCCGGGTCGGAATAGCGGTAGTCATGTCGTTGTTGAGCAGTTTCCGCTTTCCACCAATTCGGGTTACGTCCATGTAAACGCAAATAGGCAATTTTTTGATTACTATAAAAATGGAACGGCGGTAGTCCGATATTTGCCGGGTAATCAACATTACACCAAATTAAATTCGGCTGTTTGGCAAAGGCTTGTTTTACTGTCGAGATATGCCAACTATTGTGTCGAAATTCAATGGCAAGCGGAAAACCGTTAAACCATTTGGTCAGTTGTGCCAAATATAAGCGATTGGCGGTGGTACGTTCAAAGGTATGTGGAAATTGCACGAACAGATTTGCCAAGCAATTTCGTTCGATTAATGGCTGTAACGCATTTAAAAACAGCTTTGCTTGTGCTTCGTTTGCCGTGCGTTGATGACTGAAATCTTGATGCAATTTTGCCGAAAATTTTAATCTATCTTCCGCTTTCTCAGTCATTCCTTGTAAGGCTTTTTCGCCGATAGGCGCATGAAAAGTACTATTGATCTCAATAGTGTCATAATGGCGGCTATAAATATTTAAAAAATCGGTTTTAGACGTACCGTGCGGATAAAGCGTGCCGATCAGATCGGTATCGCTATATCCGCCCGTACCGAGATAAATTTTCGGCATTAACATTTTCCTAAAGCTAAAATTTGTTGTCCGTTTTCATCGAAATTATTCGGATTTAACCATTTTTCTAATCTTTGTTTATTCGCTTGCCATTCGCAATCAAGTAATGAAAACCAAGCGGTATCTCGACTGCGTTGTTTATAGACGACTAATTGGCGGAATGTGCCTTCGTGACGAAAGCCCAAACGTTCGGCACAGCGATAAGACGGTTGATTAAGAGAATCGCATTTCCATTCATAACGGCGATATTGCAGCGTTTCAAATACATATTGCATTACTAAAAATTGAGCTTCCGTTGCAATTCTGCTACGTTGTAACTGTTCGGAATAGATTACCCAACCCATTTCAATGACTCGATTTTGTCTATCAACACGCATTAAAGCGAAAGTGCCGAGCAATTTATCCGTTTGTTTATCGAAAATGGCGAAATAATACGGATCTTGCGATTGAGCCATATCGGTGAGGTATGAGTATAATGTTTGTTTATTTGAGAAGGGTTCAATCGGAAGATAAGTCCAGTATTGTAGGGGGCTTTCGCTACCATAAAGTTGCCAGAGGACTTCAAGATATTGAGGATTTTTCAGTATTTCCGTATCCAATTTTTTGACAACGGCATATTGTCCGATTAATTGTTTAATTTGTGGAGATTGTCCCTCAGTAAAGTGAACCATCGAATCACCAATCGGTTGCTTAAATTTGTTATATCTCATCGGTTGTTCCTTGCAAAACTAAAGTAAGACGATTCTAAAGCTAAATAACTGGCTTTACAAAAAGTTTTAGGAATTTAACCGCTATTTAAACGCGGATAATAACCCTAAAAATAAATTAAAATGCTAAAGATTTGCATAAAAATGAGATTTTGTGCTAAGGTATATCAGTTTTAATCAGTCTGAACAATCCTTGTTCGTCAATTAAGGGTGTCTGTGCCTTTTCTTTCGGTTCCGTTCGAACCTTCTTCATCTGTTATAGAACACTGTTTTAATCTTAAATCGACAAAGGAGTATTTATGAAACTCACGGCATTTTTACGTGATAAATCATCATTTAATCCGTTTGTAACGAGTATCACTTTATTCATTGTTATTTTACTTGTTGCCTTTACTTTGCTCTTACCCGGCCAAACCCAAACGGTATTGGATTGGTTAAAAGCGACAATTTTCCAACATTTCAGTTGGTTTTATATTTTAGTCGGATCGTTATTTTTATTTTTCTTGATTTTTGTGTCGTTGAGCAGTTTCGGCAATATCAAGTTAGGTACGAATGAAGAAGAACCGGAATTTCACTTTATGTCTTGGATGGCAATGTTATTTGCCGCCGGAATGGGGGTGGGATTAATGTTTTTCGGGGTTGCCGAACCGCTTTCGCATTATGTGTCCGGTATCAGTAGCGGTAGTACCGAGCAGCAGGCGCAACAAGCCTTATTACACACGGTATTTCACTGGGGAATGCACGCTTGGGCGATTTACGGTGTGATTGCACTGGCTCTTGCCTATTTCGGTTTCCGTTATAAATTACCGTTAGCATTACGTTCTTGTTTTTATCCGCTGTTAAAAGATCGTATTAACGGACGTTTAGGTGATGTGATCGATATTATGGCATTGGTTGCTACGCTCTTCGGTATTATTACTACACTTGGTTTTGGTGCGGCACAGTTAGGATCAGGTTTGGTTGCGCTGGGTTGGTTAAACGAAAGCGGTTTTGGGCTGCAAATCGGTGTAATTATCACCGTGATGACTCTTGCGATTTTGTCAGCGATTTCAGGCGTAGGAAAAGGCGTAAAAATTTTAAGCGAAACCAATTTAGGATTAGCCGGATTCTTATTGTTATTTGTGTTAATTAGCGGTCCGACACTATATTTATTATCAGCGTTTAGCGAGAACATCGGTACTTATTTTAGCCAGTTAGTTCAACTGAGTTTTAAGACTTATGCCTATGAGAGTAAGCAAACGGGATGGTTTAATGCTTGGACAATTCTTTATTGGGCTTGGTGGTGTTCATGGGCGCCGTTTGTCGGACTGTTTATCGCTCGAATTTCGCGCGGTAGAACCATTCGCGAATTTGTATTCGGCGTGTTAGCCATTCCGAGCTTATTCGGCATTTTATGGTTTACCGTATTTGGTAACAGTGCGATTTGGCTGGATAACAATGTCGCACAGGGTATGTTATCCGGTTTGATTTCAACGCCGGAAACCTTACTGTTTAAGTTCCTTGAGTATTTACCGTTTTCAGGTTTAACCAGTTTTATTGCGTTGGTTAGTATTGCGTTATTTTTTATCACATCAGCGGATTCGGGGATTTATGTGCTGAACAATATTGCCTCTCGTGATAAAAGTTTAGCTTCGCCACGTTGGCAAGCAATGATGTGGGGCATATTAATGGCGGTGGTTGCTATTACCTTACTTGGTTCGGGAGGCTTAGCGACCTTACAAACAATGACATTAATTACCGCATTACCTTTTGCAATATTGATGGTAATCGTATGTGTAAGTTTAATGAAAGCCTTAGCGGTGGATAAAAAATATTTCGAGGCGAAATTTAATCCGACTACGGTATTATGGTCCGGCGAAAATTGGAAAACTCGCCTCAATCAAATGCTGAACCAGACTGAAGATAAGGATATTTTAAAATTCCTAAAACATACCGCTTTGCCGGCAATGCGAGAATTACGCCGAGAACTGATTGCGGAATACGATCTGAATGTGGATGTGATTACTAAATTCGATGAAGACGAACCGGCGGTCGAGTTTGTGATTCATACCGAATCGTTACAAGACTTTATGTATGGGATTCGTTCGGTCGGTCATCAAGTTTCCGAGCAATTAATCAATGACGAGCATTTACCGCATATTCAAAACGAAACCACTTACGAGCCGTTAAGTTATTTCTTTGACGGACGTAACGGCTACGACGTGCAATATATGACGCATAATGAAATCATTGCCGATATTCTGAAACATTATGAGCGTTATCTCAGCTTGTTACGCGATGTCGGTCAAGAGTTAATGTCACATGAACCGACCGAATTGGCGGAGTAGATCGGTAAACGTAAGCGGTCAAATTTGCTGATTTTTTAGTAAGTTTAGACATCATTTACAGTTATAATCCTTATAAGAAAAGATGATTATATTTTATATCTCAGTATAGGATAAAATAATAAAATAGACTTTTTACGATAATAGGAAAGCAATCATGGAATTTATCAAAACTCGTGCGGCGGTCGCTTGGGCGCCGAATGAACCGTTAAAAATTGAAGAATTGGATTTAATGCCGCCGCAAAAAGGCGAAGTATTAGTCCGTTTAGTGGCAACCGGTGTGTGTCATACCGATGCTTATACCCTTTCCGGTCAAGATAGCGAAGGTGTGTTTCCGTGCGTACTTGGTCACGAAGGTGCAGGGATTGTGGAAGCAGTCGGTGAAGGTGTTACCGATTTTAAAGTGGGTGATCACGTTATTCCGCTTTACACTGCAGAATGTCGTAAATGTAAATTCTGTTTATCGGGCAAAACCAACCTTTGTTCGGCAGTACGTGAAACCCAAGGTAAAGGCTTAATGCCGGACGGTACGGTGCGTTTCTTTAAAGACGGTCAGCCGATTTTCCACTATATGGGGACTTCAACTTTCTCTGAATATACGGTGGTTTCCGAATACTCATTAGCAAAAATTCAGGAAAATGCACCGCTTGATGAAGTGTGTTTACTTGGTTGCGGTGTTACCACCGGTATCGGTGCGGTAACCCGTACTGCAAAAGTGAAAAAAGGCGATACGGTCGCAGTCTTTGGTTTAGGCGGTATCGGCTTAGCGGCAATTATCGGGGCAAGAATGGCGGGCGCAGGCCGTATTATTGCGATCGACATTAATCCGGCTAAATTTGAGAAAGCTAAAGAACTTGGTGCAACGGATTGTATCAACCCGAAAGATTACGATAAGCCAATCCAAAATGTGATTATCGAGATGACCGATGGCGGTGTGGATTTCTCATTTGAATGTGTGGGTAACGTGGATTTAATGCGTTCAGCGTTAGAATGTTGCCACAAAGGTTGGGGTGAAAGTATCATCATCGGTGTCGCACCGGCAGGTGCGGAAATCCGTACTCGTCCGTTCCAATTAGTGACAGGTCGTGTATGGCGTGGTTCGGCATTCGGCGGCGTGAAAGGACGTACCGAATTACCGGGCATTATCGACCAATTTATGAAAGGCGAATTTAAATTGCGTGATTTCATCACTCACACTATGCCATTGGAAGACATCAACAAAGCCTTCGATTTAATGCACGAAGGTAAATCAATCCGCACGGTGATTCATTTCTAATTTAATAATATAAGGGGCGTAAGCCCCTTTTGTTTTTCCTATCGAATTTCTTCTCTCAAAATTTCCCTACCATTTTTTAACAGGCTTGCGAATGTTCATAAAATAGACTATTATTTTTGTAGCAACTTAGCTACAAAAGGAGAAATAATATGAAAATTATAACCAGCCGTGAATTTAATCAAAATCTTGGCAAAGCTCAAAAAGCCGCACTTACCGCCCCTGTAATTATCACCAACCGAGGCGAGCCGGCGTTTGTGTTGATGACATACAAAAACTATGAACAGCAATATCAACCCAAAACCTTTCGCAGTATTGGGGAAGCATTAGCTGATCCTAATCCCGAAGCTGCCGATGTTGAGCTTGAATTGCAACCTCGTAGCCGTGGACAACGCCGTCCGGTAGAATTTTAGGGGGAAAAATGTATTTACTTGATACTAATTTAATCAGTGAAATTCGCAAGATGAAGCAAGGTAAATGCAATGCGGGCGTAGCGGAATGGGTTGAGAGTACATCATCAGAATTGATAAAAACCAATGCGATTGTAATGATGGAAATTGAACGAGGGATTTTATCAATGGAGCGTAAAGATATTGCTCAAGGTAAAGTATTACGTCGTTGGTTTGATGAGCTGGTTAAACCGACGTTTGCAGGCAAAGTCTTGACCATTGATGAAGAAACCGCTCGCATTTGTGCCAAATTGCATATTCCCGATCATGCTCCTGAAAATGATGCGTGGATTGCAGCGACTGCAATTCAACACAATCTGATTTTAGTCACTCGCAATGTGGCGGATTTTGCAAAAACCGGTGTGCGAGTGTTTAATCCATTCCAAGAGTAATCACATTCTCATCAGCAAAATGGGCAGAAACTCTGCCTATTTTTATCTTCGATCTATATAACCAGACATCAATCCGTTTTATATTAAACATCAGAAAAAGTGATTAGCCTTTATAACTTAACAAGCGGTAAAATTTACACAATTTTTTGCAAATTCAATGGAGAAAAGCAATGACAATCGAATATCAACCGCCAAAAGTATGGCAATGGGAAGCACCAAACGGCGGACAATTTGCTAATATCAATCGCCCGACTTCAGGCGCTTTATTTGAACAGCATTTACCGAAAGGCGAACACGATTTACAACTTTATTCTCTCGGTACACCAAACGGCGTAAAAGTTACCGTTATGCTTGAGGAATTGTTAGAACTTGGCATCGAAAAAGCCGCTTATGATCTGTTTCTGATCGATATTAGACAGGGCGATCAATTCGGTTCGGATTTTGTGGCGATTAACCCGAATTCAAAAATTCCGGCATTACTCGATTACAGCCGTGAAAAACCGCAGCCGGTATTTGAAAGCGGTGCGATTTTGCTTTATTTAGCGGAAAAATTTAACGCGTTCTTACCGACCGATTTCAGCGAACGTACCGAATGTTTGTCTTGGTTATTTTGGCAAATGGCAAGTGCGCCTTACGTGGGCGGCGGTTTCGGGCATTTCTACAAATATGCACCGACTAAGCAAGAGTATCCGATCAATCGTTTTACTCTTGAAACGAAACGCCAATTGGATTTGTTAAATAAACAGCTTGCCGACAAAAACTATATTTGCGGTGAACATTACAGCATTGCCGATATTGCAATTTGGGGCTGGTATGGACAAATCGTGTTAAATCGCGTGTATGACGCTGCTGAATTTTTAGCGGTACACGAATATCCGCACCTGATGCGTTGGGCGGAACAGATTGCTAACCGTCCGGCTGTGATTCGTGCCTTAGCAAAAGAATATCGTCCGATTAAACCGTAAAAAAAGGGAGAAAAATGACCGCTCTTACTCAACTTGCCCGCTATAAAATGTTTGGCGGCTATCACGAACGTTATACGCATTATTCAAACAGCACCCACTGTGAAATGACTTTTGCCATCTATTTGCCGCCGCAAGTGGAACAAGGGCAAAAAGTACCGGTGCTTTATTGGCTTTCAGGGCTGACTTGTACCGATGAAAACTTTGCCACCAAAGCCGGTGCGCAACAATTTGCCGCCCGGTACGGTATTGCTATTGTGATGCCGGATACCTCTCCCCGTGGCGAAAATGTGGCAAATGATGAAGGCTATGATTTAGGTCAAGGTGCCGGTTTCTACCTCAATGCCACCCAACAACCATGGGCTACGCATTTCAGAATGTACGATTACATTGTACAAGAACTGCCGGCACTTATTGAGGCAAACTTCCCGGTTAGCGATAAACGTTCGATTTCAGGTCACAGTATGGGCGGACACGGTGCGATCCAAATCGGTCTAAAGAATCCTGATCGTTACTGTGCGATCTCGGCTTTCTCGCCGATCGTTACCCCAAGCCAAGTGCCGTGGGGACAAAAAGCCTTCACCGCTTATTTAGGCGAAAATCAGACCGCTTGGGCGGAATATGACAGCTTTGCGTTATTAGATAACGTATCGCCAATCCGCCCTATTTTGATTGAACAAGGACTTGCCGATAGCTTCTATCCAACCCAATTACAACCGGAAATGTTTACCGAAAAAGCGCAAAAGCTAGGCTTTGATGTGACGCTCAATTTGCACGAAGGCTATGATCACAGCTATTTCTTTATCGCGAGTTTTATCGAAAAACATATCGCATTTCATGCAAAAGCGTTAATGGAATCACAGAAAGATCGCTAAGAAGAATACTGATTACAAGTAAGCGGTTAAATTTTACAAAAAATTTGCAAATTTTGACCGCTTGTTTGTGATTTTAGTTATTAAATTCTGTTAAGTATTTACGTAGGCTTTCCTGTTTGGTGTAGCTAAATTCTTGTATCGCCAATATTTCCAATTCTATATAGTGCTTTTTCAACACATTTCCTGTGGAGCGCAGTATCTCGCCTCGTGTGATACGTTGTGCCATTCCTGTAAATACTCGCTCAACTAAAAAATCAAAGTCAGCGTAGTGAGATAACGCTCGATTCTGTGCCAACCAATTAAATAGTGAAGAGAAGCCTTGTGGAAAAATTGATTGATATTGGACAATGTTATTCAAAATGTCGGTTTCAACTTGTGCCAGTTCTTGCCCAAACAAGCGGTTAAAATTTTTTGCGATAAAGTGGTCAATCACAATATCCGACACAATCCCTTTAAATCGCCCTAATTCTTCGGCAAGTAATGGATTGAGGAAATTTTCTCGCCGATCTGTCATGCTGTCGATCAAACGGTGTAACCTAACCCCGTTTTGAATATGGCTTGCCACCGCTAAATTCTCGATTCGTCCTTTATAAAAATCGCCGGCAAAATTACCGAATAAGGTACGGCTATTCGGTATTATTGTATCCAATTCAAAGGAAATCATACTGTGGGCAAGAAAGTTCATGGTGGTTTATTAGGGGTTCATTGATGATTAGCGAATGATAGCTTAGTAGGTAGAGAAAAGAAATTAGGAAAATAGATTAAAAAACAGGACTTGGAAAAGTGCGTTAGGTTTAGGAGAGTTTTTTATGGTAATAATATAATTTCATAGTAGGATTGAGTTCTATATCCGCCTGAATTTAGATTTAGTTATTTGACTGCAATTGGTCGTGATCCGAAATTTTAGGATAAGTGAATTTTGATTTAATTGACTTTAAGTTATTTAAGAAGACAACAGGGGTAATTTTTAACAATCAATGAGAAAAGAATCTTACTTGTTGTCTAGAATAGCTTCCTTATTAAAGGATATACGGTTATCATTTCCTGAAAAAGAAATAGCAATGTCATACAATTGGCATATAGAGTTTAATATGGTTGAAAATATGATGAAACAATTGAAAGCCGTTGATTTTTTCTGTGGCGGCGGGGGAATGAGTTACGGTCTACAAAAAGCGGGTATTCGAATACTTGCAGGGATCGATTACGAAATAAATTGTAAAGAAACTTACGAGACGAATATAAAAGGAGCTTCCTTTATTCATGCAAACGTTTTTGAATTAACGGAAAAAGAATTAGAAAAGACTCTAGATATTTCTAGAAAAGACGATAATTTGATTTTAGTCGGTTGTAGCCCCTGCCAATATTGGAGTGTTATTCGAACCAGTAAAGAAAAATCGGAAAAATCTAAAAGCCTACTGTCCGAATTTCAACGATTCGTTGAATATTTTGTTCCGGGATATGTTGTTGTAGAAAATGTTCCGGGGATTTTCACTCGTCAAGAAGAAAGCGGTCTGGATATTTTTGTGAGAAGATTGGAAGAATTAGAGTATACAGTTCATTTTGGAATACATAATACAAAGAACTACGGTGTTCCGCAAAGTCGTAAACGTTTCACTTTAATTGCGAATCGAGTGACTCAGGATAAATTAGAACCGTTGGAATTAAAAGGCAAAATATTAACAGTTCGCGATGTATTGGGAGAAGAAAACGGCTTTCCGAAAATTCCCGCAGGTCATCAGGATGAAAGCGAATATCTGCATAGTTGTGCAGGATTATCCGAAATTAATATGCAACGTTTGCGTTTAGTGCCTAAAGACGGCGGCACTCGCCTAGCTTTCGCTGATAGACCTGACTTACAACTTAAATGCTTTATTGGAAAAGATAACTACTTTAAAGATACATTCGGTCGTTTATGGTGGGATCAGCCTTCGCCTACGATTACAACAAAATTTTTCAGTATTTCCAACGGGCGTTTTGCTCATCCGGAAGAAGATCGGGCCTTGTCTTTACGTGAAGGAGCTACTTTACAATCCTTTCCTAAAGATTATGTGTTTAAGGCGAAGGGAAGGGAGGCTATAGCGCGATTAATCGGTAATGCCGTTCCGCCTAAATATGCCGAACAAATCGGTAAAGCGATTGTGAATAATTCAAAGAAATATATGGAGATATAAAATGACATCAGCTAATGATATTTTAGAAATGAAATTTGATCCTAATGTAATTACGCATTTAGGTATACAAATGTATTCTACTTTACCACCTGTCGTTGCTGAGCTTGTATCTAATTCTTATGATGCTGAAGCAGAAGATGTTAATATTTTCTTAAATGATAAAAGTGATGAAAAGTCAATTATCATTGAAGATAACGGACATGGGATGAGTTTTGAAGAAATTAATCAAAAGTTTTTAGTCATTGGTCGTAATCGAAGAAAGGAAGAAAAATCGGAAAAAAGTAAAAACGGTAAAAGGGATGTTATAGGGAAAAAAGGGATTGGAAAATTAGCGTTTTTTGGCATTGCTAATGAAATTACAATTTCAACAATTCAAAATTATAAGCAAACAACTTTTTTATTAGATTGGGAGGAAATGCAAAATCAAGAGAGTGAAAAAGGAACGTATCATCCAAAAATCTTAGATCATAAGAAGTCTGTAGATAAAGAATCCGGTACGATTATTAAGTTAATGAAAATTAAACGCAAGTCTAAGTTTGACGCAAAGGATTTAGCTCACTCTCTCTCCGCATATTTTCAAGTATTTAATGAGGAAGATTTTAATGTGTTTATTTATCATAACGATGATAATAAGAAATCTCCTTTTCCTGTTACTAATGATTTACGTTATGAGGGAATAGATACGTTAGTTACTTGGGAAAGTCCTTGGAATGAATTAAAGCTAAATAGTGATGAAGAAAAAACTTGTGAAAATTATCTGGAAAAAATAACGGGTAAGTTAATTGCCGGCGGTAGAGAGACTATTCCTGAAAAAATGCGAGGCGTAGCTTTATTTTCTCGAGGAAAATTAGTAAACAAATATTCATTTTACGGATTGTCTGCAACCAGTTTCGGTTATTCTTATATTACTGGTTGGTTAAATGTTGATTTTATCGAAGATTTTCCAGGGGATGTAATTTCGACGGATAGAGGTTCATTAAATTGGGAGTTGGATGAAACGAAAAGACTTGAAGAAGTTCTTCAAATAATGATTAAAAAATTATATAACTTTCAAAAAAGTAAACGAGAACAAGATAAACAAGAAAAAATTGAACGAGATCTCGGTATTAATTTTGAAGAATGGTATGCAACTTTGCCTAAACATGAGCGGGTATTAGCTAAAAAGATAATGAAGCAGATCGTTAATGCAGAAGGATTAGAGCCGGATAAAGCCAGAAGTTTAGTGCAATTTGTACAAGATTCTTATCAATTTGAATCTTTCAAAGAGCTTGCTCATGATATTGCTAATGATGATTTCCAAGAACCGGAAAAATTAATTGCTTTAATGAAAGAATGGCAACTTATTGAAGCCAGAGAATTTTATAAACTTGCAAAAGTTAGATTAGAAACGATTAATAAATTTGAAAACTATATTCAAAATAATGCAAGAGAAGTACCAACTCTTCATAATTTTCTAAAACAGTTTCCTTGGTTGTTAGACCCAAGGATTATGTCTTTTAGGGATGAAGTTACTTTTT
This sequence comes from Actinobacillus lignieresii, assembly GCF_900444945.1. NCBI lineage: Bacteria > Pseudomonadati > Pseudomonadota > Gammaproteobacteria > Pasteurellales > Pasteurellaceae > Actinobacillus > Actinobacillus lignieresii. The sequence continues at coordinate 1,336,042 of NZ_UFRM01000001.1, read as the reverse complement.
CAACGCTATTACGGGAAAAATATCCTGATGACACCTTAAGTATTGATGATCGTAGAATTGATTTTTTATGTCAAAGATTTGCTGACAGTGTTTTCATTATCGAATTAAAGCGTCCTAAAAGTAAATTGAGTGATAAAGAACTGGATCAAGCCCTTGATTATGTAACATTTATTGAAGATCATTTAGGGAATGAAACAGGTACGAAAGTATGTTGTTATTTAATTGGAGAAAGATTGGTCCAAGATAAATCGGTAGAAAGAAAAGCTCGTTCGTATAGAAATGATGGAAATGTATATGTGAAAACATATTCCGAATTACTTGCAAATGCAAAGATGTATCATAATGAGTTTATTGACAAATATGAAGACTTAAAAAATAAATGACCGATATTTTCTCTCCTCAAAAACGTTCTGAAATAATGTCTAGGGTTAAAAGTAAAAATACTAAACCCGAGATAATTGTTAGAACGTTTTTATTTTCAATGGGTTTTCGTTATCGGAAAAACGATAAACGATATGCGGGAGTACCCGATATTCTCTTACCGAAATATAAAACGGCAATTTTCGTACACGGTTGCTTTTGGCACGGACATACTTGTGCTAAAGGTGGTTTACCTTCTAGCCGTACCGAGTTTTGGAAGAATAAAATCATGAAAAATAAAGAACGGGATGTAAAAAATATTCGATTACTTGAGGATTCGGGGATTCACGTTATTATTATTTGGGAATGCGAATTGAAAAATAAGACGTTACGTGAAAAACGTTTAGCTCGTTTAGTTAACGAAATAAAACATTATCGTGATTAAACAAAATAGTCTGCCTTTTTGCATTTTATATACCTATTTAAAAACAAGCGGTGGTAAATTACCTAAAAATTTACTACCGCTTCCGTTTATATTACTAGCAAATTAACTTGCTAAACCGAAGAATTGCTGAATCCCAACCAACAAGTTATTTACTGCAACGGCGGCGAGAATTAATCCCATTACGCGGCTGATAACTGAAGCACCAACACTGCCGATGACGTTTTGAATTTTACTTGCTACAAGAAGTAGGAAATAGGTAATGAGCAACACCGCTAACATAATCAGCGTGGTAATAAATTGATCCGTTAGGCTAAAGCGGTGATTATCGGTTAATAATACGATCGCCATCATTGCACCGGGAGAGGCGATAGACGGAACGGCAAGCGGATAAACCGCTAATTCGCTTAAGCTGGTTTGCATTTTGATCTCGTTTTCCGGTTTACCTTCGCCAAAAATCATAGTTAAAGCAAAGATCAAAAGTACTAAACCGCCGGCAATTTGGAAGGCGGAAAGCGGAATTTGCATCATTTCAAATAAGGATTGCACGGCAACTAAGAAGAAGAGCAAGATGATAGTGGCAATTCCGACCGCTTTTAAAGCGACTTTATTTCGTTCTGCTGCGGAAAGATGACTGGTTTTGGCTAAATAGACCGGAATAGAACCTATCGGATCAATCACCGCCCATAGCACCACAAACTGTACAATTAATGAATCAAACACAGTAAAACTCCAAATAAATCACTTAGTTATTCGTTAAAGTAACAGAATTTTCGATTTCGTCAAGGCGATAAAAGCAGTGTTTTTGGGTGGGGGAGGTAATAAGTAAAAACGGTATGAAATCAGAGGATCTCATACCGTTTAATGTATCAAAGATTATTTAATCCAACTTACGATTTCTTCGATCGGTTTACGTGATTTCGGTGCGATTTCACCGGCACGATAACCGAAAGTCGCCATTACGGAAACGCCGTATTCATTCGGATCGAATGCACCGGCTTCCGCAAGGATTTTATTCACCGCATCGTAGTTAAAACCCTCGATAGGGCAGCTATCGATACCGATCATCGCTGCACCGCTCATCATATTGCCTAAAGCGATATAGGTTTGTTTTGAGCACCAGTCGAATAACGCACGCTCGTTACCGGCAATCTTAATGTCTTCCACGTGGAATTGTTTGTATAACGCTAAAGTTTTTTCCATTTCTTCAGCAGTTAAACCACGCTGTTCCAACGCTTTTTTGAAGTATTCGCTATCGTGGCTTGCATTTTTCTTGGCAAGTAAAACCACTAAATGGCTTGCGGCGTCCATTTGTGCCGCCATACCCCACGCAACCGGTTTTAATTTGTTACGTAATTCTTGGTTTTGAATCACCACAAATTTCCATGGCTCTGAACCGACAGAACTTGGTGAAAGACGCGCTAACTCTAAAATATAAGCGAAATCTTCATCGCTGATTTTTTTAGAAGCGTCATAGTTACGTGTTGCACGACGATATTTAAATGCCGCTAAAACGTTTTCTTTTTCAATATTAAACATTGTTTTTTCCTTTTCTTTATAGGTTTGGATAACTTGCCGCAACAAGCTTATCCATATTATTTGCTTGGCTTAGTTAGTGCAATCGTTAAAGATGCGATAACTCTGCACAATTTCACATTTGCTTTCCGAGTAAAAAATAATATAAGAATGATTCTGAAGTTTAATGTATGCCAAGATATAAAATCTAATCATATTTTATTATATAGAATATAATTGAAATTTATGTTAGAAAGTCGCTTTTTAAGCGTTTACAACCTTAAAAAATAAGCTACAATCAATTAAATTTGTCCCACATCAGAAGGAAAATACTATGACAACAACATTTACACAAATTGGTTGGATCGGCTTAGGTCAAATGGGCGTACCTATGGTTAATCGTTTACTGGCGAATAATATCGATGTCAGCGTTTATAACCGAAATGCGGCGAAAAGTGCTGAATTTGCAGCAAAAGGTGCAAAAGTTGCCAGTTCGGTAGAACAATTAGTATCTGAAAACCAAGCGGTCATTTTAATGGTTTCGGACTATGCGGCGGCTGTAGATATTTTAAATCCGGACGTTTGTGCCAAATTGCAGGGTAAAGTTATCGTCAATATGAGTACGGTTTCACCAACCGAAAACTTAAAATTAAAAGTGTTGGTGGAAGAACACGGCGGTTTATTTGCCGAAGCACCGGTATCCGGCTCGGTTGTGCCGGCGACTAACGGTACTTTACTGATTTTATTCGGTGGACAAGAAGCGGTATTAAAACCGTTACAACCGGTATTTGACGTACTCGGTCAGCGTACTTTCCATTTTGGCGATGTGGGTAAAGGCTCCGGTGCGAAATTGGTACTGAATTCGTTACTTGGTGTGTTCGGCGAAGCTTATGCGGAAGCAATGTTAATGGGCGAACAATTCGGTATTAATTTAAATGATCTTGCTGAAGCGATTGGCGGATCGGCAATGAACTCGCCAATGTTCCAAACCAAAAAACCGTTATTGTTAGAAAAATCATTCCCGGCGGCATTTATGCTCAAACACGCAAGCAAAGATCTTAATCTCGCTTGCGGAGAACTGGAAAAAGCCGGCTTAACGTTACCGGCGATTGAAACCGTTGCCGCACAATATCGTGCTGCAGTAAAAGCGGATTTAGGTAGTCAAGACGTTTCGGGCATTTACTTACAATTAGCGAAATAATTGTTCTAATCTTAAAAAATGTTGTCAGATAAAGCTCTGATAGAGTTTTTTATTGTCTAAGCAGGTAAAGTTTGCAAACTTTTGCGAAATTGCCTGCTTTTTATATTAATTAATAGAAAAAATCATTCTTCCGTATTTTTTCTACGGGTAGTTGTGTTAGAATATAAAAAATTTATTTGTCAATACTTGACTTTTAGATTGTCTTATAAAGGTATTTGCTATGTTAAAAAAATTCTCTGTCTATAATTATCGCCAATTCAATGAAACATTAGAATTTGATTTAACGGCGAGTAATTATACATTTAATACGAATTGTATAAAACGAAATTTGGTAAAATTAGCTCTAGTTTATGGAGAAAATGGAGTAGGTAAATCTACGTTAGGTTGGGCAATTTTTGATTTAGTTTCGCATTTGACAGATAATGAAAACAACACACCAACAGAAAATATTCTAAATGCTTTTTCAAAAGAAAAATACGCTAATTTTAAATTTGAGTTTTCTTTTTTAGATGAATATGAAAAGAGTAAAGAGTTAGTGTATGAATATCAAAAAGATGAACGAAATACCTTGATTTCTGAAAAAGTAATGATTGGTGATGAATTAGTTTTAGATTATCAATTAAACCAACCTTTTTTTACTAACTTAACAGGTACAGAACATTTAAATAGAAATATTAACCCAGTGCAAAATTTATCTGCCATAAAATATATTTATAGTAATAGCAGTTTAGATAGAAGAAATTATAATAATGCCATTTTTAGTAAGTTTATGGATTTTGTTGGACATATTTTATATTTCAGGAGTGTTTTTGAAGGAAAAGTTTTTGCTGGATATAATAAGGGGCTAAATAATATAGAGCAAGATATTTTGACTAATGGAAATTTAAAAGGTCTAGAAACATTTCTTTCTGATTTTGGTTTAAATCTTCAACTTATTAATGTGAGACAGTTAAATAAGAGCGTTATTGGAGTAAAGATGGGAGATAAAGTTTTACCATTTTTTGATATTGTTTCTACGGGTACATTAAGTTTAACTTTCTTCTATTATTGGTGGCAAAGTATCAAAGAGAATAAAATTCCATTACTTTTTATTGATGAATTTGACTGCTCATATCATTTTTCATTATCAGAAAAAATGGTAGAAAAGTTAAAACAGCTACCCGATACACAAGTTATTTTAACAACGCATAATACAAATTTATTATCTAATGAGTTAATTCGACCTGATTGTGGGTTTGTGATTGATGGGAAGAAAATAAAATCGCTTAATCATTTAACTCAAAAAGAAATTCGAGAAGTTCATAACTTAGAAAAACTTTACCAAGCAGGGCATTTTAATGGGTAAAACTGAAATTGTCTTGATGATCACTGAAGGTGAAAAGCTAGATATTAGAATTTTGAAAAAATTAAAGTCTATTTTCTTACCCCAAAAAGAGGTTGAGATTTTTCCTATTTGTTTAAATATCTATAATTTATATAAAAAATTATCGGAAAATGATGGTTTTGGTTCAGATTTTATTGATGTTTTTTCTGTTATTAAGGAAATTATTCAAGAACAGCCAAGTAGCAATGATCCTGAGTTTCTTAAATTAAATCGTAATCAAATTAGTGAGATATTTCTATTTTTTGATTACGACGGACATGATACATTAGCAAGTAGATATCCGAATAGTATTGTTGATATGTTAGCACTATTTGATAATGAAACATAGAATGGAAAGCTCTATATCAATTATCCTATGGTTGAAAGCTATAAACACCCAATTGAAGAACAGTCAGAGGTAATTGATATTGTGGGTAAGGTTCATTATAAAACAAGTGTTGCAGAAATTTGTGAGAAAAGAACAGAACAAGTGACAAAGTTAAATAAAAATGATTGGTTAAGATTATTTTTACCACATTTGAAAAGTTCAAATGATTTGGTTAATGATATTTTTTCATTACCAAGAAATTATGTTGAAACTCAGGAAATATCTCAATCTTTAATTTATGCTAAACAAAATAAGAAACATATTGAACCAAATAACAAAATAATGGTTATTAGCTCATTTTCTTGGTTTCTTCTTGAGTATTTAGGGCAAAGCTTATTTGAAGAATGGGAGCGAATTGATCATCGAAATTAAAACATCTGAACATATATCTACTATTCAAACAAGTGCGGATAAGTTAATTTAGAAGTTTACATATCAATTAAGGCTAGGTTTTATAAAAAGCGACGTAAAAATTTTGATCTGCCCCCCAAAAGTTGGACTAAACCTCCAACGGATTAAGGTGCAGATTTTTTATGACTAAATATAACTCGCTATTCAAACAACAAGTCATCGAGTTTTATCTCCAAAATGATAAAAAACGTTTATTCACTCAACGACATTTTCAATTATCCAAGAAAACCTTAACTCGGTGGATTGCTCAATTTAATCACAACGGAATCAATGGACTAGCGGTGATGGGTAAGAAGCAAAAATATTCCCCCGAATTCAAATTAACCGTCATACAAGCGGTCAAAAAAGGGCAATTTTCTGCGGAAAGCGCCTCCCTTCATTTTGGTATTGCTAATTCAGGTTCGATTAGCCAATGGTTGCACATCTTTGAAGAACAAGGTATAAACGGCTTATTACCCAAACCAAAAGGTCGTCCGACAATGAAACCGAAATACCCGAAAATGCCTCCTCCACCTAAAACTGAAGAAGAACGCTTACGTTATCGTATTTTAGAGCTGGAAGCGGAGGTAGCTTACCTAAAAAAGCTGCGGGAGTTCAACCAACAAAAAATGCGGCAAAAGCAGCCATCGTAAAAACGTTGCGAGTGGATTTTCCCTTAGAAATCCTCCTCCCTTTGACGGGTTTAAAACGTAGTACGTTCTTTTATCACTTACCGCCTAAAATCGATAAAAATGCAGTGATGAGGCAGAAAGTGATTGAGATTTATTAGGATAATGATGGCAATTATGGCTATCGTCGTATTACGTTAAAGTTACGTGATTTTTTTGGTGCGATTAACCATAAGCGTATTCAAAGGATAATGCAACAGCTTGATTTAAAAGGGAAATGTAAGCAGAGGAAATATCGTTCTTATCAAGGTGAAGTGGGTAAAATTGCCGAGAATGTATTGCAACAGGATTTTCACGCAGACTCGCCAAATGAAAAGCTCGTAACGGATATCACTGAGTTTAAATGTGCGGAAGGCAAGCTCTATTTATCCCCCATTAAAGACTTATTTAATAGTGAAATTCTTGCTTATGATTTAGCAAGAAGCCCTAACTTTGAGCAAGTGATGCGGATGCTAAAGCAAGCGGTCGCAAAACTGCCTAAGGACGCTAAACCGATTTTACATTCCGACCAAGGCTGGCAATACCAGATGGCAGACTATCAAGAAATGCTGAGAAAACATCATATTAAACAAAGTATGTCGAGAAAAGGGAATTGTTTGGATAATGGGGCAATGGAAAGTTTTTTTGGGCGATTGAAAACGGAATGTTACTTTGGTAAGCGATTTGACACTTTCGAACAACTTGAGAAAGTGATTCACGAGTACATTCATTATTACAACAATGAGCGTATTCAAGTGAAATTAAAAGGACTGAGCCCTGTACAATACAGAACTCAGTCCTTAAATTAAATAGTCTAACTTTTTGGGGGCAGATCATTTACGACCGCTTTTTATATTACATACTCGCTACGATTTCTTTCAACAAGCGGTAAGATTTCGCTTGTTTTTGTTCATCGTATATATAAGTTACCGCCATAATTTCATCAATTTCCACTCGTTTAGCTAATTGTGTCAATTGGGTTTTAACCGTTGCTGGCGAGCCGACTAGCGTACAAGCGGTCATTTGTTCCACTACCGCTTTTTCTTGGTGGTAAATCTGCATTTCACGTAAATCGACCGGTCCGAAGTGCAACTCGTTTTCCGTGCGGTTAAAGTTTTGCCATACTTCCGCGTCATTTGCCATTGGCGGTTGTAAATTCTGTTGTGCGTTCGTCACGACATTAATAAAGAATTGCGTTTGGGTTGTCACCAGGCTTTGTGCTTCCGCATCGCTGTCCGACACAATCGCATTCACGCCCATAATCACATAAGGTTTTGCCAAATAGTCGGACGGCTTGAAATAACGGCGATAAATTTCGACCGCTTCCATCATCATTCGTGGTGCAAAATGTGCGGCAAATGCGTAAGGTAAGCCGAGTTCTGCAGCTAAATAAGCACTTTCGGTGCTGGAGCCTAAAATATAGAACGGGATATCTAAACCGGCGGCAGGGTAAGCGGAAACCGGATTAGTATTTTGGAAATAACCACGCAGTTCGGCAATTTCATCCGGAAATTCGAGGTGTTTTGCCCCACGGCGTAACGCGTTAGCAGTACGCATATCGGTGCCGGGCGCTCTGCCTAAGCCAAGTTGGACACGATTTGGATAAAGCGTAGCTAACGTACCGTATTGTTCCGCTACAATATAAGGACTGTGGTTCGGTAACATCACACCGCCTGAGCCGACCGCAATTTTGTTAGTATTAGCTAACGCGTGTTGAATCAGCAGAGCGGTCGCTGAACTAGCTAAGTTTTTCATATTATGGTGTTCGGCAATCCAATAACGTGCCAAATCCAGCTCTTCCGCCAGTTGTGCCAGTTTGATCATCGATTGCATCGCTTGTGCGTAGTCTTGTCCTTCACGCACTGGGACGAGGTTTAAAATAGAAAGTTGCATTGTGTGATAAATCCGAGTGTTACAAATAAGAAAAGCGGTGTAAAAAATACGACTTTTTACACCGCTTATACGAGAACTAATTACAGATAACCGCGTTGATATTGTGCCGGCACAAATTCAACACCGCTGCTGTTTGTCGCATTTTGTGCATATTGTACATTTAATACCCATTGCGGGTCACGTAATAACGCACGTCCAACCGCTACTAAATCCGCATCGCCAATCGCTAATACGTGATCAACCACATTCGCATCATCTAACATACCCACGGCAATGGTTGGTAAACCGGTCGCTTGTTTTACCGCACGAGCTAGATATACTTGATAGCCCGCATTAAATGGTGGATGTTTTCCTTCGGCTAACACACCGTCACCGCCGGCACTTACGTGCATACAATCCGCACCGGCTGCTGCAAAGCGTTTTGCGATTTCCACACCGTAATCTGCATCAAAACCGTCCGCACCGAATTCTTGTGCCGAAATACGTACGATTAACGGCATATCTGCCGGCATGACCGCTTTAGCCGCTTTAATTACTTGCTCACCGAATAAGAAGCAATCTTGACCGTATTCATCAGTACGTTGGTTTGATTTCGGTGATGAGAATTGGTGAATTAAATAACCGTGTGCGCCGTGAATTTCAATCGCATCAAAGCCGGCTTCCACTGCACGTTTTACCGCATCTTGGTAAGATTGAATCACATCTTGAATTTCCGCTTTGCTTAATTCACGAGGTGTTTTTAAATTCTGACCTGCATAATCTAATTCACCGTAATGAATTGCCGAAGGTGCAACCACATCATCGCAATCTTGCGCTTTACGACCGGCGTGACCAATTTGCACCGCAATTTTACTACCGTATTTATGCACGGAATCAACAATCGGTTTAAATGCATCACGTTGTTCGTCATTCCATAAACCTAAACAATTCGGCGTGATACGACCGTTTGGCGCAACGTTGGTCATTTCCACAATAATTAAGCCGACACCACCAATTGCACGGGCTGTGTAATGAACTAAGTGCCAATCATTCGGCACACCGTCTGTAGCCGAATATTGGCACATTGGTGGCATCACGATACGGTTTTTGAGTTCAAGATTTTTGAGCTTGAAAGGTGTTTGTAAATATCTAAATTTTGCCATGGGTCTAATCCTTTATGTCTAAAAAACGAATAGATCTTAATCAGCTAAAGATATAAAATCTAATCATAATTTTTTATATCAAATATAATTATGCGTGATATTAGAACTGTTGACTTAAATTTATTGAAAGCGTTTGATGCACTCTTACAAGAACGTAACGTAACCAAAGCGGCACAACGTTTATCCGTGACTCAGCCGGCAATGAGTGCAATGCTTAATCGCCTGCGTGACAGTTTTGGTGACCCGTTATTTGTGCGTGTACAACACGGGATTGAACCGACCGCCAGAGCCTTGGCATTAATGCCTTCGGTCAAGACTATTTTGGCGGAAGTAAATCGAATGTTGCGTCCGGTGGAATTTGATCCGCAAACAGCAGAAATGACGATTAATATTGCTTCCACCGATTACGGTTTGGAAGCAATCGGTACGCCTTTTTTAGCGCATTTAAAACAACTTGCGCCGAAAATTCGAGTGGCATTTTTACCGGCACAAGACGTGGATTTGTTAGCCCAATTTGAACAGGCGAGAATTGATATCGCCTTGGTTTCCACCCAACATATTCCGGCGGATTTACACAGCAAACCGTTGCTGACAGAACATTATGTTTGTGTGATGCGAGCAGATCACCCAATGGCAAATCAACCGCTCAATTTAGACAACTTTTGTGAATTGGATTTTGCAATGATGTCCTATGACGGCGGACAATTTTACGGTGTGTGCGATGAGGCATTGGCTAAACTCGGTAAAGCTCGTCGTGTGTCAGTCTCAGTCAATCACTTTTCTTTGCTACCGAATATCTTACGTAGCACAGACGTAGTGGCATTGATGCCATCACGTTTATCTCATAACTTTAGCGGATTGATTTGCAAAGAGCTTCCGCTTGAAGTACAGGGCTTTGCAATCCAAATGGCATGGCACGAACGCACCCACCAAGACCCAGCATATCAATGGATCAGAAATTTGTTGGTGGAGAGTTTGACGAAACAATAATTGACGAACGTATTTGCAAAAAATGAGGGAAATTAGACCGCTTGTTATCACTAATACACTAGCTCGCATCTCCTTTTGGGCTTACCCCAAAATGTCTTTTATATTCTCGGCTAAACTGACCTGGACTTTCGTAACCGACTTGGAAAGCAACGCTTGCGATATTGCTCTGTTTGGCTTGGATCAAACGTTGTGCAGCCAGTAAGCGGTGTGATTTTTGATATTGTAACGGCGACATATTGGTCATTTTTTTAAAATGCGAATGAAAGCCGGAGACCGACATTCCCGCCTGTTTCGCCAAATCATCCACCCGTAACGGCTCAGACAAATGTTGCTCGATCCAAAACGCAGTTTGGGCTATACGCTGGGTATGGCTTCCTTCATTAACGAGTTCTCTTAATTTTTGCCCTTGCTCGCTTTTTAGCAGAACATAGTAAATGTGTTGCTGAATAAGCGGCGCAAGAAAATCAATATCTTCCGGCGTTTTGAGTAAATCAATCAGATGCTCAAACTGAGCTAGCAAATTTTCTTCCAATTGCCACTTCAAAGAAACGGTCGATTTTGGCTGATTTTTTGCAATTTTGTTTGGGATGTGAGGCACGATACTTGCCACCATTTTCAGATCGATTTTCATCGTCATCATCAAATAGGGCTTTTCAGGGCTGGCTTCTACCACTTCCACCGATAACGGAACATTCACAGGGCAGAACATAAAATGTTGATTGCTGAATAGCGTACATTGATCGCCGATACAAATTTTTCGCTCGCCTTGCAACACAATACAAATGCGAGGTTCAAGAATTGTGTTCGCCACCGGTGTAGGGCGATCAGCGTGCTGAATCACAAGTCCATCAATCGGCGTTTGCCAAATTTGGTTTTTAGGCACAAGCGGTAATAATTTATCAATAATTTGCATATTTATAGAATTAGGCAAGTTGTTTGGAGAAATAATATACCTGTGAGATGAAAGTTATCATAAGATAAGCACAGTTTCAAACGCAATGAATTTATCGATGTGATCAAGGAGAAACAAAATGAAAGATGTACAAAAAACGATTGAGATTTTACAACATATTTCAACACAGCTCACCGCAAATGCGTTAAATCATCAAATGATGTCTCGTGTGTTTGCTAGTCAAGGATTTACCAAATTAGCAGAAAAATATGCGGAACACGGCGCGTCAGAATTAGATTTTATCGCTCAATTCCATAACCGTATTTTAGATTTAGACGGCGAACTTCGCCAAGATACAATTCCTGCACGCCAACTGTTCAACGATATTGAAGATTTCTTGGCGTATGATTTGAAAGCCTCGCAAGACGGCTTGCCAATCGTGGAAGACGTGTTAAATGCAGGTTATTTGGATATTACCACTTACGACCTTATCAAAGAATATTACAAAGATGAGGAAGAAGATTTGAACTGGACGAAGTCGCAAATTGACTTAATCCAAGCGGTCGGAAAACAAGTTTATTTAGCAAAAATGCTATAAGGAGCAAACAATGGCAATGGTAAAAGATTTCTTACATAACAACCTTAAACGTAACATTGAAGCGGGCAAAATGCAGTATGGCGTGGCGTTAGAAACCACCTCAGCTGATGTAGCAGAAGTGCTTGCGACTACTGATTATGACTGGCTTTTCATTGACGCTGAACACGGCCCGCACAACATTCAAACCATTTTAAACGTGGCTCGTGCGATTGCCCCTTACGAAATGACCCCAGTGGTGCGTGTGGGCGAGGCAACCGCTGGCACATTCAAGCAGTTAATGGATTCAGGGGTTCAAAATATCATCGTACCAATGGTGGAAAGTGGCGAAGAAGCGGCACAAATCATTCGTTGGGCGAAATATCCGGCTGAAGGCAAACGTGGTATGGGGGCTGGAGTAGTGCGAGCATCTCGCTTTGGGCGTATTCCTGATTACCAACAACGCATTGATGATGAATCAATGATTATGTTGCAAATCGAAAGCCTAAAAGGTATGGAAAATTTAGATGCTATTGCAAGCACAAAAGGCGTAGGCGCGATTTTCCTAGGCCCTGCGGATTTAGCGGTGGATATGGGATTAGGTCCGAATATTCTGCATCCGGACGTAGTGGCAAAAATGGAATATGCGATCAAGCGTATTCGTGAATTCGGCGTACCGGTGGGGACAATCGCCGCTACTCCGGAACAAGCGAAACACTATGCTGATCTTGGCGTATCGTTCTTTGCACTTGGGGCAGACACTGCTTTTCTTGCGAGTGCGGCAGATAGTACGGTTGCCGGTTTTAAAGCGAAATTAGAGAAATAGGCAAGAATTTTAAAGAAATGTGCTACCGCATTGGTGCATGAAAACCATAAAATAATCATCATTCAGACAACACTTCAACAAGGACAATATTATGAAAATTTTTTACAAAACATCAGCAACAGCAGTAGGCGGTCGTGACGGTCATACACGAGTAGATGACGGTTCACTCGGTTTAGATTTAGTTGGTTTCCAAAACGAAAGTGGCAAAGAGGGCGCTAACCCTGAACAGCTTTTCGCAATGGGCTATGCAGCGTGTTTTGATAATGCGATTATCCACGTTGCTCCAACACTGGGCATTAAACCGACTAAACACTCAACAACTGTTGGGGTGGGTATCGGTCAAAAACGGGACGGTGCATTCAGCTTTGAAATTGACATCACGATTACCGTGGAAGGAATTAGCTTAGAAGAAGCAAAAACTTTAATTGAAAAAGCACACTCAACTTGTCCATATTCAAATGCCACACGTGGCAATGTCGATGTACGTTTACACGTGAATGTGATGCAAACTTTTGACTTGTAATTAACAAGATGCCGCCTGAAATTTTAGGCGGCATTTTTTTCATCTCGAATAATAGTATCGTAAGGAGTTTGGTATGAATCAACGACAAGCGATTTTGCATTATGCTAAAACACAATACGGCGTAGAGCCTGAATTTCTTTTTGTCGATAAATATCCTTCTTATGCAATTGCGGTATTACACCACCAAAATGCCAAACAAAAGTGGTTTGCTTTGTTGATGACGGTCCCCAATAAAAGTTTAGGTTTAGCGGGTGAAGAAGTCTCCGATATCGTTACGCTAAAATGCGATCCTGAGATGGTGAGTATTCTGCAACAAGATAAAAATGTCTTACCAGCTTACCATATGAACAAAAAACATTGGCTGAGTATTGTGCTTGATCACGGCTTTGATTTTGACGAAATGAAAAAGCTGTTAGATTGGAGCTATGATCTGACCATGAAATAAATATTTGTAGAATCAGGCATAAAATTTAGAGAAATGCGATACCGATTATTCCTTAGCCTGCATATGATAATGGCAACAAGCGGTTAAATTTCCTCAACATTTTGCATAAATGCTGACGTTTGAATGTTGGCTTTGCCAACGGCGCTAAAGAAATGAGTGAAACCCGACCGCACTTTTCATTTAAGCAGAGGACAACAAAATGTTAGATTTTTCAACTACCACACAAACTCGTAAATCTATTCGTGAATATCTACCAGAACCACTCACCAAAGAAGAAATGGATGCTGTCTTAAAAGATGCACTGGCAATCTTGCCCCTGATTTTATTTTTGACCAACACGCATTGACGGGTGTTTATGAAGATCGTATGCGTGATTCGTACAAACGTTTTTATGGCGCACCGCACGCAGCGTTTTTCTTTATGCCTGATTTTACCGACAACGTATTTACCGCATTAGATGTTGGTATGTTGGCTCAGAATTTTATGCTATCACTCACCGCGCACGGTTTCGGCAGCGTGCCGCAAATTGCATTAACTTATAGTCCTGATGTAGTGCGCCAAGAATTTAATGTGCCTGATAATTATAAATTAGTGCTAGGTATTTCTTTCGGCAGACCAAAACCGAATTCTACTGCCAACAGTTATATTCAACCACGTGCGCCACTGAGTGAAACTGTGGTATTCCATGAATAGTTTAGGAATTAGAGAAATAGGCAAGTTATTTAGAGAAATAAACTACCCACTTATGAAAATGTTTCCCTAAAATAACCGCACTTTCAATATACACGACGAAACGCAAATGTTAGCTTTTGAAACTACGGTATTTTTTATAGTGAATAGGCGTGATTACTAACAGAGACTCAGGCTGCTTGAGTGAAGTTGGTCATATTTTGTAAGTAAGATCCCCCACCAATGCCGTCTGTAAGTTTATGCTTCAGGCGGCATTTTTTCTACTAAGCGGTGAGATTTTCTAAAAAATTTGTAAATCTAACCGCACTTTATCAATCAATAGAGAGGACACAACGATGAAAAACGTATTAGTGATTTCAGGTCATAGTAATTTATCTCATTCAACAGCGAATGCACGTATTCTTAAACGCTTAGAAAATGAAATTGCCAATGTACAAGTGCGTGATTTAGCAGGGCTTTACGGCAATCAGGATATTGACGTTGCTGCTGAGCAAGCGGCGTTAGTGCAAGCGGATGTAGTGGTGTTCCAATATCCAATGCATTGGTACAGCATTCCTGCTATTCTCAAACGCTATTTTGATGATGTGTTTGCCTACGGTTTTGCTTACGGCACTAATGGCGACAAATTACACGGCAAAAAAGTGATTTTCTCATACACGGTTGGTGGCGGAGAAGAGGCTTACAATGGCGAATTGTTCCACCGTCTTGATGATTTATTAGCCCCATTAAAAGACACCGCAAAATTCTCTGGTTTAGTATGGCAAGCACCAGTGCATAGCAGCGGAATGCTTTATATTCCGGGAGTAAGTTCAGAAGACGATTTAGCCCAAGTGCAAGCGAAAGCCGATGAACACGCAGAGAGCTTAATCAAACAAATTCAAAGTCTGTGAACGTGTAGGGGAAGTAAAGTTGGAATAAAAAATAATCGGTCGTAAATTGTGGAAAATTTACGACCGTTTGGATTAGTATTCTTTGTAATAAACATAAATGAAGGAAAAATTAGCGTCTTAACAAACCGACGGTTTCAATGATTTTAATCAAGCCTTCTGCTGCTACATCGTTGATAATTTTGCCTTGTTCATTGAAGTAATAAAAATTCATTATGCGTGTTGCGAATTTATTCCCCGTAGGGGCTTTACCCATAAAATCGCCTAAGTGAGTGCCTGTGCATAGCCATTGCACCGCAACGATATTGTCTTCTTCGACCATTGCTTCGGCTTGCCATTGAACATCAGGGAAGCTTTGGCGGAATAAATGAACAATCGCTAAATAACCTTTTCCGCCAACCATTGGTTCAGGGAACATTGGTGTATAAAATGGGGCATCGTCAGCCACTAACTCACACATTAATGCTTCATCAGCAGTGTTGATTGCAGTTTGAAAACGTTGCATTTGCTCTTTTTGAAAACTCATCATAGATCCTGTTTACATTATACTGTTGAATAGTGAGATAAAATGATATTCCATTTAATACAAATTAACAATTAGCAAATAACTTCATACACTTTTAAGAAAAACTTACAAATCTACATAATTTGTAATTCATTGATAATGTTATCGAGGAGAATAACGATGATCACATTACACTATTTAAAACAATCTTGTTCACACCGTATCGTATGGTTGCTTGAAGCCTTAGGCGTGGATTACGAACTCAAAATTTATGACCGCTTAGAAGGCACTGGATTCGCACCAGAAGAACTAAAAGCGCAACACCCACTCGGCAAAGCACCTGTGTTACAAGACGGCGATTTAGTGTTAGCGGAAGGCAATGCGATTATCCAACACTTGCTTGATCGTTATGATACTGAAAACCGCTTCACCCCAGCACACAAAACCGATGCTTATTCTAATTACGTTTACTGGCTAGCGATTTCAGCCTCAATGTTCTCCGCAAACTTACTGGCGTTAGTGTCGAAGAAAGGTGATTTAGGCGACTTCGCCCAATACGCCAATGCGCAAGTGGGTTTATATTTCAATCACGTAGAAAAATCGTTAGAAGGCAAAACTTGGATCGTAGGCGAACAACTCACCGGCGCAGATTTTTCGTTAAGCTTCCCACTACAATGGGGCCTAAACTATGTGAACAAAGCGGATTACCCAAATATCATACATTACCTCGAACAAATCGAAACCCATCCAGCTTATCTCAAAGCGAATGAGAAAACAGCTGGCGGATTGGAGTTGAGTCGATTCTAAAAGACAAGCGGTCGTAAATTGTTGGGGATTTATGACTACTTGTTATTTGGAGCGTATGTCAAGAAAGCAAAACCGTTCATTACTAATGAACAAAAGTGTTTGATAGTAATGAACGGTTTTGTTTAGTAGTTATATTCACAAATAGTTTAATTTCCCTGATTTTTAAAACTATTTGAAATAGTGAGCAAAATGCTATTTTTGTTCTTCAATATAAACAGCTAATCTTGTCTTGCCAGTACCGTTAGCACCGATAATAATTGTTGTAGAACCTTCTGATAAGACAAGCTTTTCTTGCTCAATGGCTGATTCAGATTTTTTAGGTATTTCAAGTTCATTCATATTTAATTCATTAAATAAAAATAGTAGTTATTCATTTAATAGCCAATCCACCACATATACTACTGGTACACCGTCAATCTCTTTTTCTGGCTGGTATCTGCCTGTAATTAGGATTTTGCGGTAATTGTCACGAATATGTAGCAAATTGTCAGTTTCATGTGTGTTGTTGGGGATATCGTAGGCAACTTGCACATACAAGATTTCATCCGCTTTACGGGCGATAAAGTCGATTTCTTTGCTATCTAATTTGCCGACATCTACAATGTACCCACGTCTTAATAATTCCAAAAAGACAATATTTTCCAATCGATTTGCATAATTTGCATCTTTTTGTCCAATGGCATAACGGCGTAAACCATTATCTGCGATAAAATATTTAGCATTGGTTTTTAGATAGCCCTTACCCCGAATATCGTATTGTTTTGCTTTGTAAAACAGGAACGCATTTTCCAATAATTCCAAATATTTATTGATCGTATGGTTAGAGGTGGGTACTCGTTCAGAAGTTAGCGTGTTACTAATTTTGCTTGGGTTCACCAATTGCCCAACATTGTCAGCCAAAAATAAAATCACATTTTTTAGAATATGTGTATCTCGAACACCAGCTCGATGAGCAATGTCGTTTAGCACAATAGAATCAAAAATACCCGATAAAATTGTGTCTTTCAGCATCTCATCAGCCAATACTACACTCGGAAAACCGCCATATTTTTCATATTCCACATAAGCCTGATCGACCAATCGTGATTGCGGATCGATATTTTTTGCCTGCAAAAACTCTTTGAATGATAGTGGGTAAACCTTAATTTCCACATAACGACCACTCAATAGCGTTGCTAATTCTCCAGAAAGCAAATTCGCATTAGAGCCAGTAATCACAATATCAGTATTAAAGCTGACTCGCACCGCATTGATAATTTTTTGCCAATTTTCAACAAATTGGATTTCATCAATCAGAAAATAGATTTTATCTGAATTGTTGGGGATTTTTTGCGTAATAAGTGCTTGAAAATCATCGGCATTTTTTACCCATTGGTATTCAAAACTCTCAAAATTGAGGTAGATAATATTTTCCGCTTGTATGCCTTGGTTTTGTAAATAATCTTGATATTGCATTAGCAATATAGATTTCCCTGAACGGCGAACACCGGAAATCACTTTTATGAAGTCAGTATCTTTGAACTGAATCAGTTGCTGGAGGTATTGATTACGTATAATCATAATAAATTGGAAATGTAGTTCTAAATTAATGCTAATTTAGCATAATTGGAAGTATAATTCCAATTCTTTGTTTTTATTAATAAATTGGAATGATAACTCCAACCAAAAGGGAGGTTATTTTACTCCGCCTCCCAAAAGTCTTCCTCCACTTATTAGTAGCTGACATGAAGCATTGTTTGAAATATTAGCGGAAATTGACCGTACAGAACTGTCTCTTATCATCAACCTAAAAATACTTGAAAAAGTCCAAAATAAGACTAAAATAACCAGCATAGTCTTATTTTGGACTTTTTTAGGAAATAACGAATGAACAACATAGATTTACTCGCTGAAACAATGGCGAAAACGTTGGATATTTATGTGCAATGGGCGAAGAAGAACGGTTTACCAGAGAATGAGTATTTTGTGCTGTACTCGGTTTATCACAACGAGCAATGTTCGCAAAAAACGATTTGTGAAGAATGGTGTTTACCGAAACAGACGATTTCTTTTGTCTGTAAGCAACTGATTGAGCGAGGTTGGTTGGCGACCGAAGCTAATCCAAATGATAAACGAGGCAAATTACTCCGCTTGACGGAACAAGGTAAGGCGAAAATTGAACCGATTATCGCTGAGCAAACTGCACTGGAAAGCCAAAGTGCGGTGGAATTTGGCGAAGAAAAATTAGCCTTATTAGTCAAAGAGTTACAAGCACTACACCGAGTATTAAACCGAAATTTAGGGGCTTAAAATGCAAGCGAATGCGATTGAAAATTTGAAATCTATTGCGAAAAATAACAAAAAACGGCTACTCGGCACTTTTTTCTTGGTTGCTCTTGAAAACACACTGTTTTTGACCTATCCGCTGTTCGGCAGTTTTGCCGTCAATGCGATGATGCAGGGCGATATTTGGCTGTCGCTCACTTATTCATTGGTAGTGCTTGTCATTTGGGGCATAGGGGCGACACGTCGTGCGGTGGACACCCGAGCCTTCGCTCGCATTTATGCGGAACTTGCCGTACCTGTGGTGCTAAGCCAGCGTGAGAAAGGTTTGGATACGTCTGCGATTACCGCACGAGTGGCATTATCTCGTCAGTTTGTGGACTTTTTTGAGCAACATTTACCTATATTGATAATGTCTGGTTTCTCGATTATCGGGGCGGCAGTTATGTTGCTGATCATCGAATTTTGGGCAGGTGTTACGGCATTTGGCATTTTGCTATTTTTCACAATCTTGCTGCCAAAATACGCTAAAACCAACGATCTGCTCTATTTAAAGCTCAATAATCGTTTGGAAAGAGAAGTGCAAGTGATCGAAAAAAGCGAGCCTTATCAGCTCGATAAACACTACGATCTGTTAGCGAAATTGCGAATCCGCCTTTTCAACCGAGAGGCAATGGGCTACTTATGGATTGGCATAGCGTCCGCTATTTTGTTTGGCGTAACCGTTGTTCAGCTTGCCACCACTAATGGCGTGCAAGCAGGGCATATCTATGCCGTCATCACCTACCTTTGGACATTCGCAATCAGCCTTGACGACGCCCCAAGATTACTCGAAGAATTTTCCAACCTCAAAGACATCGGCAAACGGGTGGAAGTTTGATGTGCAAGCGGTGGTAAATTGTTGGAGATTTACCACCGCTTTTTTATCTATTCCCCCAAAGATTCTCCGCTATTCATTGGGCTGATGTGAATTAGAAAAATATTAAATAATTCGCCAATAGCGGTACGTGGTTGGAAATTTCCCAGTTCCTGTTTTACACTGACTGTCAATTTGAAAACACAATGAGAACAACAATGCAAAAACGAAATTGTCCACGCTGACATCGCCCGCCACTATTCTTTCCGCTACCAAAGCATTATTGGCAAAGGCGAAATTTCACTACTTGAAGAAAGAGAAGAAAAAATTACCGCACTTCAATACTTAATGGCTCATTACACTGGCAAATCCGATTGGCAGTTTGAAGAAAACGAACTCAAACGCATTGCGGTAATGAAGTTGGTGGTAACGGAATGGGCGTGTAAAGAGCATTAGGCGTATTTCATTAAGCCGTACCAAAACTTTTCCGCCAGGTTTGCGGAGATACGCCAAACCGATCTTTAAAGTGTATTCGCAGATTGCTCGCTGTGCCAAAGCCTGCTTTTTGGGCGATACGTTCCATATCGTCATCGCCATTTTCCAACAGCGTTTGTGCTAACGTGAGGCGTTTGGCGATCAACCATTCAGATAAAGTTAAATTGGTTGCTGCCTTAAAATGGCGGTTAAAGCTGCGTTTGGACAAATGGATACGATTTGCCAAATCGTCAAGGCGATGATTGTCCGCCAAATTTTCACTTAAAAACTGCAATAATTGGTCAATTTTTTCATTTTTAACGTGGCTGATGGGCGAAATATCGCTAAACTGTGCTTGTCCGCCCTCTCGTTGTGGGGCGGTAACAAACATTCTAGCGAGCGTGTTGGCAACTTTTGTGCCATATAATGACCGCACAAAATACAAACAACAGTCCATACCTGCGTACGCCCCTGCGGAAGTCAAAATATTGCCGTCATCAATATAAAGCCTATTACTATCTAATTGAACTGATTGGAATTTTTCTCTAAATTCGTTCTCGCCTGCCCAATGGGTAACAACCGTTTTTTCTTGCAAAATATCCGCCCACGCCAACCCAAATGTGCCATAGCATAAGGCAATGATTTTCTTATTGTTTTTATGATGTGTTTGCAATTTCTGAATAAACTTTTTAGACGGTTTTTCGCCAACCCAGCCTGAAATCACAATAATATCCACGTTGTCTAAATTATCTAAGTCGCCGTGTGGTGTAAGTTTCATTCCTAATTGACTAATGATTGGCTTGCCGTTATCACTCACAATTTGAAAATCAAACAGCTTTTTGCCGTCATACTCCGCTTGAAACAGCGAAAAGGGAATATTAAAAATAAAATCGTTGTAGCCATTTTGGGCGTATAAAGCAAGGCGAGGTGGTGTGTTCATTTAAAAATCGCTTTATCGAGTAGAAGATATTGTCGATTTTAACATAACAACATAAAAGAATGGCAAAATCCTTTCGATAAATGGCAATATTGCCTATTTTGCAAGACGTGATTTTCATTAAAATACCCTACATCGCAACAAGCGGTCATTTTTTAAAAAATTTTTACAACAGAGGTAACAAATGAAATTAAAAGCAACTTTATCAGCATTAACATTAGGTTTATTCGTAGCAAATTCAGCGTCAGCAATGGAATATCAACACGTCCGTAATGCGACAGCAAAAATCAACTACGCAGGCACAACATTCTTAGTTGATCCATATTTAGCAACTAAAGGTGCTTATGAAGGTTTTGCTGGCACAGTGAACTTTGAAAAACGTAACCCATTGATTGATATGAAACAATCAGCGGAAGATGTAATTAAAGGTGTGCAAGCGGTTATCGTTACTCACACGCACGATGACCACTGGGATAAAGCGGCTCAAGAGAAATTACCAAAAGATTTACCGATTTTCGTACAAAATGCAGACGATGCGAAAATCATTCGTGGTCAAGGTTTTAAAGATGTGCGTGTAGTGGGCAACCACACTGAATTTAACGATGTGAAATTAACACGTGTTAAAGGTGGGCAGCACGGTACAGACGCAATGTACGCAAACCCAATGTTAGCGGAAATGTTAGGTGATGCGATGGGCTTTGTGATGGAAGCGAAAGGCGAGAAAACAACGTACGTTGTAGGCGATACGATTTGGAATCAATCTGTAGATAATGCATTAGAAGATTTCAAACCTGAAGTGATCGTAATGAACACCGGTCGTGCGGAAATGTTAGAGCCAAAAGGTGCGATCATTATGGGTAAAGAAGATGTAGCGAAAATGCGTCAAGCCGTACCGAAAGCAGACATCGTTACTGTGCATATGGACGCGGTAAACCACGCAACAGTCAGCACAAAAGATATGCGTGAATTTGTGAAAGCGAAAGGCTTGAAACAAGTGGCTGTGCCAACTGAAGGCGAAGTGTTGAAATACTAATTCGATATAGGTAATCCCTTTCAAAAGCGGTCAAATTTCGTAAAAATTTTGCGAAATTTGACCGCTTTTTTAGGATAAGAACGGCTGAATTGAAAACCTTATAGCTCTCTTTTCGCTCGCCAATAAATGAGTAAGGCGATAATTGAGCAAATGATAATCACCATTGCACTTGCGATAAAAATATCGCCCACGCCCACTAATGGCGAAACAATGCCACCGAGTAAAAACGGTGTGCAGCCAAGCAAGGCTGAAGCTGCACCTGCATATTGGCGCTCACTTTCCATTGCTAAGGCAGAAATCGCTGGTAGCGGTAAGCCTGTAACGAATAGCATTGCGAAGAAGCCAAGTTCCACCCAAAGCCAATCAGGCTGAATAACTAGCATTACAGCGGTGTAAAAGGCGGTGATACTAAAACCGAATCGCCAAGGCGTAAAGAGGTTGCATTAGAAAATTTACTCCCTACGGCAGAACTAATCGCCAACGCTGCGCCATTTGCACCGAAGCACAGGCTAAATGCCAAAGCGGATAAGCCATAAACGCTTTGTAGAGTAAAAGGCGATGCGGCGATATAAGCAAACATTCCAGCAAAGAGGAAACTTTCAATCCCAACATAACGCATAAACTGGTGGTTTTTAATGATGTTACCAAAGGTGCCGAATGTTGCCCAAATTGAGCCTTGTAAGCGATTTTCAGGTTTTAGGCTTTCTCGTAATCGCAAGCTAAATAGCGTAACGATCACGCCAATCAATGCTAAAAAGGCGAAAATACCTTTCCAACTTACCACTTCTAATAACACACTACCCAACACAGGGGAAATAATCGGGGCGATGCCGTTGATTGCCATTAATAAACCGAAGAATCGTGTCATCTCGTGCCCACGATATAAATCTGTCGCCACCGCACGAGAAATCACCACACTTCCCGCCGAAGATAAACCCTGCACAATGCGAAGCACAATCATCGTTTCAATATTGGGAGAGAAGATGATCGTAATGTTGCCAACATATTTTATTGAACAACAGCCCAAAAATAACCAACTACAAATTGTGTTACCCGATTGGCAAATGCTGACTTATCAAGTGTACGCCGTCTATCCCTCCCGCCGCCAACTCCCCAAAACCGTCCGCAGCTTTGTGGATTTTTTAGTGGAAGAGTTTGAGGGGAAGGGGGATTGGTAGGGGAAAGAGAAAGTGTGGTCGATTTGCAAGGTTTTGCAGGAAATCGACCGCTTGTTTTTTTATGAAATTTATATATTCGTTCTGATTGCAGAGTATATTATAAAGACTCTAGCGGCTGTATCTATGTTATTAAAATTCACAATTACCGAATTTTTATTGACTTAATATTCATGTGTTTGATAAAATTCGCTCGTTGTGAATTTTTCTGAATGTCGTCAGTACTACATATATAGTTCTTTTGAACTGGGAGAAATCCTAACACTTACAGGGCACAAGTATTCAAGTATTTAGAATATAAATGCATAAAATGTAATGCAGCTGGCTTATGACTGAGCCAGCTGCTCAATCTTAGGGGTTGAGAATACCAAAGCAGACTTGTTATTGCGATGACACTGCCAAGTTTAAAACATTGTGTTTTAAAGGGATGCAGGAATAACAGGAGTGCATTTATGAAAATGTATACGTTACACAACCTTTGGTATTCGTTAATCAAGAAAAAAAGTCGCAGAAATTTATCTAAAGATAAAAACAAGCGAAAATCCTTAGTAAAAAAATTATTATCATTACTTGAATGCATTACAAAAATTGCTAATGTAATTGATAAATTAATTGATTTTTTTAATCAGTTAAAGGAGTTTTTTTAATGATTTGAAAACCCCTAACTTTTGAGAATTATATTATGTTAGCTAAAGCATTAAAGTTGATTAGACAATTCAATCATATCAAACAAAAAGATATGGCTATCAAGTTAGGTATATCTCCATCTCATCTATCCGAAATAGAATCAGGTAAAAATTCCATATCTATGGAATTATTAAATAAATATTCATCTGTTTTTGATATAAAAACATCTCAAATATTACTGTTTTCCGAACAATTAGAAAATGAAAAACCATTTAGTCACAATGTAAGAACTTTTATTGCTGATAAAATACTAAAAATTATGGAATGGAAAATTGAACAAGATAAGAAGAAAATCTCTAAAAATTCCAATTAGACAAACTAAAGAATATGATTTAAATCAAAGCCCATTCTTTAAGCTTGTATCAATTAAAAAATTATTATCTATATTAAGAGTGTCTCAAGAGGAATTAAAAGATATATTAGATAATCCTACTAGTTATTATTCTATTCGAATAGAGAATAATAGAGAATAATAGAGATATTCAATCTCCTAAGAAATATAGAATTCTATATCGTATACATAATAGAATAGCTCATCATTTAAGAGCAATTATTACTCCTGATTACCTTTTCTCTGATAAAAAAGGTTGTAGCATATATGATAATGCTATAGTTCACTTTGGCTGTAAAATGCTACTGAATGTAGATATATCTAAGTTTTTTCCATCAACTAATAGAAATAAAATTTATTCATTTTTTAAATATTCTATGCAATGCTCATCAGAAATATCTGATATTATGTCTTATTTATGTTCAATAAATAACCACATTCCAACAGGGAGTCAGATAAGTATGAGGTTAGCTTATTTAGTAAATAAGAAATTATTTGATGATTTATATAAGTTTGCTAAAGATAAAAATCTAAAAATGAGTGTTTGGGTTGATGATGTTTCTTTTTCGGGGGATAAGATTGATTCTAGCGTTATTTATGTGGTTGAGAAGATCATTAAAAAACATGGATTTAATGTTAGTAAAAATAAAACTCAGATAAGACATTCAACTGAGAATAAATCTGTCACTGGAATTTTTATTAGTGGAGATATAATGGAAGCAAGCAAAGAACTTTATAAAAAACGTAGAATTAAATTAAGAGAATGGAAAAATTTTATAAAGAATAAAGAAATATCGCTTAAAGAATTGGAAAAAGTTAAAGATTCTTTACTAGGATTACTTAATTATCTTAACCTTTTTGAACCATCATCAAGTAAGTATATTGCTTTAATAAAGAATGATTTTTTAAGTTATTCTAATAAAAGAATAAGTGTTTAATATAGAAATACATTTATTTTTTTCTATATAAATTTCATGATGATTAATCAAGTATTTTACAAATATGTGCATATTTAAAGTACATATCACCGTCTGAACAATAACATTCAGACGGTATTTTTTATCTAATCCCCAACCCCCCAAGAAACTCCCTCAAACTCAAACACTGCACTCCCTCAAACGTATTTCCCTCAAACTCATCCATTGTAACCACATATTTCGGGTAGTTGTCTTGGATTTTCAGCAAGTTACCAAATTCTCTTTCTAGCGTTTTTTCCTCGTTGATTGTCAGTGTGGCTTGCGCATAAATGCGTTCGCCATTTTTTTCTGCAACAAAATCAATCTCTTGGCTGTTTAAGCCACCGATTTTAACCTCATAGCCTGCAATTTGAAGATGATTGAAAATAGCATTTTCTAGCAACTTTCCTCGGTCTTGTACTCGATAGCCGATGAGGGCATTGCGTAAGCCTAAGTCTTCAAAATAGTATTTCTCGCCAATTTCAAAAATACGTTTACCTTCAATGTCATAGCGTGGCACTTTGTGGATTAAAAAGGCATTGGCAAGGTATTCGGCGTAGTTTTGCACCTGTGTGGTGGAAGTTGTGATTTTTTGCGATTTTAAGAAGTCCGAGATTTTCTTTGCCGAAAATAAATTACCAATATTACTCGCTAAAAATTGCGTCAGTTGTTCCAAAAATTGCACATTACGTAGAGAATAACGATTTACAATATCTCGAATTGCGATGGTGGAATAAATGTTTCGCAAGTATTCAAACACGATATTGTCTTGCAACGGCAAGTCTTTCAAATAAGGCAATCCGCCATATTTCAAAAACAACGACATGGCTTTGTCGCTGTCTTCTAACTGCATAAATTCTAAAAATTCAAAATAAGAAAGCGGATGTACGTTAATTTCTATCGCCCGTCCGCTTAATGCCCCTGCAATATCTCGTGACAGCAAGTGAGCATTGCTACCTGTACAATATAAATCTAGTTCGTCATCAAGCAGGAGTGAACGTAATGCTTGTTCAAAATCTGTGATTTCTTGGATCTCATCAATAAAAATATAATTTTTCTGACCGCACTTTTTCTGTTCCTGAACAAACGTATTTAGTGTTTCGGCATTTGTGATGTGGCTAAAAGCGAGATCTTCTTTATTGATATAAATGAGGTGGGCGTTTCTATCCCCAGCTTGGATCTCTTGCATAATCTGAAATAGTAAGTAGCTTTTGCCAACACGGCGTTGCCCGGTGAAGACTTTAATTAAGCTTTTACCGATAAATGGACGAACTTTTTCCAGATATTTTCTACGATAGACTAAATCTTTTTTCATAACTCTCCCTTAATTTATAATTGATACTATAGTGATAATTTCAAAAAGTTTCAATTATACTTTAAACTTTTTATATAATTGCTAAAAGTTTCATTTATAAATAGAAGAGATAAGTATATTGGATTATAAGTAATAGGGAATAAAAAGCGGTTAAAATTCGCCAACTTTTTGCAAAATTTAACCGCTTGTAAATATTACTCTCTCGCCAAAATCTTTTGGATTTCCGCCATAATTTCTTGGTCTTGTTCGAGTGCGATACGATACATTTCTTCGTTTTTGAAACGCTCGATTTTCGGGTCGTACACCTCTGACATAAGCTTCACACTATGGCGATCTTTGCCGAAGTACATATTACCGATTTCATGCACTTTATCCGCATCCAGCCCGAGTTCGCGTAACGCTTGTTTGCCGGTACGCAATGCCCCGTCAAAGGTTTCTCGCACTTCAATATCCGCACCGGATTGTACCAAGTCGTAAACGTGGTAACGGTCATAAGCACGAGCGATGATTTTAATATGTGGATTCACGCTGCGTGCGTATTTCACGATTTCTAACGTTTGTTTCGGATTATCAATCGCCACAATCAGCATTTGTGCGGTTTGAATGCCTGCCGCTTTAAGTAAATCAGGGTGAGCACCGTTACCGTAATAACTTTTTACGCCACGCTTTTTCATACCGGCGATAAGTTTCGGATTCAGCTCGATAATGGTCGGATGATAGCCTGTCATTTGCAATAAATGATTGACCACTTGACCGAAGCGACCCAAGCCGACCAAGATAATCGGGTTCTGTTCTTCAATATGATCATGCGGTTTAATTTCATCAATTTTTTGCAAACGAGGCACGATAAATTTCTGGCTCACAATAATCATTAACGGCGTGAAGACCATCGATAGCACCACAATTGCCGTCATATTGGCGTGTACCGTGTCATCAATTACTTTTTGAGCGTGCGCTGCAGCAAATAATACAAACGCAAATTCACCACCCTGCGCCATTACGATTGCACGGTCGTGTGCGTCTAAATTGTTACTGCCGGAAAGGCGAGCGACTAGAAAAATCACACCGCCTTTAATTAGCATCATCAATGCCACGCCGGATAGAATCAACCCTAAGTTATCCCACACCACATTCAAATCCAACGACATTCCGACCGCAAGGAAAAATAAGCCGAGCAATAAACCTTTAAACGGGTCGATATCCACTTCTAATTGGTGACGGAAGCTGGAAGTGGAAAGCAATACGCCGGCAGCAAATGCCCCCATTGCAGCTGAAAGTCCACTCACTTCCATTAATAACGCAGAGCCAAGCACCACGAAAAGTGCTACGGCGGTCATCATTTCTCGGATTTTGGTGCGTGCCAGCATTTTAAAGAACGGATTCAGTACTTTGGTGCCGATAATAAATAAGAAAACCATCGCAAACACGGCAATCGCAATTTTTTGCCAAATCGGCGTGCTGGCTGTTTCCGAGGAATGGATAGGCGACAGAAAAGCGACTACTGCCAATAGCGGTACGATTAACATATCTTCAAATAGCAAAATCGATACCATTTTGCGACCGCGATCAGAAGTCATTTCACCTCGTTCGCTTAACACCTGCATCACGATTGCCGTAGAAGTCAGTACAAAACCTGAGGCACTGACAAATGCCACTTGCCATGAATAGCCGAATGCCATCACTAAACCGGTGAGCGCAATCGCCGCGCCAATCACCTGAAAACTGCCCAAGCCGAAGATATATTTGCGTAAGCCCCATAAATGCGCCGGCTGCATTTCCAACCCGACTAAAAACAGAAACATCACCACGCCGAGTTCGGCAACGTGTAAAATGGTATGCGGATCGGAAAATAAACCGAAGCCGAAAGGCCCGATGGCTAAACCGCCGGCTAAATAACCTAATACGGATCCTAAACCGATACGTTTAAAAATCGGTACGGCAATAATTGCCGCACCAAGCAAAGCCACTACGCTCGTGAGTTGGCTTGCCCCTTCTGCTGCCATATAACCTCCAAATTCAGAATAAAAATCGCATTATAAAAATAGCATAAAATATATAAATGTTTGATAAGAATTGAAAAGTTAGAAAAAGATCGGGCAAGCGGTTGAGTTTTAACAAATTTTCGTAAGAAAAGACCGCTTGTCATAATGATTCGGATTACTATAAACAATAACCACAGCTAGAAAAAGCGGGGCATTTTTTTCTTTTTCTTCTATACTGGATTTAATTTTCTTTAATCAGGAGCATAAATGATGAAAATTCTTAATGTTGCGATTGCCGGTAGCGGTTATTCCAGTCGCTTGTTCCATATTCCTTTTCTTAAAAATGACAAACGCTTTCATATTCAGAAAGTGTACGAGCGTACTACCGAGCGAGCAAAAGAATGGCTGCCGGATGTGAATATTGTGCATGAATATCAAGCGTTACTTACGCCGGAAATCGATTTGGTTATTATTACTACGCCGAACCAAACGCATTATGATATGGTAAAAAGCGCCTTATTAGCCGGTAAACACGTGTTGGTTGAAAAACCGTTAGTCGCAAGCTCGGCGGAGGCATTAGAACTGGAACGGTTAGCCAAACAGCAAAATGTCGTGCTGTACGTTTATCAAAACCGCCGTTGGGACAGCCATATTGCCACCGCAAAAGAAGTTTTGGCTAAAAATTTAGTGGGCGAGGTCGTGGATTGCGAAATCCGCTTTGATCGTTATGCGAAAGGCAAAAATGCTAAAGCATGGAAAGAAGCCGGCGATCGCGGTACCGGTTTAGTTTATGATTTGGGTGTACATTTAATCGACCAATCCATTTATCTATTCGGTAAACCGCAAGCGGTGTTTGCCGATATTCGTTATCAACACGACGGCGCATTGGTGGACGATAACTTCGATATACATCTTTATTATGCAAACGGCTTAAAGGTTGCCTTACAAGCATCTAAATACGCACGAGAGCCAAGTCCGACCTTCGTATTACACGGTAAAAACGGTTCTTATGTGAAAAAATCGCTCGACAGCCAAGAAACGCATTTAAACAGCGGAGTGATGCCGATTGGTGATTGGAACGTTGAGCCGGAAAGCGAATGGGGCGTATTGCATACGGAAATTGACGGCGCAGTCATTCGTAAGCCTTATCCGAATGCGCAAGCCAGTTATCAAAATTTGCTAGATGATTTGTATCAAACGATTACCGCAGGTATTGAACCTATCGTTAAATTAGCGGAAGTGATATTGGTTTTACAGATTATCGAAGCGGCATTTGAAAGTGCAAGTAATGGGCAGAAAATCAAGTTGTAAGAAAAATTTGAGATGACAAGCGGTGGAATTTGTAAAATATTTTGCAAATTTCACCGCTTTTTGTTTTGCTAAATAGCCTTTAAATCTCTTGATCTCTCTATCTAACTCGCCTACATTTACAATTTTCTGTATGTAAATCATACAAATTGCAAAAAAACGGGGAAATTTCACCGCTTGCAATAAATAATTATTGAATAATTTTGCATATTTATGCAAAATATCCCTATTCAAATGTACAGGACATCTTTTAAGAAGATTAAAGAAGCGAAAAGGAACACAATATGGCACTTTGGGGTGGACGTTTTAAACAAGAAGCTGATGCAAAATTTAAATTTTTCAATGACTCGTTACGTTTTGACTATCGTTTAGCATTACAAGATATTGACGGTTCAATCGGTTGGGCGAAAGCGATTACTTCGGTTGGCATTTTAACCGAGCAAGAACACCAACAATTAGTGGCGGCATTAAAAGAATTACGTGCGGAAATCGAGCCGAATATTGCTATTATTTTACGTGATGATGCGGAAGATATTCATAGCTGGGTTGAGTCGAAACTGATCGAAAAAGTGGGCGATTTAGGTAAAAAGCTTCACACCGGTCGTAGTCGTAACGACCAAGTTGCGGTGGATATGAAAATGTGGTGTAAAGTACAAGCGGTCGTATTGCAAGAGCGTATCCGTAACTTACAACACAAATTGGTTGAAACCGCCGAAGCAAATCAAAATGCGGTGATGCCGGGTTATACCCATTTGCAACGTGCGCAGCCGATTACTTTTGCACACTGGTGTATGGCGTATTACGAAATGTTAGAGCGTGATTTCAGCCGTTTAACCGATGCTTATAAACGTATGCACACCTGCCCGTTAGGTTCAGGCGCATTAGCCGGCACGGCGTATTCAATTGATCGTGATGCGCTTGCGCAGGATCTCGGCTTTGCGATTAGTACACGTAACAGTTTGGATTCGGTTTCGGATCGTGACCACGTGTTGGAATTGCTCTCAACCGCTTCGATCAGTATGGTGCATTTATCACGTTTTGCTGAAGATCTTATTTTCTTTAATAGTGGTGAATCAGCGTTCTTGGAATTATCGGATCGTGTTACTTCCGGTTCTTCATTAATGCCGCAAAAGAAAAATCCGGATGCGTGTGAGCTAATTCGTGGTAAATCAGGCCGTGTTTTCGGGGCATTATCAGGTTTACTCACTACCTTAAAAGGCTTACCGCTTGCATATAATAAAGATATGCAAGAGGACAAAGAGGGCATCTTTGATGCGATGGAAACCTGGCAGGCTTGCTTAGAGATTGGGGCGTTAGTGTTGGAAGATATCAATGTAAACGTAGAACGTACCCGTGAAGCGGCACAGCAAGGTTATTCCAATGCGACCGAACTTGCCGATTATTTAGTGGCGAAAGGTATTCCGTTCCGTGAAGCGCATCATATCGTGGGTGAAGCGGTAGTTTATGCCATCAGCAAACGTGAACCGTTGGAAGCGTTAAGCGTAGCGGAATTTAAACAGTTCCACCCGGTGATTGATGAAGACGTTTACCCGATTCTTTCGTTAGAATCTTGTTTAGAAAAACGTAGCGCGAAAGGCGGGGTAAATCCAGAACGTGTCCGTGAAGCGATTGAAGCGGCTAAAGTAAATTTAGGGGCTTAGTTTTACCACGCACGGCAAGCCGTACGTGGTTACGATCAGCCTACGGCTGAGTGAGCCACTCTGTGGCTCTAGAACACTTTGTGATGGTACTAGTCTTTGACGAGTGTCTTTAATTTTTTACTTATATATCAATTAACGAGTAGCACTCGACAGGAGTTGAGTACTATCTTTGGAGATTTGGATAAGATCAAGCGGTCTGATTTTGTAAGAAATTTGCAAAATCAGACCGCTTGTTTATTTGTAGCCTACGCACGACAAATTCTCTTTTATTCTGTGTATTCGGTATTTTCCGTGGTTCAGAATAATATCTAAATTCGGCTACCGTGTTCCACTTTGACGTGGCTGGCGTGGTCGATTTCTTGGTTATTGTAATCGGATTTAAAGCCTTTTAAATACACGCGAATATGATTTTCTCGTGCGGTAATATTGGCGAAATCTTCAATTAATTCTAATACGTCCGAAGCTATATAAGAGGTGCGAGAGGCATCAATAATCACTTTAGAATTCGGGCGAATATTTTTTAAGGTCTTTTTAATCGCCGCTTTATTTAAGAAAGAAACTTCTTCGGAAAGCTGCATTTTGATGTAACTTGCGTCTTCCAATTCTTCACGGCTTAAATAGTAAGCTCGCTTCATATTACCTTGTAATAAAAAGATAATACTAATCACTAAGCCCAATCCGACCCCTTTGAGTAAATCAAACGCTACCACTGCCGCTGCCGTTGCCACAAACGGAATAAACTGATAAATCCCTTTATGCCAGAAGTGTTTGAAAACCGTTGGACGAGCCAATTTATAACCGACCAAAATTAAGACGGCAGATAAAGTGGCTAGCGGAATTTGATTTAAAATGCTCGGAATCGCTAAAACACAGACCAACAATAAAACACCGTGAATGATACTGGATAATTTGTGGGTTGCACCGGCATTGGCGTTAGCGGAAGAACGTACGATCACGGCAGTAATCGGTAAGCCGCCTAATACGGAAGAAACAATATTGCCCACCCCTTGCGCGCGTAATTCTTGGTTGGTATCGGTAATGCGGCGTTTACTGTCTAAACGGTCGGCGGCTTCAATTGATAATAACGTTTCGATTGAGGCGACAATCGCCATGGTTGCACCGGTTACCCAGACAATTGACGAACTGAAACCGGCAAAATCCGGAAAACGAATTAAATCGCTCATTTCCGCCCAAGAATTAGGAATTGGTAACTGGACGAGCTGTGTTGCAGGAATGGCTAGTGAGCTGTCCATACCGATAAATAAGCGATTCAGACAAATACTGATAATTACCGCAATTAATGCCGAAGGAAGCATTTTAATTTTTTTGAGCGTAGGGGAAGAGTCCCAACCCAACATAAGAAACAGCGAAAGCAGAGCAATGCTGAACGAGCCTAGATGAATATTAATAAAGGATTGGCTCAGTTCTTGGAAGAATTGTTTATTCCCCAATGCGTACGGCAGTTGCGAGAAAATAATTAAAATACCGATACCGGCTAACATCCCTTCAATCACTGCAATCGGAATATAGTTGGTAATACTGCCGGCACGTAAAAAACCGAGCGAGAGTTGAATAACGCCGGCGACGATACCTGCGCAAAGAAATAATTCGAATGAGCCTAATTGAGTAATCGCCGCAAGCACAATCGCAACCAACCCGGCGGCAGGCCCTGCCACGCTGATATGTGACGAACTCAATGCGCCGATAACGATACCGCCGATAATACCTGATACGACTCCCGAAAGCGGCGGTGCGCCCGACGCCAATGCGATACCGAGACATAGAGGTAAGGCGACTAAAAATACGACTAAACCGGAGGCAAAATTTTGTTTAAATAAACGGGTTT
Organism: Actinobacillus lignieresii; assembly: GCF_900444945.1. Classification (NCBI taxonomy): domain Bacteria; kingdom Pseudomonadati; phylum Pseudomonadota; class Gammaproteobacteria; order Pasteurellales; family Pasteurellaceae; genus Actinobacillus; species Actinobacillus lignieresii. The sequence goes on along the minus strand of NZ_UFRM01000001.1, from coordinate 1,302,718 downwards.
TATCTTTTTCGGAAATCATTATGGGTACCACTTATTTCTATATTTTTTATTTCTATATTTCGAGCATGCTTTAGCACAATGACTAAAGTGCGAAATATATTCTACGCCTTTTACCGGCATAATCTTTGGTTTATATCAGAGATTTTGATAATTCTTTTATTCTATGGAATAAATTTGCCGAAAATATTCATGGTAAGAAAATTTTTCGTGCAAAATTGCGAGTTAAGATTGCAAAACAAGCGTGACATCTTTAAACTTCCGAATAATTTTTTGTAATTTTTTAATCAAGAGCCTCGTTATGACCGAATCAACTCATCCAATGCAAGAAAATCAAGATATTCCTTTAGGACAAAAGCTGAAACAAGCGCGTGAAGCGTTGCATTTAAGCATTGAGGATGTCGCCAAAAAAACGAATTTAAAAAAATCTCACATCGAGTCTTTAGAAAACGATATTTTTATTTTACAAAATGTAGCGCCGACCTTCGTACGCGGTTATGTGCGTAATTATTTACGCTTCTTACGTCTGCCGGAAGCCTTGGTTTCGACCGTAAATTACGGCGAGGTGATTATTCCTAAAGACGCGGTTAAAACGCCTTCGCCTAAAGTCGTGCAAAAATCTCAAACGAAATGGGTGAAGTATCTTACTATTCTTGTCTTATTAGGTGCGGTGGGGATGACGTTACTTTGGTGGTGGCAAGATTACCAAAAAGAACAAGAAAGCCGAGAACATATTGTAAGCAGTTCCGTTGTAGAGCCGACGGCGACACAGGTTACTGCGCCAATTACCGCCCCTGTGGTAGAAACACCGCCTGCACCTGTAGCCGTTGCACCTGTTATGGAAACGCCTAAAGCGGAAACTACCTCACCGATGCCAACGGAAAATAATGCGCTAAATACGGCTGCGGCTACAGAACAACCGCAAGTTAGCGTTATGCCGGAAGCGACAACCGAAGCGGTTAATGTGTTACAACAACCGGCTATTGAACCGGCAGCGGAACAACCTCAAGCGGCTGCCGTCGGTAATGATGAGTTACGTATCGAAATTACCGGTAAAGAAAGCTGGATCACGGTAAAAGGCAGTAAGAGTAAGAAAAGTTTAGCGGAAAAATTATATAGTAACGGTGAAGTGCTGACATTTAACGGCGATGAACAGTATCGTTTAACCATTGGTGCGCCGGCGAATGTAAAACTTTATTATAAAGGCCAAGAAGTACCGTTAAAAATTGACGGGCGTGTCGCTCGTATTAGATTACCTTTAGCACAATAAGGATTGGAAATGTCAATTCATCAATCGCCAATTAAACGTCGCGAATCTAAAAAGATTTGGGTGGGGAATGTCGCAGTCGGCGGCGATGCGCCGATTTCGGTGCAGTCGATGACCAATACGCGTACCACCGATGTGGAAGCTACCGTTGCACAAATCAAATCGCTTGAGCGTGTCGGTGCGGATATCGTACGCGTTTCGGTACCGACTATGGATGCGGCGGAAGCGTTTAAAGTGATTAAACAGCAAGTGAACGTACCGCTCGTGGCGGATATTCATTTCGATTATCGTATCGCATTAAAAGTGGCGGAATACGGTGTGGATTGTTTACGTATCAATCCGGGTAATATCGGTAACGAAGAGCGTATTCGCGCCGTTGTGGACTGTGCGAAAGATAAAAATATTCCGATTCGAATCGGTGTGAATGCCGGTTCACTTGAACGTGATTTACAAGAGAAATACGGCGAGCCGACTCCGCAGGCATTATTGGAATCGGCATTACGTCACGTAGATATTTTAGATCGCTTTAATTTTGAGAACTTCAAAGTGAGCGTAAAAGCGTCCGATGTGTTTCTAGCGGTTGAATCTTACCGTCTTTTAGCCAAACAAATCGTACAGCCGTTGCATTTAGGCATTACCGAAGCGGGCGGTGCGAGAGCCGGTTCGGTCAAATCCGCAGTCGGTTTAGGACTATTACTGTCTGAAGGTATCGGTGATACGTTGCGTATTTCGCTTGCAGCGGATCCGGTTGAAGAAGTGAAAGTCGGTTTCGATATTTTAAAATCGTTGCGTATTCGTTCTCGCGGTATCAACTTCATTGCTTGCCCGACTTGTTCACGTCAAGAAATCGACGTTATTGCTACGGTAAATGCGTTGGAACAACGTTTGGAAGATATTTTAACTCCGATGGACGTTTCCATTATCGGTTGTGTGGTAAACGGGCCGGGTGAAGCGCTGATTTCCGATTTAGGGGTAACCGGTTCCAATAAAATGAGCGGTTTTTATCTTGATGGCGTTCGCCAAAAAGAGCGTTTCGATAATGAAAAATTAATTGACCAACTGGAAGCAAAAATTCGAGCAAGAGTTGCCGAACAACACAATCGAATTCAAATCGAACAAATTTAATTTTAGTAACCACGGTGACACCGATTTACGGATATTGTGTAAAACAAGCGGTCAATTTTCTTCAAAAATTTACCAGCCGTACTATTTTGTGTTGTCCGTGGTTTTAGCGTAATAAAAGGAAAATAAAGTGGCTAAAAATATTCAAGCAATTCGTGGGATGAATGATTGCTCACCGACAGAATCGCCGTTATGGCAGTGGATTGAGAATAAAGTACGTAACGTATTAGCCGGTTACGGTTATTCCGAAGTGCGTATGCCGATTGTCGAAAGCACCCCGCTTTTCGCACGTGCAATCGGCGAAGTGACCGATGTGGTTTCAAAAGAAATGTACACCTTCTGGGATAATGACGAACAATTAACCCTTCGTCCGGAAGGGACGGCAGGTTGCGTGCGTGCGGCGATCGAACGCGGGTGGATTTACAATAACGAACAACGTTTATGGTATATGGGTCCAATGTTCCGTCACGAGCGTCCGCAAAAAGGTCGTTACCGCCAATTCCACCAAGCCGGTGTAGAGGTTTTCGGTATTCCTAATCCGGAAATTGATGCGGAATTAATTATTTTAACCGCACGTTTATGGAAAGAACTGGGCATCGATCAACACGTGTCTTTACAATTAAACTCTATCGGTTCGCTTGAAGCTCGTGCGAATTATCGTTCGGCATTGGTAAAATTCTTAGAAAATCACACCGCTTTAATGAGCGATGAAGAAAAAGAACGCTTAGTTAAAAATCCGTTACGTATTCTTGATACCAAAAACCAAGCGTTACAAGAAGTACTTAATGATGCGCCGAAATTATTGGATTACTTAGATGATGACAGCCGTGAGCATTTTGCGCACCTTTGTCATTTACTAGATGCGATGGGTATCACTTATGAAGTGAATCCGAAACTGGTACGCGGTTTGGATTACTACAATAAAACCGTATTCGAGTGGGTAACTTCGGCATTAGGTTCTCAAGGCACGGTATGCGGCGGCGGTCGTTATGACGGCTTGGTCGAACAACTCGGCGGTCATGCAACGCAAGGCGTCGGTTTTGCGATGGGCTTAGAGCGTTTGGTTCTGCTAGTTCAAGAAGTGAATAAAGAAATCAACTTACCGAAAGCGGTTGATGTCTATGTGGTTTATTCGGGTGAAGGCGCGACTTTAAATGTGTTCCAAATGGCGGAACGAATCCGTAGCGAATTACCGCAATTAGGTGTGATGACTCACTGCTCGGGCGGTAACTTCAAAAAACAATTTAAACGTGCGGATAAAGTGGAAGCTCAAATCGCATTGGTTATCGGCGAAAGCGAAGTTGAACAACAAACCGTGGTGCTAAAAGATTTACAAAGCGGTGCGGAACAAGTCACAATCGCGCAAGCGGATTTAATCGCGGAACTTACAAAACGTTTTTAACATTAGGAAAAATGAATGAGTAACGAATATTTAAATAAAACGGAAGAACAGCAGTTTGAAGAGGCGAAAAATTGGTTTAAAGAGAACGGTACGCCGATTTTAGTTGCCGTCATCATTGCTTGTGCGGCGACTTTAGGCTGGAACTTTTGGCAGAATCACCAAGTCCAGGCGGCGCAACAAACCTCGGCGACCTACCAAAATATTATGGAAAGCTATTTGCAAGATCCCGAGAAAAACCAACCGCTAGTCGAGAAGTTTATCAATGAGAATAAAGATTCGAGTTATGCGGTGTTCTCACAATTGGAATCGGCAAAACAAGCGGTTGAAAAAGCGGATTTTGCAACGGCGAAAACCGTATTGCAAAGCGCACTGGCTTCAACAAGTGATGCCAGCTTACAAACGATCATTCGTTTCCGTTTGGCAACGCTGGATTATCAATTAAAAAATTATGATGATGCGTTGGCGACTTTAGGTCAAATTACGGATCAAGTATGGGAGCAACGTAAATTAGTCTTAACCGGCGATATTCTGGTGGCGAAAGGCGATAAGGCTTCGGCGAAAGGCGTTTATGAAAAAGCGAAAGCGAGCGCAACCAATCAAGATAAAGTATTGATTGACGTACGTTTAAATAATCTATAATCGAAATAGGGCTGTTTGTGCAGCCCTATTTTTTTATATTTATCGGAAATTATGTGATTTATATTTTACATTAATATTTGTTTTCACTTAGAATGGTACAGGTTTTATTATATTTGGAGGTCGAGTTATGAATACGCAAACAATTTCAAATTTTGTTAAACAAGAACTTTCCGGCTGGAAACCTTTTGAAGTGATTTGGCTTGTAGCCTTTATTGCCGCTCAAGTTTGGGCTTATGTACAAGCACCTGATTCTATCTTAGCAATGATTTCCGGTATCGCCGGTATCATCTGTGTTGTATTGGTCAGTAAGGGGAAAGTCAGTAACTATTTATTCGGTCTAATTTTTGCTTATACCTATTTTTATGTAGCGTGGGGTAATAATTTTATCGGGGAAATGAACAGTGTGCTTTATGTGTATTTGCCGGCGCAATTTATCGGTTACTTCGTGTGGCAAGCGAATATGCAAAAAGACAGCCAAGGCGGTGGAGCGGTGATTGCCAAGTCGTTAAGTGTCAAAGGCTGGATTATTCTGTTAGCGGCAATCGGTATCGGGACTTTTCTATTTATTCAAGCACTCAAAGCGGCGGGCGGTAGCTCGACCGGTTTAGACGGCGTTACCACTATCACAACCGTAGCGGCACAATTGCTGATGATTTTACGCTATCGTGAACAATGGTTATTGTGGATTGTACTTAATGTGTTATCAATCGCCTTATGGGCGGAAACACCGGCGATGTATTTAATGTACGGAGCTTATCTGCTTAACTCGCTCTACGGTTTCTATAACTGGACACAGTTAGAGAAAAGTGCACAGCGTTAGTCTTTTTTATTAATAAATAACAAGCGGTCTAATTTGCAAAATATTTTACCAATTAGACCGCTTGATTTTTTGCTGTTAGCTTAAAAGCAAATTACGCTTTTTCTCTTGCCACCGCACGGTGGCCGATATCACAGCGATAGAAACGTCCTTGCCATTGAATTTGCTCGGCAAGTTTTAACGCTTGTTGCTGTGCATCAAACACCGAATTACCTAATGCGGTTGCACATAAAACACGCCCGCCGTTAGTGACTAATTTTCCGTCTTTTTGCTCTACACCGGCAAGGAATACTTTCTGTGATTTTTGTGCTTGAGTTGGAATACCGCTGATTTCGTCGCCTTTACGGTAATCGCCCGGATAACCTTCCGCTGCAAGCACGATGCCTAACGCCGCTTGTTCACACCATTTTGATTTAATCGTATCAAGTTTTTCATCGCAAGCCGCTAAACAAAGTTGTACAAGATCCGACTCTAAACGCATCATAATCGGCTGGGTTTCCGGATCGCCGAAACGGCAGTTGAATTCGATTACTTTCGGCTGTCCGTTCGGCATAATCATTAAACCGGCATAGAGGAAACCGGTATATGCATTGCCTTCCGCCGCCATACCTTTCACAGTCGGGTAAATGACTTCTTGCATAACACGATTATGGATTTCCGGCGTAACGACCGGAGCCGGTGAGTATGCCCCCATTCCGCCGGTATTTAAACCTTTATCTCCTTCGCCAACACGCTTGTGATCTTGGCTGGTCGCCATCGGCTCAACGTTTTTACCGTCCACCATCACGATAAAACTGGCTTCTTCACCGTCTAAAAATTCTTCGATAACTACGCGGCTACCGGCTTCGCCGAATGCGTTGCCCGATAGCATATCTTTTACCGCTTCTTCCGCTTCTTCGAGCGTCATTGCAACAATTACGCCTTTACCGGCAGCTAAACCGTCCGCTTTAATTACAATCGGCGCACCTTTTTGTTTTAAATAAGCAAGTGCCGGCTCAACTTCGGTAAAATTTTGATATTCGGCAGTCGGAATCTGATGGCGAGCTAAGAAATCTTTAGTAAAGGCTTTTGAACCTTCTAACTGTGCCGCCGCTTGAGTCGGGCCAAAGATTTTTAAGCCGTTCGCTCGGAATGCATCAACTACACCGATAACAAGCGGTGCTTCGGGTCCAACAATCGTTAAGCCAATTTGGTTTTCCTTCGCAAAAGCAACTAATGTAGGAACATCAGTTGCGGCGATTGCCACATTTTCGATACCTTCTTCCAGAGCAGTACCGGCATTCCCCGGTGCGACAAAAACTTTTTTGACTAAAGGCGATTGACGAACTTTCCAAGCTAAAGCGTGTTCACGACCACCGTTACCAATAATTAATACATTCATTTGGATTCCTTATAAATTAATAAAAGCAAACGTTTGCGCAATTGTACTAGAAGATTGCAAAATACTGAACTATTATTCGTATTTTTATCAGATAAAACCTATTTTTATATTAAGTGATTAATCTCATTCTTACATTGGCAGGATTAACGATAAATTCTGCTTGCAAAAGCAACAGATTCACGTATAATTCCGCCGTTCAGTCACATTTGTTTTTTAATCCTTGCTTCCACAAGTCGGTGACTGGCTAAAGTTGGAGGCTGCTAACCCGTAAGGATAGTCAATGCGTCACTACGAAATCGTTTTTATGGTTCACCCGGACCAAAGCGAACAAGTACCGGCAATGATTGAGCGTTACACAGCGTCTGTTAAAGAAGCTGGCGGTCAAGTTCATCGCTTAGAAGATTGGGGTCGTCGTCAATTAGCATACCCAATCAACAAACTTCACAAAGCACACTACGTGTTAATGAATGTAGAAGCACCTCAAAGTGTAATCGACGAGTTAGAAACTAACTTCCGTTATAACGATGCAGTTCTTCGTAACTTAATCGTTCACACTAAAGCGGCAGTAACTGAAGCGTCACCAATGGTGAAAGCGAAAGAAAGCAAAGTTGCTGAAGCGGTATCTGAAGTTGAATCAGAGGAAGCTGGCGAGTAATTCGCCGATTGATAATTGCTTAATTCTGAGCGGCTCGGTCGCTTCAACGGTTAAGCAAAGCCAAAACCCGTTAGGGGTTCCGAATTATCGTTTTTGGCTTGAACATCGTTCAATTCAAACCGAAGTAAATTTAGAGCGTCAAGCGTGGTGTAAAATCCAAGTGATTTTAAATGGCAATCAATTTAGTTTAATAACCCAACAAATAAAGCTCGGCGATAAAATTAGAGTTTACGGATTTATCCACACTCACAAAGACTATAACGGTTTAAGCCAATTAGTCGTTCATGCCGAACATATTGAATTTATAGATCAGGAGAAGCCAAATGGCACGTTATTTCCGTCGTCGTAAGTTCTGCCGTTTCACAGCGGAAAATGTTGTTGAGATCGATTACAAAGATATCGCTACATTAAAGAACTACATTTCTGAAAGCGGCAAGATTGTTCCTAGCCGTATCACTGGTACTCGTGCGAAGTATCAACGTCAATTAGCTCGCGCAATCAAACGCGCTCGTTACTTAGCGTTACTTCCATACACTGACAACCATCAGTAATAGAGAGGTCGAGTACAATGCAAGTTATTTTATTAGATAAAGTTGCTCACTTAGGTTCTGTGGGCGACCAAGTAACCGTTAAATCAGGTTTTGCACGTAACTTCTTAATCCCACAAGGTAAAGCGGTTATGGCAACAGCAGCAAACATCGCTCACTTCGAAGCACGTCGTGCCGAGTTAGAAGCGAAAGCGGCTGAAGCGTTAGCGGCAGCACAAGCTCGTGCAGCTAAAATTGCTGAAATCGCAGCAGTATCAGTATCTGCAACAGCAGGTGATGACGGTCGTTTATTCGGTTCAATCTCTGCAAAAGATATCGCTGATGCATTAACAGCGGCAGGCGTTGCAGTAGCTAAATCAGAAGTTCGTTTAGGTGAAGGTCCGCTTCGCACAACCGGCGAACACGAAGTTAAAGTTCACTTACACCCTGAAGTGAATGCGGCAGTTACCGTAAACGTAGTTGCTGAATAATAATCGTAATGATTAACTGAAATACCCAGCTTTTTAGCTGGGTATTTTTTTATATATTATCTAAGCGTTTATATTGAACTTGATGAAACTATGCGGATTTTTTCTTAAGAATTGCATATAATTCATCTTTAATATGTAATTTTTCTCTTTTAAGAACTTCTATTTCATCATTTGTAGCAAGCTCGATATTTGATTCCATATTTTTAATCCGTTGGTCCAACTCATTATGTTTATCAAATAAACGGGAAAAGTGCGTATCACTATTCTTTAATTGAGTAATTAATTCACGAAATTCAGGGAACATATACAACTCCTATTATGTCTTAGTTAATCAATTGGTTTAGTTTGATACTACTCCTTTTTATTTATTCGGCATTGATTTTCTTTTGATTTTTTGAAGCTGATCACAAAATATTTCTTTTGGAATAGATTGATGAATTTACTCTAATATTAGCTCAGGTATAATACTGCCTCAGCTTGTTTTATAGGGACAATAATAATGCGTTACAAAGCTCTCTTATCCTTTTTCTTAGCTTTATTGAGCGGTGCGGCTTACGCTAAGTGGGAAAAAATTAATGATATTGATTACACTTGGGGTCCTTTCAAAATTTATAATATCTCCCTTTTTACCGAAACAGGCGAATACAAACAAGAATCTCGCCCGATTATGCTGACTTTAAAATACAGTAAGCCGGTGGACGGTCGGGATTTTGCGATTTCCGTTGCTAAATCATGGACGGATTTAGGTATTACGTTACCGAAACAAGATGAAGTGATTGATCGCTTACGTAAGATTTTACCGGACATCAAAGCTGATGATGAGCTAAGTTATATTGCTTTAGAGGATAAAGGCTATTTTGTATTAAACGATCAGGTAATTGAGCAAGAATTTGATCGAGCGTTTAATAATGCAATGTTAGCGATTTGGCTCGATCCTAAAGTTGAGTTTAGCCAAAAGCTCATCACTAAAAAAGTGGAAGGTGCCGAGCAAGTGGTTCATCGTTCATTGGAATATACGCAAAGTTTAGAGGAAGTGTCGCTTGAGCCAAGCAAAGAAAATATTTCAGCGGTTTCCGAATTGAGCGATGATACGGCGCATACGGAACAAGCGGTGGATTCCGAACAATTATCGACAAAATTAGAATCGACTAAAGCGATAAAATCTATCGGAGTACCGAGCTTACTTTCTCCGATTATGAATAAATCTTCGGCGCAGAACAAAGCGGGTGTGAAAGAACAGGTTGAGCAAAAGCCGTTAGAAGCTGAAAAAACGGTAGAAACGAAAAAAGAAGCCGTAACTGAGCATAAGACGACTGATTCGCAAACAGCGGTAGCGGAAAAAAACTCTCAAGCTAAAGAAAGCGTAGAGCCTAATAAAGAAGCGGTTGCAATAGAGAAAAAAGCGGAAGAGGTTAAAGAAACGCAAGCCGAGAAACCGTTAGAATCGGAAACGCCGGTAGAACCGGCTAAAGCAAAAGAAACCACTTCGCCGGAGAAACAATCTAAAGAAGAAGTAGAAAACCCGGAAAAAGAAATTATGCCGGAAATGGATCCGACACCGGACTATAAACTTCCTCTTTCATAAGGAGTATTAAGCAGTCGATTGGCTGCTTAATTTTTTTTAACTGCCTTAATAAATAAAAGTGGCGGGCGATGTTGTAGATCTTTAAACTCATTATGCCATTGCGGTTGTTCCGCCAGCATCGGCTCTTCCACTTGCACGATTTCAAACCCGGCTTGAATCAGCTGATTGCAAATCGTTGCCATGGTGCGATGATAGGTTTTGAATGCTTGTTGGAACCAACTTCTATCTCGTTCACCTTCATCTCGATAGTAATTTAAGCGATAAGCAACTTGTTGTTTTTGCTCATTTTTCTCCCAACGATAGCCGTCTTTATAGCAAGTGACGATCGGATGTTCTTGGGAAAAAATCAGCGTACCGCAAGCGATCATTTTTGCGGAAATTTTTGCAAGTAAATCGGCAAAATCCTCAATATAGTGAAACGCAAACGAACTGGTAACTACGTCAAAATTATCTTCCGGAATTTTATCTAATTGTTCCATCGGCAGGCAGTGCAGTGAGAAAGCGGTCGATTTTTGCCAATTTTTTGCTAAACAGCTTTCCGCCTGTTTTAGCATCAGTTCCGATAAATCCAGCCCGACAACTTTATTCGCACCTAATTCCAAATAATGCGCCAAATGCACTCCGGTACCGCAGCCTAAATCTAACACTTTTTTATTGGTGAGAGCCGGCAAAAGTGAAAACATCGTCGGCTTTTCCACTACTTCATTCATGCTGATTGGGTTTTCACGTAATTGTTGATAACGTTCAAAGAAAATCGGGGTATCGAAAATACTTTTTTTCAACTGCTTATTCCTATAAAAAAGCCCACAAATGCGGGCGATATGTTACTGGTATTGGGCGAGCTTTTGCAAGGTCTGATAGGCTTTATCTGTGCTGAGCAAATCTTTGACACGTTGTACGTTGGCTTTTAAATCTCGCTCGCCGAAAGTACGCATGAGCATAGCAGTATTTACTGCAACCGCATCAATATGTGCCGCTTCGCCTTTGCCTTGTAATAAAGCGGTAATTTTTTCCGCATTTTCTGCAGGTTCTCCGCCTTTTAAGGCTTCAATCGAATGACGTTGAATCCCAAAATCCTCTGGTGTGAGACTGAAATAGTGAATTTCGCCATGTTCAATTTCAGCGACTAATGTTTCGCCGTGAACAGTAACTTCATCCAAGCCTGCTCCGTGTACCACAATCGAATGTTGATGGTTTAAGCTACGCACTGTTTCCGCATAAATTTTCAAAACTTCCGGTGAATATACGCCGAGTAATTGGCGTTTAGCGTGTGCCGGATTGACTAATGGCCCTAAAATATTAAATAGCGTGCGAGTTTTCAGCACTTGGCGTACCGGTACAGCGTGTTTAAAACCGGCATGGTAAAGCGGTGCAAATAAGAAACAGAGATTATTTTCATCTAACGCTTGGCGTGCGGTTTGGGGGGAAATCGCCACATTAATCCCTAATGCGGCTAATACATCGCTTGCACCGGTTTTACTGGAAATGCTACGGCTACCGTGTTTTGCGACTTTATAGCCTAAGGTCGCCGCTACAATCGCACTGGCGGTAGAAATATTAATCGTATTTTGCCCATCACCACCAGTTCCGACAATATCGGCAAAATCGTAATCGGGAGTTGGGAATGCGGTTGCATTTGCAAATGCTGCTTCAACCGCTCCGGCGATTTCTTCAATTGTTTCACCTCGTAATTTTAATGCAATAAGAGCCGCGGAAAGTTGTTCGTTAGAAACATTACCTTGAATCACTCGCTCAAAAAAGTATTGCGATTCTGCTTTTGTGAGCGTTTGATTCTCAAATAATTGGCTAAGAATGTTGTCGAGTTGCATAGTGTTATCCTGTTTTTGTTATGTTGATAAGCGGTTATTTTTCTAAATTTTTTTGCTTAATGTTGTGTGGAAAGCAGCCATTCGACCGATTGTTTTAATAATTTAGTACCTTCTACGGTTAGGATTGATTCCGGGTGAAATTGAAAGCCGCAAATCGGTAATTGTTTGTGGCGAATCGCCATCACGATATTATCGAAGCGAGCATTGATTTCTAACTCCTTCGGTAGCTCATCCCCCATTAATGAATGGTAACGGGCAACCGACATCGGGTTATTAATACCGTGGAACATTGCTTGGTTATCGTGTTCAATTTTTGACACCTTACCATGTAAAACGGTGCCGGTATGAACGATACGCCCGCCTAATGCTTCGATAATTGCTTGATGCCCTAAACAAATGCCAATCATCGGTACAACGCCTTTGAGCTGTTTAATGATTGCTAACATATTGCCGGCTTCTGCCGGTGTGCCGGGGCCGGGTGAAAGTGCCACAATACAATTTTCGGTAGTTTGTGCTTTTTTCAAAAAATCTTCTAACGGGTAATCGTTACGAAAAATCGTCACTTGATGACCTAATTCACGAAATTGATCGACAAGGTTGTAGGTAAACGAATCAAAATTATCAACAAAAAGAATATGTGCCATAGCTTATCCGTCCTTATTTGGTATTAACTTGTGCGATTGCTTTTAATACGGCTTTCGCTTTGTGACGCGTTTCATCCGCTTCCGATTGCGGATCTGAATCCAATACTTCGCCGCAACCGGCTTGTACATAAGCGATGCCGTTTTGCACGAATGCAGAACGAATCACAATGCAGGTATCTAAATCGCCGTGCGAAGTTAAGTAACCGACCGCACCACCGTAGCTATGGCGTTTTTGTTGCTCTACTTGGTAGATTAATTGCATCGCTTTAATTTTTGGCGCACCGGTTAATGTACCCATATTCATACACGCCTGGTAAGCGTGTAACGCATCTAAATCGCTACGCAATGTGCCGACTACACGAGAGACAAGGTGCATAATTTGTGAATAGCGATCGATTTGCATCAGATCCACCACTTTACGTGTACCGGCTTGGCAGACTCGTGCGACATCATTACGAGCCAGATCGACTAACATTAAATGTTCTGCCAATTCTTTTTGATCTAAACGTAATTCCAATTCCAAACGTGAATCCAATTCCGGATCGATATTGCCATTAGCATCAAAGCCACGCGGACGAGAGCCGGCAATCGGATAGATTTCTAATTGACGAGTAGCTTGCGAATATTTCAAGGCACTTTCGGGCGATGCACCGAATAAAGTAAAGTTTTCGCCTTGCATAAAGAACATATACGGGCTTGGATTATTCATTTTAAGCTGGCGATAAGCGGCTAAAATATTTGGACAAGGCAAACTAAAACGGCGTGAAGGTACAATTTGGAATACATCGCCGATATGAATATGATGTTTGAGTTTTTGAACGATCTGTTTAAAGTCTTCATCTTCAATATTAGTTTTTACTTCACCACTTGCCGCTTGAATCGGTAAACGTAATTCACAAGGCTGATATTTTGCAAGAATTTGGCTAAATTCGACCGCTTGTTGCTGTAAGCGGCTTTGCTGTGTTTCATCAAAACAGAAAGTGTGCAATACCGATTCCTGTTTTTGGTGATCAATAAACACTAATTGTTCGGCAAGATAGAAGCTGTAATCGTGGCAACGTAAGCCGTCATCTTGTAGTTGAATACCATCCATCGGAATAAAATGGGCGACCAAATCGTAGCTAAATAAACCGCCTAAATAGATTGGATCCGCTTTATCGGCAAAAAGTTGGCTCACACAACGTAAACCGTCAAACACGGCGCTGGTTTTAAGTTTACTGTCTTCATCTAAATTTTGGGCAATGGGTGGAAAGGTTGCCGACAAGCGGTTAAATTCCGTTGAAACTTTGCAATTGGGTGCCAGAGATAATTGCTCCAGTACAGTTTGAAGATGAGGAAGTATGGCTTTACCGTTTTCAGTTAACGCCTCAAAAGTGACGGTTTGAGCATCACAATAAATATGTAATGCGGATTGAGCAAACAATAAACTTTTTAGACTGTTTTTACTGTGGATTTCTGCTGAATCCAATAACAACGTATGTGGTTTATTATCACATAAGTGATAAAACGCTACGGTTGTATCTTCATAATAGGGAAGTTGTGTTTGCTGAGTATGGAGATTCATTTCACGATTCCTTGTTTAAATTATTTATGTACTATTAAACTAGTATGATTTCAATAAGTCAAGCACATTTTTTAAATGTGCAAGATTTGACTAAAACGACAGATTTTATTTATTTGCTTTTGTACAATAACCATTATTTTTTACTTACGGGATATATTATGGCAACTCCACAATCAGGCATTACATTAACCCATCGCAAATCAGGCATTTTTATTGAAGCGAATGTGTTAAATATTGAAGCCTTTCGTTCTAGCGTTCATACCATTCAGAATCAATTTCAAGAAATTCAACAGCAGTTTGCAACAGAGGCATTAGGGCTTACCCTTGCTTTCGGTAAAACGCTTTGGAGCCAGTTAAAATCTAATTCTGCTGCTGAATTGAAGGATTTTGTCGCACTAGGCAAAGCGGAACGAGAGTATGCACCGGCAACCCAACGTGATTTTTTAGTGCATATCCAATCTAATCGTCCGGATATTAATTTTTCTATCGCTTTAATGGTGGTGGAACAATTAAAAGCGGTGGCGGAAATTGCGGAGGAAACCCACGGTTTTCGTTGGGTGGAAGAACGTGATTTAACCGGTTTTATTGATGGTACCGAAAATCCGCAAACCGATGAAAAATTGCGTGAAGTCGCTTTAATTGAAGAGGGTGAAGATGCCGGTGGTAGTTATGTCTTGAGCCAACGTTATGTTCATCAATTAGCAAAATGGCATAAGATGAACACGGAGCGTCAAGAGCAGGTGATCGGCAGAACAAAAGCAGATAGCGTTGAGCTTGATGATGTGCCGGAAAATTCTCACGTAGGACGTGTGGATTTAAAAGAAAACGGCGAAGGTCTAAAAATTCTACGCCATAGTTTACCGTATGGCTTAGCAAGTGGTGAGCATGGTCTATATTTCATTGCTTTTGCAAAACGTTTACATAATATCGACCAACAGCTTAAAAGTATGTTTGGCGAATTAGACGGCAAAACCGACCGCTTGTTAGGCTTTACTAAGCCGGTTTCCGGTAGTTATTATTTTGCACCGTCGCTAGAGCAATTAGCGGCACTTTAATAAATGGAATTTTTGCGATCTAAGTCGTAAAAATGGAGCTAACTTGCTGTTTAGCATATATTTTTATTTTAGGCTTATATCCTCTGATAAACGGAGGAGTAAATGTTCAATATATTTAAGAAACCCTTTAATAAAGATAGTCTGGATGCTTGGTGTAAGATATTAGATGATATCGGTAAGGTTGAGATTTTAGCAATTCCTGTTGTACTATATAGCCCGAACGGCTTGTTTTATAAATTATTTAATAGCACTGTGCTTTTATTTTCAATGTATATATGTTTATTTATGGCAGATTTTATACGTAAAAATAAAGAGAATTTGATGGAGGAATAAACAATGGGATTATCAATCGGACTTGTTATCGTTGCCGTGCTTTTATCTACATTTGCTTTTTTTATTGTACGTAGTGTTAAAAAATCTCATCTATAGTGTTCTTTTACGAGATGATTTCTATAACGCACAATTACTTTAGAGAATATAAGAATGTTGGTGTATAATGCACCAACATTTTTTTCGAAGGATATTACGCTATGAGCCAATTTTTTTATATTCATCCTGATAACCCTCAGGCACGTTTGATTAATCAAGCGGTAGAAATTATTAAAAATGGTGGCGTTATTATTTATCCGACAGATTCAGGTTATGCTTTAGGCTGTGCAATCGGTGAAAAACACGCAATGGATCGCATTGTTGCGATTCGTAAATTACCTGAAAATCACAATTTTACCTTGGTATGTAGTGATTTGTCAGAGCTTTCCACTTACGCATTAGTCACTAATCAATCTTATCGCTTAATCAAAAATAACACCCCAAATCCTTACACCTTTATTTTACCGGCAACTAAAGACGTACCGCGTAGATTAATGACCAAACGTAAGACGATAGGGATTCGTGTACCGGATAATGCGATCGCGTTGGCATTAATTGCAGCGTTAGGCGAGCCAATTTTATCGTGTTCGCTAATGTTACCTGATACGGAAATTACCGAATCGGATCCGGATGAAATTCGAGAACATTTGGAACATCGTGTGGATTTAATTATTCACGGCGGTTATTTAGGTCAAGAGCCGACAACCGTGATTGATTTAACCGAAGAGAGTCCTCGAATTATTCGTGAAGGATCGGGCGATATTACGCCTTTTAACTAATTGTATTTTTCCGCTTGTGTATCAGCGGAGAAATCCATATTTCAGACGCTCGTGAGAGCGACAATTTAAGGAATTTTAATGACAACATTTCAAAAAAAACAAACCGATAAACGTTCACCGCTTTTTAAACATTCGCAAAGCGAAAAGCGTTTTGACAAACGTAGCGAAGATAAGCGTACATCATCTAAAAAATTTGATGAACAATCGGAAAGACGTATTCGTCCAACATCTAAACCATTAGTAAAAAAATCCGTAAAACTGACCGCTTCTGTGGCTGAAACAGCAGAGAAAAAAACGAAAGTAGCTGGTGAAAAATTACAGAAAATTCTAGCACGTGCCGGTCAAGGATCTCGTCGTGAATTGGAAGAGATTATTGCGGCAGGACGTGTGAGCGTTGATGGTAAAATCGCCAGCTTAGGCGATCGTGTGCAAGTCAGCAGTGCGACTAAAATTCGTATTGACGGTAATTTAATCAGCTTAATTCCGGCACAAAAAGAAATTTGTCGCGTATTGATGTATTACAAACCGGAAGGTGAATTATGTACTCGTTCAGATCCGGAAGGTCGTGCAACCGTATTTGATCGCTTACCTCGTTTAACCGGAGCACGTTGGATTGCGGTTGGTCGTTTAGATATTAATACTTCGGGTTTATTACTGTTTACTACGGACGGCGAGTTAGCGAATCGTTTAATGCACCCGAGCCGTGAAGTCGAGCGTGAATATTCCGTGCGAGTGTTCGGTAATATTGATGAAGCGATGTTACAACGTTTACGCAAAGGCGTGCAGTTGGAAGACGGCCCGGCAAACTTTAAGCAAATTAAAACGGTTGGCGGTACGGGGTTAAATCAGTGGTTTGACGTAACTTTAACCGAAGGACGTAACCGTGAAGTGCGCCGTTTATGGGAATCGCAAGGTGTTGAAGTTAGCCGCTTAATTCGTATTCGTTACGGTAATATCAAATTGGAAAAAGGTTTACCGCGCGGCGGTTGGGAAGAAATGGGCTTAGAGCAAGTAAATTATTTGCGTGAGCTTGTCGGCCTACCGGCGGAAACCGAAACCAAAGTGGATGTAACGAAAAATCGTCGTCGTACTAATATCCGCCAAATTCGTAAGGCGGTAAAACAGCATTCTAAATACAGAACGAAAGCGTAAAACAAACCTAGATAAGCCAATATGAGAAATATTGGCTTTTTTATCTTTACATAATAATTGTAAATTTTGTTCATTTATTTAAAGTTGTTTGTGTATAATTCTCTCACCTATAATATCTATGAGGAGTTTTATATGAAAAACATAACAAAATTTGCAGTAACTTTATTAGCCGGATTGGTTATTACCGCTTGTGGCAGTAAGAACCATTCTATTGATATTAAACCTAAATCCGATAAACCTAAACAGGAGCAGCCTAAATAGCAACCTCCTAAACAGGAACAGCCGAAGCAAGATCAACCGAAACAGGATCAGCCTAAGCAGGAACAACCAAAGCAAGACCAACCTAAACAAGATCAGCCTAAAGATAAAACAAGCGGTGGCGTTTTTATCGTTGAAGGAGCTTCAAAAAATAAACCGCAACTAACGAAAGCGAAATTAAGCGATCCGAGTTTAACGACAATCAAGGTTGATGACATTACTATTACATTAACGGATGCAACGGAAGCTAAAGGTAATTGGAAAGTATCGAAAGACGGCGGCTTAAAAGTATGCTGCGATAAGTACGACTCGGTTCGTTTTGGCGTATATGATGGCAAAGTCGATAAAGATTATGCATTTTATAATGGTAATGTAACGACGGAAATGCCGACGTCCGGTAAATTTACTTATACCGGTGATGCTTATTTATTAGCAGCGGGAGATCCTGATAAATCATTCGGTTCTTCAAAATTCGAAGCTGATTTTTCTACCAAAAAATTAACCGGTACTTTAACGTTTGACAAACTAAGCGGTCATAATAGTGTTAATGTTGATGGTACGATTTCCGGTAATGGATTTGCCGGTACCGCTAAATCCGAGCGATTTAAAAATATTGATGCTTTCGTTGAAGGTAAGTTCTACGGCGAAAAAGCTAAAGAACTGGCAGGAGCATTCGATAGTGCCAAGGAAAAAGGTGCCAAACTCGGCGATAAAAGCTGGGGCGGCGTATTTGGGGCTAAACAAATACAAAAGTAATATATTGATTTAATGTGTAGGGCGGTAGATTTTGCATAAATTATAGCAAATACTACCGCTTTTTACTCAATAAAATTATTTTTTATCAGTGAAATGTAATTTACATTATTTTTTTAGATTGTTCATTTTTGTATAAAAGTATATCAGGAGGTGTTTATGCAGAAAATTGCAAAACTAGGTTTGAGTATATTAGTCGGGTTGGTTTTAAGTGCTTGTGGAAGCGGTGGCGGTAATTCATCAAATACTGCTAAGAATCCGCCGATAGCAGATAATACTCCTAAGACGAATAATCCGTCTCAATCAAATAATATTCCTTCGACTTCCGATACGGGAGCCGCTCTTATTCTTGCTAATCAAGATGATAATGTAGTAGAAAAACGAGTGGAAATTAATGACCCAAGCACATCTACTCTAAATGTAGATGGAAAAGCGATTCGCGTAAGTTATAAGAATTCAGGAATTTATGCCGGTACTTGGTTAAATATAAATGGTTTACACGCTTGTTGTGATAAATACAGTGCGGTACGTTTCGGTATTGTTAAAGATGGTGAGAAAGGGTATATGTTCTATAACGGCTCTCCGACTAAATCTATGCCGACAAGCGGTACGGCAACTTATAACGGCTATGCACTTGTTACGGGTAATTCCGCTCAATTTAAAGACAAAGATTGGTTGGATGGGACATCAAAGTTTGATGCTGATTTCGGTACGAAAAAGTTAAACGGTACATTAAATGTTGATACGCTTGATGCAGTGAATATAGCTGCAGATATTTCCGGAAATAGCTTTGCAGGTACAGCAAATTCGGCAGGCTTCTCAACTCAAGCAAAAGTAGAAGGTAAGTTCTATGGCGATAATGCGAAAGAACTTGGCGGTATGTTTAAAGATAATTCCAAAATCGGTGATGATAAAGCTTGGGGCGGCGTATTTGGAGCGAGCCAATAATTAATTGGATAAGCGGTCCGATTTTATTATTTTTTCACGATAAATATTGTAAATAATGATAGAAATCAGACCGCCTGTTTTTTTAGATATTTATCATCACTATTCTTCTAACACCATCAATCCCAGAAGCGTAGCGAAACTTTGCGATTTAACCGTATTATGGAAATCATTAAGATAAGCGTAATGTTGATCCGATTCTCTGAATGCCCCGTAAAGATTACTGTATAACCCTTGTTGAGTAATTTTCTTGGCAACCACATAGCCTCGATCCAAATAAGGTTTCACCGCCCAATACGGTAAGGTCGCAATCCCTCTTTTACTCGCAACTAACTGAATAATCGCAATGGTTAATTCGCTGGTTCTGCGTGTAGGCATAATCCCCGCAGGACGCAGCACTTTACGCAGTAAATCCAACATATCGTCCGGTACTGGATAAGTAATCCAGGTTTCGTCAATAAAATCTTCCGCTTGCCAAATATCTTTATCGGCTAAAGGATGATCTTTGGCACAAATCCCGACCATTTCATAAGAGAAAAGCGGACGATACACAATACCCTCCGTTTCTTCCGCTTCGGCAACAACCGCCCAATCCGCTCGATGCGTTAAGAGTAACCCGACAGTATCGGTATGGAAGCCGGATACAATATCCAGCTCTACTAAAGGCCAACTTTGACGGAAAGTATCCATTGCCGGCATCAGCCAGTCAAAGCAAGTATGACATTCGACCGCAATACGTAATTCTCCCGCTTCCCCTTGTTTAACACGGGCAAGATCGAGTTCGGCTTCTACAATCTTAGGCAAAATATCATGCGCCAGCTTCACCAGCCGATCTCCAGCGGGCGTAAAGCGTAGCGGCTGGGTTTTACGCTCAAATAAGGTCAGTTCATATTGATCTTCCAATAATTTAAGTTGATGAGAGAGCGCGGATTGTGTGAGATGTACGCGTTTTGCGGCAAGAGAAACGCTGCCGCTTTCTTTTAAAGCGACCAGTGTTTTTAAGTGGCGTAGTTCAAGAAAAATCGGTTTCATGTAAATAATTCATTATAAAAAGAAAGATGATGAAAGATATTATAGATAAATGCTTGGTATGCCAAGACTAAAAATGAAAATAATCATGGGTTCGGCGTTTTTGATACTTTTTTTTACGTTATAAAAAAATAATGTTTAATTAATATCAAAATATGATGTGTTTTTTTGCAATATCTAATGGAAATTATCGTTAGACTATAATCCGTTTTAGTTAGGAGAAAAATTATGTCGGCAGATCAAAAAGCACCTCCGGTCGAGGTTAAATTAGGCTTTAATTGGCAAGGATTACTGATTTCCGTTGTAGTTGGCGTTGGTATCGTCTTAATTCCGACCCCGGAAGGGTTGAGTGAAAGAGCATGGGGAATGTTGGCTTTATTCGTTGCAACGATTGTGGCGATTATTGCAAAAGCAATGCCTATGGGTGCGGCTACTTTAGTCGCATTAGTGATTAGCGGTGTTACCGAATTAACTCCGATTAAAGCGGGTAAAGACGAAGTGGCGATGTTATCCGGTTTTTCCAATGCAACGATTTGGTTAATCGGGATTGCAATGTTTTTATCGCAAGCGGTAATTAAAACGGGGCTGGGTAAGCGTATCGCACTTTATTTCGTTTCTCGCTTCGGTAAGAGAATGATGGGCGTGGCTTACGGTATTGCGCTTGCCGATTTGGTTATCGGTCCGGGAATTCCGTCTGCTTCGGCTCGCGGCGGCGGTATTATGTATCCGATTATGAAATCGATTGCCGAAGCATACGATTCTAAACCGGGTCCGACGGCAAAACGTGCCGGCGCGTTTTTGGCTTTAGCGGTATCGCAAATCGATACGATTGTTTGTACGATGTTTTTAACCGCTATGGCGGGTAACCCGCTGATTGCCGAACTTGCACGCGGTCAAGGGGTAGAGATTTCATGGATTACTTGGTTTATCGGCGCATTGGTGCCGGGTATCGTTTGTTTAATCGTGCTGCCGTATTTACTCTATTTGATTTATCCGCCCGAATTAAAAGACACGCCTAAAATGGCAGAAATGGCGCGTCAAGAGTTACAAAATATGGGCAAAATGAGTAAAGCGGAATGGATCTTAGCGTTAGACTTCGTGTTATTACTCTTCCTTTGGACGGTCGGTGATCTTGCATTCGGCATTCCGGCGACCGTATCCGCTTTTATCGGTTTAGTAATTTTACTTCTTTCTAATATTATGAACTGGCAAAATATCATCTCCGAGAAATCGGCTTGGGATACGATGTTCTGGTTTGCGGTGTTAGTAATGATGGCGAATGCGTTAAACAAATACGGCGCGATTACTTGGATTTCCTCTCATATCTCACAATCAGTCGGGGGGTTGGATTGGCCGATGGCATTTGGTATTTTGGTACTGGTTTACTTCTATACGCGCTATTTCTTCGCTTCGGCAATGGCGCATATTTCCGCTATGTATCTTGCTTTCCTTGCGGCGGCAATTGCGGTCGGAACACCGCCGATGTTAGCGGCAATCGGCTTAGGCTATACTTCGACTTTATCAATGAGCTTAACCCAATATGCCGGCGGTCCGGGACCTGCATTATTCGGATCCGGTTATAACACGACGGGACAATGGTGGGGCGTCAGCTTCATTATTTCGGTCGCTTCGTTAGTGATTTGGTTTACCGTTGGTGGCGCTTGGATGAAGTTACTCGGTTGGTGGTAATCGATATTTTAAGATGTGATAAATGATTTAAGCGGTCAAATTTGTATAAAAAAATGCAAATTTGACCGCTTGTTTTTTTATATAGATAAGAATTTATTTATTAATATGTTTCATAATTAAATTGAAAATTATGAAGTTGCATAATATTGATGGTTCTTGCATTATTTTGATATCGACTTAGCTCATTGCATAGTTAAGTCATCCGAATCAGAACATTGCAGGAGTACAATATGACTACATTACATATCTTAGGTTTCCCACGTGTAGGGGCAAAACGTGAATTAAAATTTGCACAAGAGCGCTACTGGCGTAAAGAATTAGCCGAACAAGATTTATTAGATTTGGCAAAAGTGTTACGGGAGAAAAATTGGCAGCATCAAGCGGATGCCAATGCGGATTTCGTTACGGTAGGGGATTTCACTTTTTACGATCACATTTTAGATCTACAAGTGGCTACCGGTGCGATACCGGCTCGTTTCGGTTTTGACAGCCAAAGTTTGACCCTTGATCAATATTTCCAATTAGCACGCGGTAATAAAGAGCAGTTTGCGATTGAAATGACCAAATGGTTTGATACTAACTATCACTATCTTGTACCGGAATTTCAGAAACACACGCAATTTAAGGCGAATCCGGCACATTATGTAAATCAAATTCGTGAAGCGAAAGCTGCCGGACATCAAGTTAAACCGGTGATTGTCGGTCCGCTAACATTTTTATGGCTAGGTAAAGAAAAAGGCGAAGCCTTTAACCGCTTTGATTTACTCAAGCAACTTGTGCCGGTTTATTTTGAGATTTTAACCGCTCTAGCCGCTGAAGGTGTGGAATGGATTCAAATTGACGAACCGGCATTGGCATTAGATTTACCTCAAGAATGGCTTGCGGCTTATCAAGACGTTTACGCTCAGTTAGCTAAAGTGAATGCGAAGATCTTATTAGCCACTTATTTTGGCTCGGTGGCGGAACACGCCGATTTATTAAAAGCGTTGCCGGTAGCCGGTTTACACCTTGATCTGGTTCGTGCGCCGGATCAACTCAGTGCATTTGAAGATTATCCGAAAGTGCTTTCTGCCGGTGTGATTGACGGGCGTAATATTTGGCGAGCGAATTTAAACTGTGTATTGGATGTGTTGGAGCCGTTAAAAGCGAAATTTCATCAGCGTTTATGGATTGCACCGAGTTGTTCGCTATTGCATACACCTTATGACCTAGCGGTAGAAACGCAATTACAGCAAACTAACCCTGAATTATATCGCTGGTTAGCTTTTACTTTACAAAAAGTAGCAGAGCTGAAGGTTTTAAAACAGGCGCTAAATGTAGGGCGAGGAGAAGTCGTAGAGCAACTCAATGACAGCCAAACAGCCGCAGATGCACGAGCGAACAGTAAAGTGATTCATAAAGCGGAAGTCGCACAACGTTTAGCTAACTTACCGACAAATGCGGATAAGCGCCAGTCACCGTTTGCCGAGCGAATTAAATTGCAAAATAAATGGCTAAATTTACCGCTTCTTCCGACTACCAATATCGGTTCTTTCCCGCAAACATTGGAAATTCGTCACGCCCGTGCCGCATTTAAAAAAGGTGAACTCTCGCTTGCCGATTATGAAGCGGCAATGAAAAAGGAAATTGAATTTGTGGTACGTAAGCAGGAAGAACTGGATTTAGACGTACTGGTACACGGCGAAGCGGAACGTAACGATATGGTGGAGTATTTCGGTGAGTTACTGGACGGTTTTGCCTTCACTAAATTCGGTTGGGTACAAAGCTACGGTTCTCGCTGTGTCAAACCGCCGGTGATTTATGGTGATGTCACACGCCCTGAACCGATGACGGTACGTTGGTCGCAATATGCTCAAAGCCTGACCGATAAAGTGATGAAAGGCATGCTAACCGGTCCGGTGACGATTTTACAATGGTCGTTTGTGCGTAACGATATTCCGCGTTCCACGGTATGTAAGCAAATTGGCGTGGCACTTTCTGACGAAGTATTGGATCTGGAAAAAGCCGGTATTAAAGTAATTCAGATTGACGAACCTGCGATTCGAGAAGGCTTACCGCTTAAACGTGCGGATTGGGATGCCTATTTACAATGGGCGGGAGAAGCGTTCCGTTTAAGTTATATGGGCGTAAAAGATGATACTCAGATTCACACTCACATGTGTTATTCGGAATTTAACGATATCTTACCGGCGATAGCAGGGCTTGATGCGGATGTGATCACGATTGAAACTTCACGCTCTGATATGGAATTACTCACAGCGTTTGCCGATTTCAAATATCCGAATGATATCGGCCCAGGCGTTTACGACATTCACAGCCCTCGTGTGCCGACCGACGGCGAAATCGAGCATTTATTACGTAAAGCATTGAAGGTAATTCCGAAAGAACGTTTATGGGTGAATCCGGATTGCGGCTTAAAAACGCGCGGTTGGAAAGAAACTATTGAACAATTACAAGTGATGGTTGAAGTAACGAAAAAATTACGTGCGGAATTAGCCGAATAACTCGACAAAATCGCATTTAATTTTTCATAAAAGCAAGCGGTTTAATTTGCAAAAAAATAGGCAAATTAGACCGCTTGCGACAATTATTTGTTAGAATATCGCTACTTATTTCCCTCTTATTTCGAGCTAAGAGGATTTTCTATTTAGGAAAATAACCATGCGTATTATTTTAACTTCTTTAGTGCTGTTTGCCGCTTCAACGACAAGTTATGCGGAAAAAAGCGAACCGATTCAAGGGCAACTTGAAAACGGTTTACGATATACCTTACTCCCGTTACATTCGGAAAAAGGACGAATTGAAATCCGAATGAAAGTCAATGCCGGAGCGATTGACGAAACCGATACGCAGTTAGGCGCAACCAATGTACTTAAGCATTTGGTGTTACGCGGCACTAACGCTCACCCCAACGGTTTAACGCCGTATTTGCATGAACAAAAATGGAAACAAGAAAAAAATTATCATATCGAGACCGGTTATGATCATACCACCTACCATATGATTCCGCCTTCAACCTCCAATCTGGATAAAAGTCTCTATTTGTTGGAGCAAATGTTATTCCAAGCGAAGCTAACCCAAGAAGACTTGGATGACGAGCGTAAGCATATCTTGGAAGAGTGGCGACAAGCGCAGAGTGTCGGTAGCTTAATGAATCAGAAACGTATTGCGGCGGTACGTGCGGACTCCCGTTATGCCGACAGAGCGATTATCGGCACGGCGGAAAATCTCCAAAATTTACCGGCGACGGAATTACAGCAGTTTTATCAAACGTGGTACACACCGAATAATATGCAATTGCTGGTGGTTGGCGATATCGAGCCGGAAGCGGCGCAACAACAAATTCAGCAACGCTTCTCGAGTTTTACAGCTAAAGAAATGCCGAAAAGAGATTATTTAGAGCCGAAATTATCCGAAGGATTAGCGATTAATAAACTCCAAGATGCGCGTAGTAGTGTCAGCCAAGTCGCATATATTTTCCGTTTTGACGAAATGAAACATCGAGTGCGTACTAATGAAGCGCGCTACGAGCGTTTAATTGATCGTTTGGCACTAGCGTTATTGTCGCAACGGTTACAGGATCAATCCGCCGCTTTGCCTAAAGGCGTGTCCGCTATAACGGTACGTAAATCCGATATCGGTAGAAATACCGCCGCATTAGGTTGGTTTGCGACGGTTGCATCAACGCAACATGAGTTAGGCTTAAAACAAATTTTTAGCGAAATAGAGCATCTCAAAGGTTCGCCTATTACCGAAGAGGAACTGACCAAACAAAAAGAAGCGGTTCAAATTCAGATAGAAAATGCTAAAAAAGATGAAAACGATCGAGATTTCCAACAGTGGTTACAAATCATGTCGGAAAGCGTATTAGCGGATAAGCCGTATTTAACGCAGAAGAAATTGGCG
Organism: Actinobacillus lignieresii; assembly: GCF_900444945.1. Lineage (NCBI taxonomy): Bacteria > Pseudomonadati > Pseudomonadota > Gammaproteobacteria > Pasteurellales > Pasteurellaceae > Actinobacillus > Actinobacillus lignieresii. Next base: position 1,276,863 of record NZ_UFRM01000001.1, on the reverse strand, counting down.
GAATTATTGGAACCGATGCTGAAAAAAGTCTCGGCTAAAGAAGTAAATGAAAGAATCCAACAATGGATTGGCAGCAAAGATCGTTTAATCAATTACCAACCGCCACGAAAAGTGCAGATAAAACCAATTACATTAGAAACAGTGAATAAGTTGCAAGCGGAAGCGGAACAAACAGAGCTAGCAAAGACAGAAGCGGAGAAAACGGAAGTGGAAAAAGCAGAAGTAGAAAAAACGGAAGCGATTCAGCCGGCTACCGAAAAAAATCCTTAGAGCGGAAAGAGTAATCAAGCGATTGATTACTCTTTATTTTTACCCTTTTAAACGGAATCGTCCCCGACTGTAACGAGTTTTCATCAAAGCGAGGATTTGTTCTTTGTCGCTACCGACTTTTTGGTCGCTCTGCTTCGCAACGATTAAGGAATGTTGGATCGAGTGAGCGTGCGTAATCGCAATCGCAAGTGCATCGGCGGCATCGGCTTGCGGTTTGGAAGAAAGTTGAAGCATTCGAGTGACCATATCCTGCACTTGGATTTTATCCGCCGAGCCTATACCGGTGACGGTTTGTTTCACTAAACGAGCGGCGTATTCAAACACCGGTAAGTCGTGATTTACCGCCGCGACAATCGCTGTACCGCGAGCTTGCCCGAGTTTTAAGGCGGAATCGGCGTTTTTCGCCATAAACACCTGTTCAATTGCAAACATATCGGGGTGGAATTGGGTAATGATTTCGGTTACGCCCGCATAAATGCGTTTTAAGCGAGTCGGTAAATCATCGACGGAAGTGCGAATAGCACCGCTTCCTAAATATTCTAAATGGCGTCCGGTTTGGCGAATTACGCCATAACCGGTAACCCGTGAACCGGGGTCAATTCCTAAAATAATCGGCATAGCTTGTCCAATGAATGAAAACAAGCGGGCGGATTTGCAAAAAATTTTACAAATCCGCCCGCTTATCTAAACGAATCAATCTGTTATTTATTTAATTTTGCGGTTGCAGTTTGATTAACTTCGCAGTTTTTTGCAAGGATTTCATCCGCATTTTTACCTTTTTTGAATAACATTCCCGCTTCGGTTTTGTTAAAAGTTGAAAGTGAGAAAGTTTCATCTAAGTTCCATACGTGCGTTTTCGATGCGAATGAAGCGAAGTCTTTATTTTTCTCGTCACGCATTAACTCTTTTACCGCTACATCGTTCACGGTTAAAGTTAAACCGGTTGCTTTCTCGCCCTCAAAATCATAGGTGGCAACCACGGTTTTGCTGTTTTGGCATTGGTAAACAACCGTTTTAGATGAGGCAGTTAATTTATTTTTTACCGTATTCACCGTATTTGAAACGCCGTTAGATACGGCGGAAGCACCGTCTTTTACCGCGTTTGCTGTAGCCGAAGCGGCATTTGATACGCCTTCGCCGACCGTTGAAGCTACATCATTAGCGGTTGAACAAGCGGCTAAAAGTGCGGCGAAAGATAATGAAGAGATAAGTTTAATTCCTTTCATTTTTTATTCCTTACAATTAAAAAAAGCAAACACACACGTTTTTCAACGCTTTCATTAGAGAAACAAAAGCCAACATTAGTTCAATAAGTTACTAAAAAATAAGCCAACCGAAAGGTTGGCTTAAGGGCAAGAAATTAGAGAAGGGCTGCAACTTCGTCGCTGATTTCGCCGTTGTGATAAACGTTTTGTACGTCGTCACAATCTTCAAGGCGGTTAATTAAATCAAGTAATTTCGGTGCGGTTTCCGCATCAAGTTCAACCGTAGTTGATGGGATCATAGTGACTTCCGCTTCTTGGATTTTAAAGCCCGCCGCTTCAATACCGTCACGTACGCTACCTAAATCTTCCCAAGCGGTATAGATTTCAAACGAACCGTCTTCTTGCGGTTGAATATCGTCTGCACCCGCTTCAATCGCTGCTTCGGTTAGTGCGTCTTCATCGCCTGAAGCAATTAAAATTAAGCCTTTTTTGCTGAATAAGTAACCGACAGAACCTTCGGTACCTAAGTTACCGCCGCATTTAGTGAAACTTGGACGAACTTGTGAAATGGTACGGTTCGCGTTATCGCTTAAACATTCAACCATTACCGCCGTACCGCCCGGACCGTAGCCTTCGTAGATTTTCGTTTCCATATTGGTGTCATCGCCGCCGCCTACGCCACGCTCGATCGCACGGTTGATCGTATCACGCGTCATATTGTTTGATAACGCTTTATCTACTGCAGAACGTAAACGAGGGTTCGCAGAAACGTCGCCGCCGCCGATTTTTGCCGCAGTAACTAATTCACGAATTAATTTAGTAAAAATTTTACCGCGTTGTGCATCTTGTGCCGCTTTACGGTGTTTAATGTTAGCCCACTTACTATGACCTGCCATTCTGTTGTTTCCTTTATATTTGATTTGTGAAAATTTGCCCTCTCCCCTTGTGGGAGAGGGAAAGATTGAAGCCTCGTTTAGAGGCGGAAATCAGGGAGAGGGGAAGCGATCAGTTTTTGTAAGAAATGTACGAACTTAGACCGCTAGTTTTCCCTCTCTCTGTCTGCTCGCTATACGCTTCACAGACTGTCTCTCTCCCACAAGGGGAGAGAATGGTTATTTCTTTAAATATTTTGCAATCGCCGCCGCATTATTCGGTGATTTTGTTAGCCGGACGGCTTCTTCAACGCTTACCCATTTAAATGCTAAATGCTCACTTAATCTCGGCTGTTGTTCTTGCGTTAAAGCAAGTAAAAACCAATGTTCCGAGCAATGTGTCACATCAGGCGCGTATTTATACCGAAAATGCGGAAAAATCTCAAATTCTACCGATTCGTTGCAATCCGTTAGCGTAAGTTTTTCCGCCAAAATATCGATGCCGGTTTCTTCTTTCACTTCACGAATTGCCGTTTCAAACGGCCGTTCGTTCGACTCAAGCGAGCCGGTCACCGATTGCCAAAATTCGGGATCGTCTTGGCGTTGTAGCATTAAGACCCGTCCCGAATTTTGCGCATAAATCACAACTAAAACGGAGTTTGGATTTTTGTATTTCATTTGCAAAAAATCAGCGATTTTTGGCCGCTTATATTATTCCGCTTTCTCTTTTTTCACGACCGCAATACCAAGCTCTTCCAACGCTTGCGGGTTTGCAAAACTTGGTGCTTCGGTCATTAAACACGCCGCTGCGGTAGTTTTCGGGAATGCGATGACATCACGGATGTTTTCCGTACCGGTAATAAGCATAGTTAAACGGTCTAAACCGAATGCAAGACCGGCGTGCGGAGGCGTACCGAATTTCAATGCGTCTAATAAGAAACCGAATTTTTCTTGTTGATCTTGTTCGTTAATGCCGAGGATACCGAATACGGTTTGTTGCATTTTCGGATCGTAAATACGTACCGAACCGCCGCCTACTTCATAGCCGTTGATAACCATATCGTAAGCATTCGCAACCGCATTCACCGGATTTGCCTCTAATTCTTCCGGCGTTAAACCTTTCGGAGAAGTGAACGGGTGGTGCATTGCAGAAAGATTGCCTTCATCGTCTTTTTCAAACATTGGGAAGTCGATTACCCAAAGCGGTTTCCAAGCTGAAAGATCGGTTAATGCTAAATCACGACCGACTTTCAGACGTAAAGCACCCATTGAGTCGGTAACGACTTGCCATTTATCCGCACCGAAGAATAGGATGTCGCCGCTGGTTGCGTTAGTACGCTCGATTAACGCTTTGAAAACCTCTTCGTTTAAGAATTTTGCGACCGGGCTTTGGATGCCTTCCATACCGGCATTCACATCATTGATTTTTGCCCATGCTAAGCCTTTTGCACCGTAAATACCGACAAATTGGGTATATTCGTCAATTTGTTTGCGGGTAAGGCTTGCACCGTTCGGCACACGAAGCACGGTTACACGACCGTCTGCCGAATTTGCCGGCTCGTTAAATACTTTAAACTCAACGTCTTTTAAAATGTCCGCCATGTCCACTAATTCTAATGGGTTACGTAAATCCGGCTTATCAGAACCGAAACGCTGCATCGCTTCCTGCCACGTCATGATTGGGAATTTGCCTAAATCTACGTTTAAGCGATCCAACCATAAGCCGTGAATCATATTTTCCATTAATTCACGCACTTCTTCAGCGGTTAAGAATGAGGTTTCCACATCGATTTGGGTAAATTCCGGCTGACGATCGGCACGTAAATCTTCATCACGGAAACATTTTACGATTTGATAGTAACGGTCAAAACCTGACATCATTAGCAACTGTTTGAACAGCTGCGGTGATTGCGGTAGAGCATAGAATTTACCGTTGTGTACACGGCTTGGTACTAAATAGTCACGGGCACCTTCCGGTGTTGCTTTGGTTAGCATTGGTGTTTCGATATCAAGGAAACCGTTGTCGTCCATATAGCGGCGTACGAAGCTGGTGATTTTCGCACGTGTTTTGAGTTTTTCCGCCATTTCCGGACGGCGTAAGTCAAGATAGCGATATTTTAAACGTTGTTCTTCAGTATTGTTTTGGTTGAAATCCAGCGGTAAAACTTCCGAGTTGTTATACACAACGACGTTTTTCACTAATACTTCGATTTCACCGGTCGCCATCTCTTTGTTGATTTGCGATTCGTCACGGGCAATCACTTCACCTTGAATTTGCACACAGGCTTCCGAACGTAGGCTTGAAGCGATTTTGAAAATCGCTTCGTCTTTCTCGTCAAAGAAAACTTGCACGATACCTTCACGGTCACGGATTTGCATAAAAATAAAACGACCGAGGTTACGCACACGGTGAACCCAACCGCTTAATGTTACGGTTTGACTAACGTGCGAGCGGTTTAAAGCACCGCAGTAATGAGAACGCATCATAAAAATATCCTTAAGATTTAAAAATAGGTTTTCCGCTGTGAGAAATGCGGAGACGAAATCTTTGAAATTATAGCGGAAAATTGGCAGGAATTGGAGATAAAAACAAATAAAGCGGTCGATTTTGTAACAAAATTTACTAAAAAAATGACCGCTTATTTATCAAGAGGAAAAGTTATTTGGCAACGGTGGCTTCAATTAATTTTTCAGCTTTCGCTAAACTGTTTTCTACCGCTGAATAAGGGGTATTTGAATGGGCGACGACTTGTTCCGCCTTATGCAACATCACTTCCACTTTGCCTTTGGTCGGCTCCGTGATTAATACTTTTAACGGTAATTGCAATGCGAGAGTCGGATCTTTTATCATTAACGGCGTACCGGCTTTCGGCGTACCGTAAACAATCACGGTTGCCGGTTGCATTTCAAGACCGGCGGCTTTCGCAGCGGCTTGATGATCGATTTTGGTAAAAATCATCATGCCTTTATTTTTAAAGCCGGTTTCCAATGTTTCCACGGTTTTCTGAAAATCGAATTTACTTTCAAAAACCGTCGGTTTTAAATTAGTTTCGGCGTTCGCCAAACCGCTTGCCAGTAGCGAGACAAGAGCAAATGTTTTTAGCTTCATTCTATTAATCCTCAAGTAAAATGGATGGTGGTTAGACAGCCGGTTAGTGATGTCCTTACAATAAAGCAAAGATATTTGTTAATTTAATGTGAATAGAAATTCTTTTAATAATCAATTTGCAGCCAGTTTCGTAGCATCTGTTCGCCATATTCGGTAATAAAAGATTCGGGGTGGAATTGCACACCGTAAATCGGTAAATGCTGATGTTTAAATGCCATCAAAACATTTTGATCGCAAACCGCCGTAGCAACAAGCGGTGTGTTTTCCAATGATTTTTGCGAAATTGCCCACGAATGATATAAGCCGATGTTAAAACGCTCGGGTAAACCGTCAAAAATCGGGTTGTCGCTAATTTGGATCAAAGGACGTTGTTGTCCGTGTCTGACTTCATTCAAGTTGTATAGCTCGCCGCCAAAAAATTCACACAGCGTCTGATGACCTAAACACACGCCCAAAATCGATTTAGTCTGCTGAAAACGTTCCAACATTTCAAAGGTTTTCGGATAAGCTCTTGGTACATCCGGACCGGGTGAAATCAGAATATGGCTAAAGTTTTCCACCTTATCAAGCACTAATTGTTCTACTAAAACCACTTTCATCGGCACGCCAATTTTGCGTAGCAGATCAACCAGATTGAAAGTAAACGAATCGTGGTTATCGATAATTAATAAATTAGTGGCTTTCTTCATTGTTTGCTGCATTGCTATCTTCAATCTTTTCTGCAATTAGTGTGAGTTTATTGGTATCAAAATCATTGGTGAGCATCTCAACCGCCGGCATCGTTTGGCTCGCTTTGGCGGAAAGTTGCTGGAAGCGTTCCACCTTGCCGACTAAGCCTTGGCGTCCGACTAATGAGGTTACCGTCTGATTATATTGGTTATTTACCGTATTGAGCGTATTGCCCAATTTTGCCAAACGGTCGGCAACGCTACACACTTGATTATAAATTTCGCTTGCTTTTTCACTGATTTCACGCGCTTCGGCATTACCTCGCTCAATTCGCCATAAATTTGCAACGGTGCGTAAAATCGGCATTAAAGTGGTGTAAGAAACTAAAATCACATTACGTTCATAGCCGTAATTAAATAACTGCGGATCGTGTTTCATCGCTTCAATATAAGCCGGCTCAATCGGTACGAACATCAACACGAAATCCGGACTTTTCACTCCTTGTAAACTGCTGTAATTCTTTTTCGATAAGCCGTCAATATGCGTGCGGAGTGATTTGCAATGCTCGTCTAACGCTTGGGCAATTGCAAAATTTTCTTCGGATCTGACCGCTTGATCGTAAGCCAGCAACGATACTTTACTATCAATAATTAAGTGTTTTTGATCGGGTAAATGTACCACAAAGTCTGGTGCAAAGCGTTTGCCTTCCTGATCTCGGAAACTTTCTTGAGCCACATAATGCTCGCAGGCTAATAATCCAGCCGCTTGTAGTGCCGATTCAAGCTGTACTTCGCCCCAATTACCGGCGATTTTATTGTTGCCTTTAAGCGCGTTGGTGAGGTTTTGTGCCTCTTCCGACATCGACACACCGATTTGTAGCACCCTTTTCAGTTCGGCTTCTAAACTTGCCGTGCCTTTTAGCGACTCGCTATGCACTTCATTTACTCGTTTTTGGAAGCCCTCAATTTGTTCTTTAAACGGTTTTAACAGGGCATCTAACGAAGATTGATTGCTCGCGGTAAAACTTTTGGTTTTTTCTTCCAAAATTTGCTGTGCCAAATGTTGAAACTCAACATTAAGCTGTTGTTTTACCTCGATAAAATTGCGTTGTTGCGCTTCAAAATTTGCTTGTTTTTCTGAGAGTGAGGTACGCAATTCGGTTAATTCATTTTGCGTTTGGCTAAGTTGAGCCGAAAGCGATTGGCTTTCACGTTCTTTATGCGAAAGTACATTTTGATTAAATTGTAATTGTTCTTCTAAACTTTCCGACTTGGCTTGGAATGCACCGATACGCTCTTTAAGCTCATTGATATAGCGTTCTAATTGTTGTTCTTGCTGTTCCGCTTCTTCAATTTTGCCGTGCAAGCGGTTAATTTGCGCTTCTTTTTCGCTAATTCGTTCAATACCCGCTTGGGCTTGTGTTTTATACTGAATTGCCCATTGTTCGATCTGACTTTTTTCAGCAGAAAGTTGCTCAAATTTTTGGTTAATTTGAGCGAGATCGGCTTGTGCTTTGGCCAAATCTTGCGAAAGTTCAAACGCATCACGTTGGTAGCGTGATTGCAGAAAAAACAGAAAAACGGCGATAACCAGTAGCACGGCAATCGCCACATAAAACCATATTTCGTCAATAATCATAAAGGTAAACCTGAATCTAATAGAAAAATATACAGTATTATAGCAATCCGGCGAAAAATGAAAAGTGAAAGAACGTTGCTAAATTGGCGGAAATTCCCCTAGAATAACGGCAATATTCGTCACATTTTGAGTTTATGCAACATTTTATCCAAACCGCCAATCAACTCGGGCAACAGAAAAGCCCGTTTTTCTTTTTAATTGATTTTGAACAGCAAAAACCGATTATTTGCCCGCTAGAACAAGCGGCGGCAAGCGGTCTGTTTTTCGATTTTTTTTGCAAATCGAATGTTCAACCACAAAACGTTAGCAAGCCGTTTGAATTTCAAATCAATCCCATTTCGTTTGAAACCTATCAGCAAGGTTTTGAGCTTGTTCAAAAGGAAATCCAAGCCGGAAACAGTTATTTATTGAATTTAACTTATTCGACTGAAATTCAAACCAATTACAGTTTAGAAGAGCTGTTTTTCGCCAGTTCGGCAAAATATAAATTATGGCTGAAGGGGCAGTTTGTTTGTTTTTCGCCGGAAACTTTTGTGCGGATTCAACAAAATAAAATCTATTCTTACCCGATGAAAGGCACAATCAATGCGAATGAGGCAAATGCGGCGGAAAAGCTGATGCAATCAGATAAAGAATTTACCGAACATAATACGATTGTAGATTTGATTCGTAATGATTTGGCGTTAGTTTCACAAAATATTCAGGTGACGAAATATCGTTATTTAGAAAAAGTGGATACCTACTGTGGTGCTATTTATCAAACCAGTTCCGAAATCTGCGGCGAGCTAAACGAAAATTGGCAAGCGAGTGTGGGTTCACTATTAGCTAAGCTCCTGCCGGCAGGCTCAATTAGCGGGGCGCCGAAGGAGAAAACCGTAGAAATTATTCAACAAGCGGAAATCGGGCAGAGAGGTTATTACACCGGTATTTTCGGCTATTTTGACGGTGAAAATTTAGAGAGTGCGGTGGCGATTCGCTTTATTGAGCAAAACGGCGAACAATTTTTGTTCCGTAGTGGCGGCGGTATTACCGCAAAAAGCGTGTTGAACGATGAATATAACGAGCTGTTGGAGAAAGTGTATGTGCCGATTTCCATTGTTTGAAACGATTGCAATTATTGATGGCGAACCGAAGAATTTAGCTTATCATCAGCAACGCTTTGAAAGTGCGATTAAACAATATTTTAATGAGCAACCACAGTGGCAATTAGCTGAGGTGATTTGTGTGCCGGACGAATTTCAGCAGGGCAGTGTACGCTGCCGCATTGATTACAATGCGAGCGAGTTTCAGCAGCAATTTTCCCTTTATTCGCCACGTAAGATCAACTCTTTCCAATGTGTTTACACCGAGGATTTGGATTACCGCTTTAAATATAGTGATCGCAAGCGGTTGGATTCGCTCAAAACTTTGCAAGCTGATGAAGTGATTATTATCAATAATGGCAAGGTGAGCGATTGTACGATTGGAAATTTACTGTTTTTAAAACAAGGACAGTGGTTTAGCTCGCAAGATTATTTATTAAAAGGTACGCAGCTGACTAAACTGGTTGAAACCGGTGTGGTTGATTTGGTGCAAATTACAGCGCAAGATTTGCTTCAGTATGAACAAATTATGATGGTAAATGCGCTTAATCCTTTTGATTTACAAAGAGCTTTACCGATTTCAGCGATCAATTTTGCCGGATAGATCGAAAAACAGTAAAAAAATGCTTGAAACTGTATAAGTAAACACTATAATAATACACAGTTAATTGACGACAAGCGGTCGTTTTTTCAAAAAAGTTTGCAAAGGACAATACTATGGCAGCGGATAACAAAAAAGCGCAAAAGAATACAGTAACAAAACAAATCGATCCGGAACAAAAAGAAAAAGCATTAGCTGCTGCTCTTGCCCAAATTGAAAAACAATTTGGTAAAGGTTCTATTATGCGCTTAGGCGACACGCAAGCGCTTGATATTGAAGCGGTTTCAACTGGTTCAATCGGTTTAGACGCCGCATTAGGTATCGGCGGTTTACCGATGGGACGTATCGTTGAGATCTATGGGCCGGAATCTTCAGGTAAAACGACGCTGACTTTATCGGTCATTGCGCAAGCACAAAAATCAGGTAAAACTTGTGCGTTTATTGATGCGGAACACGCGCTTGATCCGGTTTATGCTCGTAAATTGGGCGTGGATACCGATGCATTGTTAATTTCACAACCGGATAACGGTGAACAAGCGCTCGAGATTTGTGATGCGTTGGTTCGTTCCGGTGCGGTTGATGTAATTATTGTGGACTCGGTTGCCGCATTAACGCCGAAAGCGGAAATTGAAGGCGATATGGGCGATTCTCATATGGGCCTACAAGCACGTTTAATGTCACAAGCGTTACGTAAATTAACGGCAAACATTAAAGCGACCAACTGCTTAGTGGTGTTTATTAACCAAATTCGTATGAAGATCGGTGTGATGTTCGGTAATCCGGAAACTACTACCGGCGGTAATGCACTTAAATTCTACGCCTCGGTTCGTTTAGACATTCGTCGTTCAGGTGTAGTAAAAGACGGCGATGAAGTGGTCGGTAGCGAAACGAAAGTGAAAATTGTGAAAAATAAAGTTGCGCCGCCGTTCCGTGAAGTTCAATTCGATATTATGTATGGTGAAGGTATTTCACGCATGAATGAATTATTAATTCTTGCCGAAGCAAATGGCTTTATCCAAAAAGCGGGTGCTTGGTTCTCATACGAAGGTACGAAAATCGGCCAAGGTAAAAATAATGCAATCAAATGGTTAAAAGAGAACACAGAGATTGCAAATAAAATTGAACAAGAAATTCGTGAGTTACTCATTTCAACACCGGAAAAAACATCGGCAGGCGAGCAGAACGTATTAGATGCCGATGATGTGAACGATTTTGAAGACGAAGAATTTAACGAAGAAGAACTATAGTAAAAATGCGGTTTCTGCGAAGGTAGAAACCGCATTTGTTTTTTATATTGAATGATTTTAGGTATGGCTAGCTACACGGCAATAAATTATCTGTTATATTTACTCTCTAAGCGAGATTATAGTGAACAAGATTTACGACGAAAATTAGTTCAAAAAGAATATAGCCAAGAAGAAATAGAGCAGGCTATTGAACGAGCACAAAGTAATAATTGGCAAAGTGATGAGCGCTATTGTGCCGGTTTTATTCGTTACCGTTCACAGCAAGGAATTGGGCCTCGCCGATTAAAACAAGAGTTGAAACTCAAAGGGATTAAAGATTGGTTGATAAGCCAAGAATTGGATAATGCCGAGATTGATTGGTTTATACTTGCCGAGCAAATTTTTGAAAAAAAACGACCGCTTGTATGGGATATAAAAGCTAAGCAAAAAATGTGGCGGTTTATGCTTAGCCGAGGATTTTATAACGACCATTTCAGTCACCTAATGGAAATAGATTACAATGATACAGAATACGAATAAGATTACTTTTTTTAGCCGTTTTGAGGCGGATATTTTAGCCGGTAACAAAACCATTACTATTCGAGATAAATCCGAATCTTATTTTCAGCTTCAGCAAGCGCTAAAAGTTTTTACTCATGAAACTGATCGTTTCTTTGCTGATATTCGAGTAATTTCCGTTACGCCTATCCGTTTCGAGCAATTAAATGAGCAACACGCTAAACAAGAAAATATGTCGTTAGCAGAGCTGAAGCAAGTCATCAGAGATATTTATCCGAATGATAATGACTTTTTTGTGATTGAGTTTGAATTAATTGAATGAGTCTTTTTAAATCAACGAAACAAGTAGAACTTTGTCCTGAGTGTGGTTCTGCATTACAAATTAAACGAGGGAAACAAGGCTTATTTTTAGGTTGCAGCGGTTATCCGCAATGTAACTATATCAAACCGTTACATCAGACTAACCGCGTAATTAAAGATTTAACGGAAATTTGTCCCGAATGCGGGCATTTTTTGCAATTAAAACAGGGTAACTTTGGGATCTTCATTGGTTGTAGTCATTATCCGGAGTGTCATTTCACCGTACATGATGAGCCGGAAGAACAAGAAGAATTTGATTGTCCGGAGTGCAAAATGCATAAATTAGTGGCGCGAAAAGGACGTTCAGGTAAAACGTTTTATGGCTGCGGTGGTTTCCCTAGTTGTAAGTTTACTTTGGCAGCTAAACCTATAGCAAAAGTTTGTCCTCAATGTCAGTGTCCAATCGCAACATTGAAAAAGCAACGTGGCAAATCGATGTATCTCTGTGCAAATAAATCATGCCAATCTCTATTTAGTGAAGAAAATGAATAACTTAGAAAATATTGTTGAGCACTTAAAGCGGAATAACGTGGTCGCTTATCCTACCGAAGCGGTATTTGGCCTTGGCTGTAATCCTAATAGCGAGTCGGCTGTTCGAGCTTTGTTAAAATTAAAAAATCGTCCTGAAGAAAAAGGGCTGATTCTTATCGCTCCGACCAAAGCGCTATTACTTCCTTATATTGATGAAAGTAAATTAACCGCAGCGCATTGGCAAATTTTTGAAAAACCTTCGGAGCGTGCGATTACTTGGGTCATGCCGGCTAAAAAAGATGTCCCTCAATATTTGACCGGACAATTTGATACGATTGCCGTACGTTTATGCCGAGTACCGGCAGTGATTGAGCTTTGTCAAGCAAGCGGTTTTGCTTTGACTTCGACCAGTTGTAATTTAACCGGACAAGAACCGTGTCGAACGGCGGATGAAGTCAAATTGCAGTTCGGAACGGATTTTCCGGTATTGGAAGCGGATACCGGCGGAAAAAACAATCCTTCCGAAATCCGAGATATTTTCACTCAACATATTTTTAGGAAAGGATAAGATGAATCAATACGCTGTTTGGGGCAATCCGATCGCACAAAGTAAATCACCCCGTATTCATCAACTTTTTGCGGAGCAAACCGGCAAGTTGATTAGCTATATTGCAAAGCTAGGCGATGAGAGGAATTTTGAAAACGAGCTTATGCAGTTTTTTGCAGAGGGAGCGAAAGGAGCAAATATTACTGTGCCGTTTAAAGAACGCGCATTCTCACTTGCGGATGAATATAGTGAAAGTTGTTTGTTAGCTGAAGCTTGTAATACTTTAAAACGTTTGGAAGATGGGCGTTTATATGCGGATAATACCGATGGTTTCGGGCTTTGTTCGGATTTAGAGCGTTTAGGTTGGATAAAGCCTAATCAACGAGTATTGATTTTAGGTGCGGGAGGTGCAACCAAGGGTGTACTTTTCCCTCTTTTAAAAGCTAAGCAGCAAATTACCATTTATAACCGAACGTTAGAGAAAGCGGTTCATTTAGCCGAGAAATTTGCAAAATACGGCAAAATTCAAACCGCTTCATTAGCGCAAATCGCAGAGCAAGAATTTGATTTGATTATTAATGCGACATCTTTAGGCTTACAAGGTAAATATGTGCCTGTTGCGGCTCATCTTTTAAAAAGTGCTGCGGTTTATGATATGCAATATGCGCCGGATATGCGGACACCGTTTTTAAATTATGCGCGTGAGTGCGGTGCAGTGCGTTATCAAGACGGTTTGGGCATGTTGGTCGGTCAGGCAGGCTTTGCATTTAAACTTTGGGAAAATGAATTTCCGAACGTTGAAAAAGTGCTTAAACAATTGAAAAGTGAAATGGAAAATGCAAAATAAGATTTCATAACCTATTATAAAATAAGCAAAATTTAGTTATTTTTATGACAAAATGAGCAATGTATAGCCAAATAATCAAATTTCTGACTTTTTTTTAAAAAAGTGTTTGACGAGGCAAAATAAAATCAGCATAATACACCCCGTAAACCGATATGGTGAACGCAAAATTAAATGGCTACATAGCTCAGCTGGTTAGAGCACAACACTCATAATGTTGGGGTCGCAAGTTCGAATCTCGCTGTAGCCACCATTTGCGGGAATGGCGAAATTGGTAGACGCACCAGATTTAGGTTCTGGCGCCGCGAGGTGTGTGGGTTCAAGTCCCTCTTCCCGCACCATTTATCGATTTATAACAATTAGTGTTGGGGTATCGCCAAGCGGTAAGGCACCGGGTTTTGATCTCGGCATCCCTAGGTTCGAATCCTAGTACCCCAGCCATCTAATTATCACACCGAATAAGCTAACGTTAAGTTAGTTTTTTTCTTTTGGGGTATCGCCAAGCGGTAAGGCACCGGGTTTTGATCTCGGCATCCCTAGGTTCGAATCCTAGTACCCCAGCCATCTTACTATTCAATATTATTCTTATCCGTTTTTTGATTTATACATAATAATCCTTATTATTTTCTTTAGCTTTCGCATAAAATTAATTAGAATTAAAAGCTATCCCATAAGGAGAAAGTAAATGTTAAATCCTAAGAATTTTGAGCAGTTAGCTCAACAGCTCCATAATGCATTGCCTCAACCTTTAAAAAATGTCGGTAATGATCTCGAAGAAAAATTTAAGCAAATCCTCCAAGCCCAATTAGCTAAACTTGATGTTGTTACCCGTGAAGAATTTGATGTGCAATCTCAAGTATTACTCCGTACCCGCGAAAAACTTAATGAATTAGAAAAACGGTTGAATGATCTCGAATCTCGTCAATCTCAAGAGTAATTTATTTTAATTTTAATCAGCAAAAGGATAGTCCAAATGCAAAATATTAACCCAACCCAAACTGCAGCTTGGTCCGCTTTAGAGCAGCATAAAGCGGGTAATTTAAATATTCCTCAGCTATTTGCCGAAGATGCTAATCGTTTTGACAAATATCACTTAAATTTTGAACAGCAAATTCTCGTCGATTTTTCTAAAAATGCAATTAACCAAAAAACCTTAGCTTTATTACGTCAGTTAGCGAACGAATGCGGTTTAGCTTCTGCAACCGAAGCGATGTTCTCCGGTCAAAAAATCAATCGTACCGAGAATCGTGCGGTATTACACACCGCATTACGTAATCGTTCTAATACGCCTGTACTTGTTGATGGCAAAGATGTGATGCCGGAAGTGAATGCGGTATTGGCGAAAATGAAAGATTTCTGTGAGCGTGTTATTTCAGGTAGTTGGAAAGGCTATACGGGAAAAGCAATTACCGATGTGATTAATATCGGGATCGGCGGTTCGGATTTAGGTCCTTATATGGTAACCGAAGCGTTACGTCCATATAAAAATCATTTGAATATGCACTTTGTGTCAAATGTAGACGGTACGCATATTGCGGAAGTACTGAAAAAAGTGAATCCTGAAACGACATTAGTATTAGTTGCTTCAAAAACCTTTACTACTCAAGAAACGATGACCAATGCTTTAACCGCGCGCGAGTGGTTATTAGCGGCGGCAAAAGATGAATCGGCAGTGGCGAAACACTTTGCCGCATTATCGACTAATGCGACAGAAGTCGCGAAATTCGGGATTGATACGGCAAATATGTTTGAATTCTGGGACTGGGTAGGCGGTCGTTATTCATTATGGTCGGCAATCGGTCTTTCTATCGCTTTATCATTAGGCTTTGAGAACTTTGAAGCGTTGCTTTCAGGCGCTCATGCAATGGATAAACATTTCCGTACTGCGCCGATTGAGCAAAATATCCCGACAACATTAGCGTTAATCGGTATTTGGAACAGCAATTTCCTTGGTGCGGAAACCGAAGCGTTATTACCTTACGATCAATATTTACATCGCTTTGCAGCCTATTTCCAACAAGGTAATATGGAATCAAACGGTAAATTCGTCGGTCGTGACGGCAGTCCGGTAACGCATCAAACCGGACCGATTGTATGGGGGGAACCGGGTACTAACGGTCAGCACGCTTTCTATCAATTAATTCACCAAGGTACGAAACTGATCCCTTGTGATTTTATTGCACCGGCACAAACACATAATCCGGTCGGCGATCACCATGCAAAATTATTATCTAACTTCTTTGCACAAACGGAAGCGCTTGCGTTCGGTAAATCGAAAGAAACCGTTGAAGCGGAATTTGTAGCGGCAGGTAAAAATTTAGCGGATGTTGCGGAAATCGTACCGTTTAAAGTATTTACCGGTAATAAACCGACCAACTCAATTTTAGTGCAAAAAATTACACCGTTCACTTTAGGTGCGTTAATTGCGATGTATGAACATAAGATCTTCGTACAAGGGGTAATTTTCAATATCTACAGCTTTGACCAATGGGGCGTAGAGTTAGGTAAACAACTCGCAAATCGTATTTTACCTGAGTTACAAAATGCGGAGAAAATTAGCAGTCACGACAGTTCGACTAACGGTTTAATTAATCAATTTAAAGCATGGCGTTAATCCGTCCGTAAGTATTTAATACCAAGCAATAGCGGTCATTTTTGCAATTTATTTTGTAAAAATGACCGCTATTTATTTTTACCGTACTTTTAATTTTTTGCCGACGGTAATATTGTTGTTCTTGATATTGTTGAGTTTACTTAATTTTTCCGGTGTCGTTTTATATGTTCTAGCAATAGAGTAAAGCGTTTCGTCTTGCTGAACAATATGGTAACCGGTGGTTGATTTTTGAATTTCCGGGCGTTTAGACGAAGATTCTTCTTTTAACTTTTCGCCCTGTTTAGTTTGTGTTTTGTTTTGTTTCTCTTTCCCCTCTGATTTTTTATCTTTAATAGCGTTATTTGCTTTATCGGATTCATTATCTTTTTTTACCGATTTATCTGCTTTTTCGCTATTTTGTTTTTTAGCGGCGGATTGTTCTTTCTTCGTTTCGGTACTAGCTGTTGCTTTAGACGAACCGTTGGTATAACGAGCACGATAAGCGACTAAGCCGTTATAAATCGCTCGAGCGATTTTACGACGATAAGCCGGATTTGCCAGCTGTTGCTCTTCCGTCGAATTGGATAGGAATCCCGTTTCAACTAATACGGAAGTAATGTCCGGCGAACGTAATACGCTTAAACTGGCATGCTGAGGAGCGCTTTTGGCTAATGTCGTGATATTTCCCATACGCGAGAGAATACTTTTTCCTAATTCATAACCGGAACGTTGAGAATGAGAAAATTGTAAATCCAACACGGTTTGATTCAGATAGCGTTCGTTATTATTGGATAATACCGATCCCGCACCGCCTAACAATTCGGATTGTTTTTCGTGATCCTCAAGCCATTTCCCCATTTCGTCACTGGCTCGGCGATTGGAAAGCACCCATACGGAAGCGCCTTTCTGGCTACTCGAATTAGGTGATGAATCCGCATGGATGGAAATAAGGTAATTCGCCTTATTTCTTCTGGCGATTTCCGTACGATTCGGTAACTGAATAAAGTAGTCGCTCTTACGTGTCATGACCGCTTTAAAATTAGGATCCGCATCAAGTAATGCTTTTAATTCTTTCGAAATACCGAGCGTCACTTCTTTTTCCTTAATTCCTAAGGTTTTACCGATTGCACCCGGGTCTTTACCGCCGTGTCCCGCATCGATAACGACGACGACTTTTGCATAACTGGTTAAGCTAATCATTAAGCCAAATAAACTAACTGCAATATAATTTATTAACTTGTTCATTTTTTTCCTTTTGGTTAAGCGGTCTGGTTATTCAGAAATTTTGCAATAATTTGATCACCGATTTCATTTTGAGGTTGCAAGGTGAGATTACGTCCAAGCTCGGCATAATCGATTTGAATAATAATGTCCGCCGGCGGAATAACGCCTTTACCTTTAGTCGCCCATTCGAGTAAACAAAGCGTTTGAGGGCGGAAATAATCTCGAATCCCCATAAACTCCAATTCTTCGGGATCGGCTAGGCGATAGAGATCAAAGTGATATAAACACAAAGGCGTTAATTGGTATTCTTCCACTAACGTATAAGTCGGACTTTTCACATTTCCTTGATGGCCGAAGGCTCGCACGATACTACGAGTTAAAGTGGTTTTTCCGGCACCAAGTTCACCGTTTAAATAAATAACGCAACAATGCGCGGAATCTTGTTCAAGGTATGTTCTTATTGCGTCGGCAAATTGTTGCCCGAATTGCAACATTCGGTTTTCATCGGGAAAATAAAAAGTAACTAAATCGGACATCGGACGGTTATTTCTCTAAATTAATAAAATGGGTACGGTAAAATTTTAATTCTTCGATCGATTCTCGAATATCATCTAAAGCCAAATGCGTATTTTTTTTGTTGAAGGCATTCAGCATATCCGGTTTCCAACGGCGCGCAAGTTCTTTTAAAGTACTCACATCCAACTGGCGATAATGAAAATAATCGGCAAGATCCGGCATATATTTATACAAGAAACGCTTATCTTGCGCTACGCTGTTACCGCAAATCGGCGAAGCACCTTTCGGCACCCACTGTTTTAAAAAATCGATGGTTTGTAATTCGACCGCACGTTCGGTTAATTTACTTTGTTTTACGCGTTCGATTAAGCCGTTTTCCGTATGCGTTTTAATGCACCAATCACTCATTTTATTAAGCAAATCGTTCGATTGATGAACGGTTAATACCGGACCTTCGGCTAAAATATTTAAATCTTTATCCGTTACAATCGTCGCAACTTCGATAATACGCTCTTTTTCCGGATCAAGTCCGGTCATTTCCAAATCGATCCATATAAGATTTTGGTTATCTAATTTACTCATATTTATTCCTTTTCTTTTAAGGCGCAAAGTACCGCATTAGGCACAAATTGTGCCACATCGCCTTGATGGCGATAAATTTCACGTACCATTGTCGAAGATAAATAACGCCAGGTGACGGACGGCGGTAAAAACACGGTGTCCAGTCGTCCGGATAATTTATCGTTCAGTTGAGCAAGCTGAATTTCATACTCAATATCATCACTGCCACGGATCCCTCGGACTAATGCTTTCGCTTGGTGTTGTTTGGCAAAATCCGCAAGTAATCCGCTAAATCCGACCGCTTGTACGTTAGCTAAATGAGCGCAACTTTGTCGCACCAAAGCAGTTCGTTCTTCAAGTGAGAATAACGGTTGTTTACTCGAGTTTTTCGCAACGGCGACAATCACTTGTCCGAATAGCTCGGACGCTCGTTCGATAATATCTAAATGTCCGTTGGTAATGGGATCAAAAGTCCCTGCATAAATAACGGTATAGCTCATTTTATTTCTCTAAGTAAGGGGCGATAAGTGCCATATGGCGTTTGAGAGCGCCTTGATTTTCTTGTAAAACATCGAACCCTGCTTGGCTGATTTTTTGACAAACATCCTCATTGCTGAGTAAAAAGTGTACCGCTTGTGCGATGTCTTGCGCATCGGATTTCACTTCTACCACCCCTTTCACATAACGCAATTTTTCAAAAATTTCCGGAAAATTAAATGTATGTACACCGGAAATAACCGGAAGTTCAAAAGCAATCGGTTCTAACGGGTTATGTCCGCCGTGTTTGACTAAACTTCCGCCGACAAAAGCAATTTTAGCTAACCCGTATAATTGCATCATTTCTCCCATGGTATCGCCGAGTAGAACCTGAGTATTGGGTTTTAACGGATGTTTATCGGTACGTTTTATATAATTGAGATTGGATTTGACTAATAATTCCTCCACCGTTCCGAATCGCTCGGGGTGGCGCGGCACTAAAATTAGTACTAAATCCGGCCATTGAGAGAGAAGTTGTCTATGTGCGTCTAGGATCAGCTTTTCTTCACCTTCATGCGTGCTGCCGGCGATCCAAACCGGGCGGTTAGCCAAATTCAACTCTTGTTTCGTATTATCCACTTTATGACGTAACGTATCGGTAATTTCCAAATCAAATTTCAGGTTACCGGTATTGACCAATTTTTCGGGAGAAAAACCTAATGCTAAATAGCGTTCGGCACTGACCGCATCTTGCGCCATAATTAATGAGATTTTATTTAACATATGTTCGACGCTAGGCTTAATCCAACCGTAGCGTTTGGCGGAACGAGGCGAAAGTCGAGCATTAGCAATGATAAAGGCTATGCCTTTCTTATGAACCTGATGAATAAGATTCGGCCATAATTCGGTTTCAATTACAATCATCAATTTAGGATTGATAAAGTTTAGAAAACGTAAAATGGCATCGGGTAAATCATAAGGCAAATAAAAATGTGACACGCTATTGCCGAAAGCGGATTTGACCCGCGCGGATCCCGTCGGCGTAACGGTTGTAACCGTAATCGGCAACTCGGGATAGGCGGTTTGAATTTCCCTAATTAACGGTGTTGCGGCGATAACCTCTCCCACTGAGGCGGCATGCACGATAATACCGCCCGCTACGGGCTTTGCCAATTCATGATAACAACCGTAACGTTCAAATAAACGATGACGATAAGCCGGTTGTTTATAACCGCGTTTCCACATCATCAGTAAGATGAACGGTTGAATAATGTAACTGATAACGGTATAGAAAATACGTAACATTATTGAGTTCCTACAAGCGATTGATTTTGTGCGGTTTTTTGTAATCCTAGGAAAATAAGCGTAACGGTAAAATAAAACATTACGCCAGAATTATGCGATAAAAACGCTTGAGTTAAAAAGTAGCTCATCATTAATAAAATATGCGTAATCCCGAGAACGCCCCATAAGTGAGCTAACGAATTCGGTGCGGCTTGTCGTATATTGCGCCAAAACGAGCTAAGCGGTACAAATAAAATAGCTAATAAAGCGATTAATCCTAATACGCCTCTGGTTGCGGTATCGTGTAAATATTGGTTATGCGCGTGTGCAAATCCGGATGCGTACTGGGAAATCTTTCCTTGCTCAAAGTGCTGTTTACGCATTTCTTTAGCGCCTTCTAACCCCCAACCGAATAGCGGTTTTTCTTGAATGCCCAGTAGCGAACTTTTCCACATATCAAAACGAGCGCCGACGGAGGTGCTGGTATTTGAACGATCTACATAAGCGGAAATATCGCTTTTCGCTTCAAGATAACGCTGGTAAATCGTCTCTTTAGCAAAGAATCCGCCGGAAAGTGTGATTAAAAGTACGCTGGTAACGACCCATTTGGATAAGTTCTTACGGTTTAACAAGAAAATGACCGCAAGCACAGCCGGAACACCGATCCAAGCACCGCGTGCGGTCGTTAGGAAACTGGCAATCATCGCAAGTAATCCGGCGATTAAACAAGTAACGGTCAATAGACGTTGTTTCTGCGCATGGAAATAAAATAATGCGCAAAATGAGAACATAGCTAAAGACATTGCCATATCACCGGCTTGGATATGCATCGTTTTCGGAAAGGGCTTATCAAGATCAAAACCGAAAACTTGAATGATACTGACGACTCCCGCCACAATACCGCCGGCTAGAATAGCATATAGGATCCATACTTGTTGAATGTGCTTTTTATACAATACGGCTAGAATCGGCAGAGTGAGAACGGCTCGACTCGGTAGATCAAGCTCGCTGAATTTGCCTTTATGCGTCATGAATGAAATCACACAAAGCGTAAAGTAAAAGACAAACGAAGCAATCAGCCATTTATCCGCTTTATCTAAGTTAAAAGTACGGGATTTAATATGGGGAACAAGTAACGCAATACCTGAAACAGCCAATAGAATCGGAATTAGGCTATAACTGATTTTTAAAGGAAGCGCCAAAATAAAAAACAGACCGATTAGGATTGAATAGAGTTGGTTATTATAAGATTTAACTCGCGCTAACATAGCATGTTCCATATAAAAAGAATGACGAGTTATTATACTTAAAAATTGTAGAGGAGAGGAAAGAAAAGGCGATTTAGTTATATAAATTTTTTGAATAAACATAAAAAAACCCCTCGTTCCTGAGGGGTGAAATTTATTATGGAGTCATACTTCTTTGAGTACTGTGCAAAATTATATGTATCTTGTGTTTAAATTCAATAACAAATTTGCAACATTTTTCATACATTGCTTATTTTGTGAGGAAGATCACGCTTTATGCGGATTTCTGGTATTCGCATCCACAAGATTACGCATAAGAAGTGCGTAGTCCAAATCAACATCCGCCGGCACGTCTAAAAAGACGAAATGCCCGTCACCAAGCCCCGCTTCCACTTGTTCATTTTTGCGGTTTAGCATACGCTCGATTTTAAACACGATATTACCTTTCGGGGTCATCATTTCTACCGAATCCCCCACGAGGAATTTATTTTTAACCGCGACTTCCGCCATACCTTCGGCGTTACGTTTACCGGTAAATTCGCCGACAAATTGTTGGCGGTCCGAAATCGAGTAGCCGTATTCGTAGTTTTGATATTCGTCATGGGTATGACGACGCAAGAAGCCTTCGGTATAGCCTCGATGAGCAAGCGATTCCAAGGTATCCATTAATGATTCGTCAAACGGTTTACCTGCCGCCGCATCGTCAATCGCTTTACGATAAACTTGAGCGGTACGTGCACAGTAATAGAACGACTTAGTACGCCCTTCAATTTTAAGTGAGTGGACGCCCATTTGGGTTAATCTTTCCACGTGTTGTACGGCTCGTAAGTCTTTTGAGTTCATAAAGTAAGTGCCGTGTTCATCTTCAAATGCGGTCATTTGCTCGTCCGGACGGTTTGGCTCGGTATATAGGAAAACTTTATCGGTATGTGAACCTTCGCCTAATGTCGGGGCAATATTTTTCACTTCGATTTCCGGCTCGTAACGTTGAACGGCGGATTGCGGCACGATGTTACCGACTTCATCTGTTGTGCCTTCTTCCATTTTGTATTCCCAACGGCAAGCGTTGGTACAAGTACCTTGGTTCGGGTCACGTTTATTGATATAACCGGACAATAGGCAACGACCTGAATATGCCATACAAAGTGCGCCGTGTACGAAGATTTCAAGCTCGATATCCGGCACTTGCTGGCGGATTTCTTCGATTTCTTCCAATGATAATTCACGTGAAAGAATGACACGGGTAAGCCCCATCTGTTTCCAGAATTTTACCGTCGCCCAGTTTACCGCATTCGCTTGTACTGAAAGGTGAATATCGATTTCTGGGAAGTTTTCACGCACGAGCATAATTAAGCCGGGATCGGACATAATCAGTGCATCCGGTTTCATATCCACCACAACTTTAAGATCTTTGATAAAGGTTTTTAGCTTTGAGTTGTGCGGCGCAATATTCACCACCACATAGAATTTTTTGCCTAAACTATGCGCTTCATCAATCGCAATTTGTAAGTTGGCATGGTTAAATTCATTATTACGGACACGTAAACTATAGCGTGGCTGGCCGGCATAAACGGCATCTGCACCGTAAGCAAACGCATAGCGCATATTTTTTAAGGTGCCGGCAGGCGAGAGTAATTCGGGTTTCGGGTATTTTAATTCGGACATAGGTTTATTCTCTTCTGATAACAAGTCAGTACGCTCTACAGGTAGAGCGTGTAAAGTTGTCTATTTTCTAGCAAATATTGCTTTCTAGCAAGATATAGATAGATTAGAATACGATTTTTTAATCTATCACTTAACATGTGGGAAAAATGATGAATAAATTTAAACAAACGTTAGCGGTGGCGATGCTTGCATTTTCATCGGCTGCATTAGCAAACGGCGTGATGATGGAAATGTTCCAAATGAACAAGTATATGAGTGCCTTTACTCGAGCTCAAACGGCTACGGAGTTTCAAGAATCGGCAAAACAATTCTTAGTACAAGCGGAAAAAGCTAAAAATACGATGCCGGCAAGTTTAGGCGGTGATCAAGAACTATTCAAAGGCTATCAAGCAGGTATGCAAGAAGTGATTGACGAAGTGAAGAAAGCGGAAGAACTGGCTAAACAAGATAAATTGGAAGAAGCCAAAATGGCTGTATCACGTTTAAACGGACTTAAGAAAAAATACCATTTAGAGTATAAATAACGATTGAAGAGGCGATTGAGTAATCGCCTCTTTGTTTATGATGTGTGAATTGTAAAAATTTATCAAAATTTGACCGCTTGTTTTCGGAGCATTATGGAACATCGATCTTCATTAACTAAAGTATTGGTTGCTACGGCCTCAATTATAGTGATTCTCGCCGGTATAAAAATGGCGGGGGAGATTATTATTCCTTTCTTGTTGTCATTATTTATTGCGATTATTTGCTCGCCGATTATTAAGTTTATGACCAAGCGTCATATTCCGTTAGGGCTGGCAATCGGTTTATTACTCGGTTTAATCGTTTTAATTTTCTTCTTTCTGGCCGGAATGTTTAATGGGGCGATTCAGGAATTTACCGCTTCGATTCCGCAATATAAGGTGCTATTAACGGAGCGTTTGGACACGGTTTTTGCTTTGATTAAAGCCTATAATTTACCGATTAGTATTACCCAAGAAGATGTGCTGAATAAATTCGACCCAAGCGTAGTTATGAATTTTGTCAGCCGTTTGCTGCTTAGCTTTTCCGGTGTGGTGTCGAATATTTTCGTGTTATTTTTAGTGGTGATTTTTATGTTGTTCGAATCACCGATGGCTAAATATAAACTGGCTTTGGCATTAAGTCCGGATGATGATTTGTCGAATGAAGAATATTATCTTAATCAAGTATTAGACGGAGTTATCGGCTATTTAGGGGTAAAAACGGTTGTGAGTGCATTAACCGGTATCTCGATTTGGATTTTATTGATCGTGCTTGATGTGCAATATGCGGTGCTTTGGGCGACACTTGCTTTTTTACTGAATTATATTCCGAATATCGGTTCGTTTTTAGCCGGTATTCCGATTGTATTACAAGCGCTTTTATTAAACGGATTTTCCGTCGGTATCGGCGTATTGATTGGGGTAGTTGGCATCAATATGTTATTCGGTAATGTCTTGGAGCCGAAAATGATGGGTAAACGTCTCGGGCTTTCAACCCTTGTCGTGTTCTTGTCTTTATTATTCTGGGGTTGGTTATTAGGTACGGTCGGTATGTTGTTGTCCGTACCGCTTACGATGGCGTTAAAAATCGCTTTAGAGTCAAGCCGTTCGACCCGTCGTTATGCGGTATTACTGGGTGATATAGAAGAAGTACCGATTCGTCGTTAAAGGTGAAAAAGCGATCGCCAATATCATAACAGCGGTCGCTTTTTTATTGGATTGTGTAAACTATAAGCAAAAAGCAAACGTTTGCTTAAAAATATGTTTTTAGGCTATTGACGATTTTTAAAGAATCGGTAGAATTCCGCACATTCTTTTTTTAAAAGATACGTTCGGATGAAGGTAGCTGGAGAAGAGCGATAAGCTCTACCGACGAGGTAAAATCTTTCAGGTGCTAGCAATAGCGAGGACAGTTACTGGACGAACCCTTGGAGAGATCCAATCCATGTAGTTAATGGAAAATGGACGCCGAAGGCGCAAGTGCGTAAGCATGAAACGCTCAGGCAAAAGGACAGGGGAGAAAAGTACAACCTATTTTCTATTTGTGTTTAGGATTTTGCAAATTTTTGGCGAAATTCGACCGCTTATAGCCTGCTTTTCTTTCCTTGTAAGTTATGTTTACGAGGAACCATCATGTCATTTGACGCAATTCTTAATCAAATTAATAGCCTTATTTGGGGCGCTCCGCTTTTAATTTTACTTTCCGGTGTCGGTATTTATCTGACTTGCGCTTTGAAAGGTATTCAAATCTCGCAGCTTCCGCGTGCATTCGTCTATATGTTCAAACCGGAAAAAGGGAAAGGACAATCCGGCGATATTTCCGCTTTCGCCGCACTTTCGACCGCACTTGCCGCAACCATCGGTACCGGTAATATTGTCGGCGTAGCGACCGCTATTCATTCGGGCGGACCGGGCGCATTATTCTGGATGTGGTTGATTGCTTTATTCGGTATGGCGACCAAATATGCGGAAGGTTTATTGGCGATTAAATTCCGTGGTCGTGATAAAGACGGTTTTGTCGCCGGCGGCCCGATGTATTATATCGAAATGGGAATGGGTAAAAACTGGAAATGGCTGGCAAAAGCATTTGCATTTTTTGGTGTATTGGTTGCCTTATTAGGGATTGGTACCTTCCCGCAAGTAAACGGTATTACTCATTCGTTAGAATCGACTTTCGATATACCGGTCGTATTTAGTTCGATTGTTTTAACCTTAGTCGTGACTTCGATCATTTTAGGCGGTGTGAAACGTATTTCTAAAATCGCATCGATTATCGTACCTTTTATGGCGGTCGCTTATGTGATTGCATCTGTCAGCGTATTAATTATGAATGCGGAAAAAGTACCGGATGCAATCGTGTTAATCGTGCATGCGGCGTTTAATCCGGAAGCCGCATTGGGCGGAGCCTTCGGTTTTACCGTAATGCAAGCAATTCAATTAGGGGTGGCACGCGGTATTTTCTCGAATGAATCGGGTTTAGGTTCGGCCCCGATTGCGGCAGCGGCGGCACAAACTAAAGAGCCGGTACGCCAAGGTTTAATTTCCATGACCGGTACTTTCTTGGATACGATTATTGTGTGTACTATGACGGGTTTAGTTATCGTATTAACCAGCGCTTGGACCGGTAAAGCCGAAGGGGCTGAATTAACCAATCTTGCCTTTAACCAAGGTTTAGACAGCTCGTTCGGGGCGGTCATCGTTACCGTCGGATTGATTTTCTTCGCCTTTACCACTATTTTGGGCTGGTGCTATTACGGTGAGCGTTGTTTCGTGTACCTCACGAACGGCAGAACCAAAGGAATTAAATTCTATCGTTTACTGTTTATCTTATTAATTGCTTCCGCACCGTTCTTACAATTAAATACAATTTGGACGATTGCGGATATCGTAAACGGTTTGATGGCGTTTCCGAATCTCATCGCATTAATTGCGTTACGTAAAGTCATTATCGAAGAAACGAAAAGCTATTTTACGCGCTTAAAAAACGGCGAACTGGAATAAGATTCGCACCGACTGATTGAAAATCTGTTAAAGTGTAGGGTAATACCTACACTTTTTTATTTTGTATGAAAGTTATTTATTCTTTAATTTTATTCGTCTTTTTTAATTTAATCTCTCCCTTTCTCTATGCCGCTTCAGGCAATGAAATCAGTTGCAAAGTGGTGGGAATTAGTGACGGTGATACGCTGACCTGCTTACATAAGCGTAAACCACTTAAAGTACGTTTGCTACATATTGATGCGCCGGAATCGGCTCAGCCCTACGGTAATAAAGCAAAACAAACATTGGCAAATTTAGTGTTTAAAAAGCAGGTTATGTTGCATAGCCAAGGTTATGATCGCTATCAACGTTTATTGGCGGTGATTTATGACGAGCAAGAACGTAATATCAATTTATTATTAGTGCAAAAAGGTATGGCGTGGGCATACCGTGAGACTTTGCCGATTTATGAAGAAGCCATGCAAAAAGCAAAGCGAGAAAAGCAAGGATTGTGGCAAGATAAATCGCCGATTAATCCTGCGCAATGGCGACAAGCTCATCAGTCTGACAAGCGATCCGATTCTGATTGGAATTGGCAAAATATTTGGAAAAAACGACCGCTTGGCAAACCAAAAACCGTAGATTGTCATAAAATATTACATTGTCGTGATTTTAGTGATTACCAAAGTGCGAAGCGTTATTTCGATCTATGCGGTTCTAAAACGATGGACGGTAATCGTGACGGTATTCCTTGTAATAAATTGTATCGGGAGGCGGTGCGTTAATGAATATGCAGCAAACGGAAGCGTTTAGATCTCAGTTTCCTTTTTTTCAACAACAAGCGGAATGGAGTTATCTGGACTCCGCCGCCACGACTTTAAAACCACAGGTTCTCATTGATAGTACGGTCGAATTTTATGCTTCGGCTGGGTCGGTACATCGCAGCCAATACGATCTGATACAAAGCCGAGCTTATGAGCGAGCGAGAGATTTAGTCGCTTCTCGTTTTAATGCGGAATCTCGCAATGCGGTAATTTGGACAAGCGGTACCACCCATGCGATTAATTTGGTGGCGTACGGTTTGGAACATTTACTGGAAGCGGGAGATGAAATAGTGATTTCGGTTGCCGAACATCATGCGAATTTTATTCCGTGGCAGCAGTTAGCACAGCGTAAGCAAGCGAAATTAATTGTGTTGCCGTTAGATGCAAATTTTCAGTTAAATCCGACCGCTTTAACGCAAGCCGTTTCCGAAAGAACTAAAATCGTTGCCTTGAATTTAGTTTCAAACGTAACCGGCGTACGTCAGTCGGTCGAACGGCTGATCCCGATTATTCGCCGTCGTTCCAATGCAAAAATTTTATTAGATTGCGCGCAAGCGGTATGTTGCGAAAAAGTGGACGTACAAAAACTGGATGCGGATTTTTATGCCTTTTCGGCGCATAAAATGTATGGGCCGACCGGTGTCGGTGTTTTAACCGGAAAATTGCAAAGTTTAGAGCAAATTCGACCGCTGTTTTTCGGCGGTAAAATGTTGGAAGATATTTCGGAATCCGCACTTTCCGTTGCCGCTTTACCTTATCGCTTGGAAGCCGGTACGCCGAATATCGCCGGAATTATCGGCTTCGGCAAAACATTGGAATGGCTCGAACAATGGGATTTCGAAGCATTGAATCATGTTGTGGATAATCTGGCGGAAGAAGCCTACAAGCGGTTAAAAAAGTATAAAAATATTCGAATTTTTTCTCAGCCGAATTGTTCTACCATTAGTTTTGCATTTGACGGGATTCATCATGCCGATATTGCGGCGATTATGACCGAAAGTAAAATCGCATTACGTAGCGGAGAGCATTGTGCGAAGCCGTATCTGCATTATTTGCAACAAAGAGGCACACTAAGAATTTCGTTGGCGCATTATACTTCGCCCGACGAATTGGAGAAATTCTTCAAGGCGTTGGATTTAGCCTTGGACATTTTGCTTGATTAGATCAAAAAAAGATGAAATAGCACTAGAATGAATACCCTAAATAAGGTAATCTTGCCGCCAATTTTCGATTTATTTTAAAATTTAAATTTATAGCAAAAGGTGTCAAAAAATGGCTAAACAAATCAAAAAAATTGCCGTGCTAACCAGTGGAGGCGATGCACCGGGTATGAATGCCGCAATTCGTGGTGTGGTACGCGCCGCATTAAACGAAGGCTTAGAAGTATATGGCGTACAAGACGGTTATTACGGTTTATATACCGATAGAGTAATTCCGCTTGATCGTCGTTCCGTATCGGAAACCATCAACCGTGGCGGTACTTTTTTAGGTTCGGCACGCTTCCCGCAGTTTAAAGATCCCGAAGTACGTAAAAAATCGGTAGAAACCTTAAAAAAATACGATATTGATGCGCTGGTCGTTATCGGCGGAGACGGCTCGTATATGGGAGCGAAACTTATAACCGAAGAATTCGGTTATCCGTGTATCGGTATTCCGGGTACAATCGATAATGATATCGTCGGTACGGATTACACTATCGGTTACCAAACCGCATTGGAAACGGCGGTGGAAGCGATTGACCGTTTACGCGATACTTCTACCTCGCATCAACGTATTTCTATCGTAGAAATTATGGGACGCCACTGCGGCGATTTAACCATTAGTGCGGCGCTTGCCAGCGGTTGCGAATATATTATCGTGCCGGAAAAAGGTTTGGATAAAGAGTCGCTAATGCGTAATATCGAAGACGGTTTTAATAAAGGTAAACGTCATGCGATTATTGCGATTACCGAATTAATGACGGACGTTCAGGCATTGGCAAAAGAAATCGAAGACCGTTTCGGTCATGAAACGCGCGCAACCGTATTAGGTCACATTCAACGCGGCGGTGCGCCTTGCCCGTTCGACCGTATTTTAGCTTCCCGTATGGGCGTATATGCGGTGGATCTGTTATTACAAGGTCACGGCGGTCGTTGTATCGGTATCAAAAATGAGAATTTGGTACATCACGATATTATTGATGCGATTAACAATATGCGCCGTCCGTTCAAAGAAGAACTGTTTGAGGCGGCTAGAAAATTATTCTAATTTTCCTTAGAATACCAAGGCGACTAATATAGTCGCCTTTTTTATGTAAGGATACTTTATGCTGAAAGATAAACCGGTCATTTCAAATCAACACGGCGCATTAGTGATGGCATTCGTTCCGTTTTTATATGCCGGTTTTAAAAGCGGATTTAGTCCGCTTCATTTTTGGTTTGCGTTTTCTTGGCTGTTCCTCTATTTATTCTCTTATCCTTTCCTTTCCTTATTTAGTAAAAAACCGACCGCACGTAATAAAAAATGGGCAATCGTTTATTTTGTCCTCAGTCTTGGTTTTGCACTGCCGGTGATTGTCCATAAACCGGATATTTTGCAATTTTTACCGATTATTTTACCGCTTGGATTAGTACAAACTTATTATGCGAAGCAAAAAAACGAACGCCATTTGAATAATGATATTGCCGGTATTGTTACTTTCGGTGTGATCGGTATGGCAAGCGGTTATTTAGTTAGCTCGGAATATGACTGGGCGATTTTGATTCATCCGACGCTTTTCTTTATTGCCACTACTTTTTATGTAAAAAGTATGGTTAGAGAGAGAAGAAATCCGTTATTTATGGAGCTAAGCCTCGGCTTACATTTATTGCTGGCGGTGATTTATTGGTTTTTAGGTGATAAATGGCTTTATTTCGCTTATTTGATCGGATTTATACGAGCCGCATTAGTGCCGAGTTTCGGCTTAAATGTAAAGCAAATCGGTATGTTAGAATTTGTTACCGTATTTATTTTCTTTATTTGTTTGATTTACTCGCCGTAAAAATAAAAAGTCCGTAACCGTTTAAGGCTACGGACTTTTCTCATTAATAATCCAAATCGTCTTTATAAAGCTGATAATCGGCTTTTAAGGCTTCGATTAATTCGACGAAATCATCCGGTAGCGGTGCGTGCCATTCCATCAATTCACCGGTAATCGGGTGTTCTAAGCGCAGCATGGTTGCGTGTAACGCTTGGCGTTGGAAACCGCGTAACACCGCTAAAAATTCTTCGCTCGCCCCCTTTGGCGGACGAGGACGACCGCCATACAGCTGATCACCTAATAACGGGTGAGCAATATGCGCCATATGTACGCGAATTTGGTGAGTACGTCCGGTTTCCAAGCGTAAGCGTAGGCGAGTATAGTTACGGAAACGCTCCATTATACGATAATGAGTTACCGCCGGCTTACCCATCGGGTGTACCGCCATTGCGGTGCGTTTGGTCGGATGGCGTGCCATCGGCTCGTCCACTTTACCGCCTTGCGTCATCACCCCGCTTGCCACCGCTTCATATTCACGGGTAATACGACGTTTTTGGAGTGCGGTGACTAAATGGGTTTGCGCCGGAATATTTTTTGCTACCACCATTAAACCGGTCGTGTCTTTATCCAAACGGTGTACGATACCGGCACGAGGTACTTCCGCAATCGGCGGGTAGTAATGCAATAACGCATTCAGCACCGTACCGTCCGGATTCCCTGCCCCCGGGTGGACAACCAGATCTTTCGGCTTATTAATTACGATA
Source organism: Actinobacillus lignieresii (assembly GCF_900444945.1). Classification (NCBI taxonomy): domain Bacteria; kingdom Pseudomonadati; phylum Pseudomonadota; class Gammaproteobacteria; order Pasteurellales; family Pasteurellaceae; genus Actinobacillus; species Actinobacillus lignieresii. Next base: position 1,245,815 of record NZ_UFRM01000001.1, on the reverse strand, counting down.
ATATCATCGTCTTCATACACGATATTTAGCGGAATGTCTTGCGGCTCGAAACGAATTTCTTCTTCGATTTCCGCTTGAATTTCGACTTGCTCGCCGCCGAAAACTTTTTCACGCGCTTTATTTACAACTATACCGTTTACTTTTACTAAATCGCTCTCAATCCACACTTTTATTCTAGAACGAGAATAGTCGGGAAAAAGCTGAGCGAGGGCTTGGTCAAGGCGACAGCCTAATAAGTCGGCGGTGACTTCCGCCGTTAATGTCATTTGTTGAGTCATTAAATATAAATTCCAAAATTTGTTTGTTGCTTATTTAGCGAGGTTCTATAAAATAAGACATATCTGTATGAACTTAGCAAAGTGCCATCGGTCAAACGAAACCATTGTACATTAACTTTTCATTGCACACACTTTTTTATAGGTAAAATCATATGCGTAAATTTACTTCTCTTGCTTCTCTCGTATTGGCAGGACTTTTAGTTGTAGGTTGTTCAAGTGCGAATAAAGAATTAGAAGAAGCGTCGGCACAAGATCTCTACACCAAAGGTCAAACCTATTTGCAAGACGGCGATTATAATTCTGCAATTCGTTATTTGGATGCAATTGGCGCTAAGGGCGGACAAGGTACGTTCGGTGAACAAACGCAACTAAGTTTAATTTTCGCAAATTATAAAATCGGCGAGTATTATAAAGCGTTGGATGCGGCGGAACGTTTCGTACGCGCTTATCCGAACAGTGCAAGTATGGATTATGTTTATTATTTGGCGGGTTTAAGCAATGCGCGTTTAGGCGATAATTTTATTCAAGATTTCTTCGGCGTTAATCGTGCTTCTCGCGCATTAGACAGCGTGCGTAACGCATACGGTAGCTTCCAAACTATCGTGCAACATTATCCGCAAAGCCAATATGCGCGTGATGCGCAAAATTGGATGGCGTATTTAATTAATCGTATGGCGGAGCATGAATTGTCCATCGTAAAATTCTACGATGAGCGAGAGGCTTATGTAGCGGTGGTAAACCGAGTAGAAGAAATGATGCGTTTTTATCCTGAAAGCAAACCGACCTATCAAGCGCTTTCTTATATGCAAAAAGCCTATGAACAAATGGGCGTGAAAGATTCGGCGGAGAAAGTCGCGGCATTAATCGAAGCGAATAAAGATAAAAACTTCCCTGAAGCGATTAAGCCTGAATATAGCGAACAATTCTAAGCAAGCGGTTGATTTTTATAAAAGTTTTGCAATTTTAGGGGCGTTATTTTTGAATAATGCCCCTTTCCCATTTCATAAATAAGACGAAAATATGCGAATTTTAGGTATTGAAACTTCCTGTGACGAAACGGGAGTGGCAATTTATGATGAAGAGAAAGGCTTGGTGGCAAACCAACTTTATAGCCAAATCGAAATGCATGCGGATTACGGCGGCGTCGTGCCGGAGTTGGCTTCACGTGATCATATCCGTAAAACGTTACCGCTGATTCAAGAAGCGTTAAAAGAAGCGAATTTAACCGCAGCCGATATTGACGGTGTGGCTTATACCGCAGGTCCGGGCTTAGTCGGAGCGTTATTAGTCGGCTCGACAATCGCCCGTTCGCTCGCCTATGCGTGGAACGTGCCTGCACTCGGCGTACACCATATGGAAGGACATTTAATGGCGCCGATGTTGGAAGATAACCCGCCGGCGTTTCCGTTTGTGGCGTTATTGATTTCGGGCGGACATACCCAGCTTGTTAAAGTGGAGGGCGTAGGGCAGTATGAAATTTTAGGCGAATCGATTGACGATGCCGCCGGCGAAGCCTTTGATAAAACCGGCAAATTACTCGGATTGGATTATCCGGCGGGCGTGGCGGTTTCGCAGTTGGCTGAGAAAGGTACGCCGAATCGTTTTGTATTTCCTCGTCCGATGACGGACAGACCGGGGCTGGATTTCAGCTTTTCCGGCTTAAAGACCTTTGCCGCTAATACGATTAATGCCCATTTAGACGAGAACGGGCGGCTGGACGAACAAACTCGTTGCGATATCGCTCACGCTTTCCAACAAGCGGTGGTGGATACGATTATCATCAAATGTAAGCGAGCTTTACAGCAAACCGGCTATAAACGTCTTGTGATGGCGGGCGGTGTAAGTGCTAACAAGCAATTACGTGCTGATTTGGCGGAGATGATGAAAAATTTAAAAGGCGAGGTTTATTACCCTCGTCCGCAATTTTGTACCGATAACGGTGCAATGATTGCTTATACCGGGTTTTTACGCTTAAAAAACGGTGAAACCAGCGATTTAAGCGTCAGCGTAAAACCTCGGTGGAATATGACCGAACTTCCTGATATTTCAACGATAGGCGGTTAGATGTAACAAATTTTGCTTTATTTTCTAAGGATGGAATCTTATGCAAAGTATGGAATTGCGTAACTATGTTATTAGTCTAAAAAATAATTCACAACGTCGAAATCATATGATGTCGGAATTTGCTAAACAGCATATTCCTTTTGTGTTTTTTGACGCTATTATGCCCGATTTAATTGAGCGAAAAGCAAAAGAATTCGGTATTGATATTACGACAAGCCCTTTGACCAAAGGGGAAATCGCTTGTGCGTTAAGTCATATTGCGTTGTGGCGTTTGGCGCAAGAGCAAGGCTTGGATTATATCGCCATTTTTGAAGACGACATTTATCTGGGCGAAAATGCGCAAGCATTGCTTCAACCGCATTATTTGCCGAAAGATATGGACATATTGAAGCTGGAGCAGCATTTTTATCGCGCCGATATGTCGATTTTTCCCAGATTGACTTATTTAGGCAGAAAATTTTATAAATTGAAATCTAGACATGTCGGTGCGGCCGGTTATATCGTTTCCCGAAAAGGTATCGATTATATTTTAGAGCAACTTAATATGTATCATTTATCGATACCGATTGATGATCTGATTTTTGAAGCGTTATTAAAAAATGAAGACTATCTTGTGTTACAGATGAATCCGGCGGTTTGTATTCAAGATTTCATTTTAAATAAAGATACGAATTTTAAGAGTGCTTTAAAAGACGAACGAGATATTCGCTGTACAAAGAAAATTGGCAAGCAAAAGCTCACCCCTTTGAAGAAACTGATTAAAGAATTAAAAAGACCTTTTTTACAACTTAAGAGAAAGAAAATTTATTTTAAATAGAGGACCTTATGAACGTAGCGGAATTCCATCAAAAAGTTGAACAAGTGTGGCAACAAATCGAAGAAAAAATTGATGACGAAGGTTTAAGTATCGATACCGAGATTCAAGGCGCGGTATGTACTTTGACCTTTGATGACGAATCGCAGATTATCATCAATAAACAAGAAGCGATGTTAGAGTTATGGCTTGCTAGCAAATTAGGCGGCTTCCATTTCGCTTTCCGTGACGGCGAATGGGTTACCGCAGAAGGGCGTTCGTTCTGGACGCATCTGGAAGAAGCTTTTGCACGTCACGGCGAACAAATCAGCTTTTAATCAATAAGCGGTCGCTTTTGCAAAATATTTTGCAAATTTGACCGCTTGTCTAGTCTTTTTTTAGCTTATCTTATCGGAACTATAATGCAATTATCTCAAACCGCCGCCAAAGACGTATTGAATAATGTCTTCGGTTATCAATCTTTTCGTCACGGACAACAAGAAGTGATCGATTCGGTTCTGGCGGGTAGAGATTGTTTAGTCATTATGACCACCGGCGGCGGTAAGTCGCTTTGTTACCAAGTACCGGCGCTTTGCTTAGACGGCATTACGCTAGTGATTTCTCCGCTGATTTCTTTGATGAAAGATCAGGTCGATCAGCTACTGACCAATGGTATCGAAGCCGGTTTTTTAAATTCCACGCAAACTTTTGAAGAACAACAGCTTGTCGAACAGAAAGCACTTTCCGGTCAGTTGAAATTACTTTATCTCTCGCCGGAAAAAGTAATGACTCAAGGCTTTTTCCATTTTATTTCGTTATGCAAAATTAGCCTGATTGCGGTCGATGAAGCGCATTGCGTTTCGCAATGGGGGCATGATTTCCGTCCGGAATACACTTTATTAGGCAATTTACGTGATACCTTTCCGAATGTGCCGCTGATGGCATTGACGGCAACGGCAGATCCTACGACTCGCCACGATATTCTGCAGCACCTGCGCTTAACCGATCCGCATACCTATTTAGGCAGTTTTGATCGCCCGAATATTCGCTATACGGTACAAGAAAAATTTAAGCCGATGGAACAGTTAGCGAAGTTTATCAGTAAACAGCAGGGTAAGAGTGGTATCGTTTATTGCAATAGCCGTAAAAAAGTGGAAGAAATTACCGAAAAATTGGCGGCACGTAAAATTTCGGTAATGGGTTACCACGCCGGTATGTCGGTTCAGCAACGTGAAACGGTTCAAAATGCGTTTCAGCGAGATAATATTCAAGTTGTGGTGGCGACTATTGCTTTCGGGATGGGGATTAATAAATCGAATGTGCGTTTTGTGGTGCATTTCGATTTGCCACGCAGTATCGAATCCTACTATCAAGAAACCGGGCGTGCCGGACGTGATGATTTACCTTCTGAAGCGGTGTTATTTTATGATCCCGCCGATTATGCGTGGCTGCAAAAAGTATTATTGGAAGAACCGGAAAGCGAACAGCGTGATATAAAGCGACATAAATTACAAGCCATCGGTGCTTTTGCCGAATCGCAAACCTGTCGCCGTTTAGTGCTATTGAATTATTTCGGCGAATCACGTCAAGAACCCTGTAAAAACTGCGATATTTGTTTAGATCCGCCTCGCAAATATGACGGTACGTTAGATGCGCAAAAAGTGATGTCGGTTATTTACCGTACCGGTCAAACTTTTGGCGCACACCATGTGATTGGCGTATTACGAGGGTTAAATAACCAAAAAATTCGCCAGTTTAATCATGATCAGCTTTCGGTGTACGGTATCGGTAAAGAGCAGAGCCAAGATTATTGGTTAAGTATTATTCGTCAATTAATTCATTTGGGTTTAATTCGTCAAAATATCGTGAACCATTCGGCATTACAGCTGACGGAAGAAGCTCGTCCGGTATTGCGTTCGGAGAAAAAACTTGAATTGGCAATGCCTCGCTTAACCTTCTCGGCAACGGCTTATGTACAGAAACAGAGTTCGGCTCGTTACGATAAAGACTTATTTGCTCGCCTGCGTTTTCTACGTAAACAAATTGCCGATAAAGAAAATATCCCGCCTTATGTGGTATTCAACGATGCGACTTTGCAGGAAATGGCGGAATTTTTACCGCTTAGCGAAGTGGAAATGTTGGATATTAATGGGGTCGGAGAACGTAAACTGGAACGTTTCGGCGGTGCGTTTTTAAGCCTGATTCGAGAGCATTGTAATAATCGCCAATAAACGGACAAGCGGTTAAATTTCGTAAGAATTTCGCAAAATTTAACCGCTTGGTCAGCTATTAGCCTAGCCACTTTTCTACTAATTCGGCATTAGTTTCTTTGTGAACCCACATACTGTCTAATTCCGGTTGAGGGAATTTCGTGTGGTTATAGCCGACAAATTGGCTAAAATCGAAAGCGGCGTGCGGATAACCGTTTAACAATAAAAAGGCTTGATAGCCGTTTTCCGACCAACAGATCTCTAAACGGCGCGGTTCCGCTAACGTCTTCTCGTCAATATCGGCTTTACTATACACAAATAGGCTGTCCACTACCGGATTTTCTGCCTGATGTAAGTCCATGGCATAAAAATAACCGGTTTCGCCGTCATCTTCAAACATCACGACTAATTGCTCGTGTTGTGTAGAATGGGCTCCGTTACGGTAGCCTTGACCGATAAGTAATTGGTCGGTTAGAACAGAATATAACATTATCTTTCCTCTATTTAATCAAATTGGGTTTGCCAAGTGGTACTTTGATAAGCTTCAAAGCATAAAGCAATTTGTGCTTTGCTATTTTTTTCTTGAGCAAGATACGGAAGGTTCTCAAGTGAGAAATATTGTGAAGCAATCGTTTCGCTATTTTCTACAAATTCGCCGCCAAGTAATTCACACATCACAAAGGTTTTTAGAACGCTATAAGGGTAATTAGGATCATTACGACGATGCTGATTGTGGATTGCGATGATAAAATGTGTTTTTACAGTTAAACCGGCTTCTTCTTTTACTTCTTTTACTGTATTGGAATCTATTGTTTCTAATACATCAACCCATCCGCCAGGCAATGCCCAACGACCGTCATTTTCTTGTACCAGTAGAATTTGCCCGTTTTTAAAAATCGCGGCTCTCGTGTCAATTTTGGGTGTTTGATAACCTTCTTCATTGCAAAAAAGCAGTTTGATTTTCTCAACGGGAATATCTGTTTTACAGCTTAGCATCTCGGCGGAAATGTCACGTAAACGCTCGTAGCGTTCACGATCATAAATGCCTGTGGTATAAGTCAGCCCGTTTTGTGCAATACTTTGAATTTCAACCGCCCATTTTAGCCAAGGCTCGGAAAGGAGAACTTCTTGCATAAAGAATACCAAGTAAAAATATATACAAAAATGCCACAGAAATTTCTGTGGCATTTATTACTTACGAATCAAATAAGATTACGCTTGACCTTTAACTTCTTTTAAACCGTTAAATGGTGCAGGTGTACCTGCTGCCGCTAATGCTTCTTCGATACGGATTAATTGGTTGTATTTAGCAACACGGTCTGAACGGCTCATAGAACCGGTTTTGATTTGACCTGCAGCCGTACCAACCGCTAAATCAGCGATAGTTGCATCTTCAGTTTCACCAGAACGGTGTGAGATAACTGCTGTGTAACCGGCATCTTTAGCCATTTTGATTGCAGCTAAAGTTTCAGTTAAAGAACCGATTTGGTTAAATTTGATTAAGATTGAGTTTGCGATACCTTTTTCGATACCTTCTTTTAAGATTTTGGTATTAGTTACGAATAAATCGTCACCAACTAATTGGATTTTACCGCCTAAAACTTTAGTTTGGTATGCAAAACCTTCCCAGTCGGATTCGTCTTGACCGTCTTCAATCGATTTGATTGGGTATTCGTTGCATAAACCTTCTAAGTAGTGAGTAAATTCTTGAGAAGTGAAAGATTTACCTTCACCTTTCATTTCGTATAAACCGTTTTCTTTGTTATAGAACTCAGAAGATGCGCAGTCCATCGCTAAAGTTACGTCTTTACCTAAAACATAACCCGCTTTTTCAACCGCTTCTTTGATACATGCTAACGCATCTGCGTTTGATGCTAAGTTAGGCGCAAAACCACCTTCGTCACCCACAGCAGTATTTAAACCTTTAGATTTTAATACTTTCGCTAAGTTGTGGAATACTTCCGCACCGATACGAAGCGCTTCTTTTAATGTTGATGCGCCAACCGGTTGAATCATAAATTCTTGGATATCAACGTTATTGTCAGCGTGTTCACCACCGTTGATGATGTTCATCATCGGTAACGGCATTGAATATACGCCCGGCGTACCGTTTAATTCAGCGATATAAGCATATAACGGTAAGCCTTTAGATGCCGCCGCCGCTTTAGCGGTTGCTAAAGAAACCGCTAAGATTGCGTTTGCACCGAATTTAGATTTATTGTCCGTGCCGTCTAAATCGATCATGATTTGGTCGATTTCAGCTTGAGCGGAACCGTCTTTGCCTAAGATAGCTTGTGCGATTTCGTTGTTTACCGCTGAAACAGCTTTTAATACACCTTTACCTAAGAAACGTGATTTATCACCGTCACGTAATTCTAATGCTTCACGAGAACCGGTAGATGCGCCAGATGGAGCGGCCGCTAAACCGACGAAACCACCTTCTAAGTGAACTTCCGCTTCAACAGTTGGGTTACCACGTGAGTCGATGATTTCACGACCGATTACTTTAACGATTTTAGCCATTGTTAATATCCTCTAATTGAGAGTTAATAAAAAAAGAATAGTGATATAGTAAAGATATTTTACGCTTTTGTCTTGTAGAAAAGTGATTTAGCTCACAAAATCTAGCACTTCTTTGATCGAATACGGATAAATGAAACTAAAGCGGTTTAATTATACCGAGATTTTACTAAAAATATAAACTTCTACCCATATCGGGCTATAAAAAGTTACGATTTTTTCACTAAAAACGTCAGCACTTCATAATGTGAAGTATGCGGGAACATATCGAATAATTGCACCTTTTGAAGTGAATAATTGCTTAACGCTTCAAAATCTTTTGCCATCGTTTGCGCATTACAACTCGAATAAATGAGGTGGGGTGTCCCTAATTCGTTTAAAAATTCCGCAAGCGGTTTCCCGATACCGCGGCGAGGCGGATTCACAATCACAAGATCCGGCGACTTTCCTTTATCATTTAAGGCGAATTGTGCCGAATCAAGCGAAGCGAATGTCACGTTGTTAAGTTGTAGTCGTTCGGCGGATTTTGTTGCGCTGGCAATCGCTGAAGCGGAAATTTCAATACCGGTTAATTGCACATTTTTATTCTTCTCTTGTAACGCTTTCGCACAATGTAACCCGAATCCCCCGACACCGCAGAACAGATCCCAAAATTGCTGAATCGGTAAATTTTTGATCCAGTTTTGCGCTGTAGCATAAAGCTGACTAGCGACACTCGGATTAGTTTGGAAAAAGCCTTGCGGACGAATAAATAACGGAATGTCGTTAAAGTTTTCTTCAATCGTGGTTTTTTCGGTAAGGAAAATTTCGGTTTCACCTTCTAAAATTGCAGCGTGTTGCGGCTGGATATTTAAACTTACCACAGAATCTTTCGGCAGTTTAGCTAATAAATTCGGTAATTCACGTTCGACAAGCGGTCGTTTTTGCTCACTTCTTAGCACAAAACGCAACATAACCGATTGGTTATATTGGCTTTGCGTAATCAAAATATACTTCAATTCGCCTTTCTTTTTCGAAATGTTATAAGGTACGAGTCCGGCTCGGGCGATAAAGTCTTTCAGAATCGGGAAAATCGCTTCAAATTCAGTAGGATAGAGCGGACAATCACACAAGTCAATGCCACTTTGAGGATCGTTTTGCTCTTTTAAAATGCCTAAAATCGGACGCTCGACACTGCCGGATACCACCATTTTCGCTTTATTACGAAATTGAGCTTGCAGAGATTGAACCGGCGGTAAGATTTCGGTGAATTTTTGCAAAATAAAAGGCGAAATTAACCGCTTAAGATCGATTTCTTTATCGGTAAGTTGCGTAGCATACGGCTTTTCTAACCATTGGCACGAAACGCAATCTTGTTGTTGAAAATGCGGGCAGTTTAATATCATTTTGTTAAAAGAATCGAGGTATTTTTAGTGGTTTGTTAGGGCATAAATATAATTTATACCCTAAAAAGATAAATGGCTGATTAGCAGTGCTGCGCTTTATATTCAAGCCATTCGTTTTGTAATGCGGTTAAACGTTGCTGTGCTTGCTGATAACGAGGACTTGCTTCCAGCTCGTTCCAACTTACCGCTTTACGTTTCATCAAGGAGATATGGCGTTCGGTTTGCGCTTTGGTCGGTTGATATTTTAAACCGTCCAACACTTGGACGACACCTTCCGGCTCATTACAGAGTAGTAATAAATCACAACCGGCGTGAATTGCTTTCTCAGAACGTTCTACAAAATTACCCATAAAACCGGCGCCTTTCATACCTAAATCATCGGAAAAAATAACACCGTTAAAGTTAAGTTGGTTACGTAAAACTTGTTTTAACCAATATTCCGATCCGCTTGCCGGTTGGCTGTCACATTGCGTATAAATTACGTGAGCCGGCATAACCGCGGACAGTTTACCTTTTGAAATAAGTTGTTTAAACGGCAGAATATCACGGTTGAAAATCGCCTCTTTCGGACGATCATCAAAAGGCGTTTCTAAATGAGAGTCGGCTAATACATGTCCATGACCGGGGAAATGTTTACCGGTGGTCGCCATACCCATTTCTCGCATACCGTCGATAAAGGCTTCTGCTATCGGTAGCATCGCATCCGGATTTTCACCGAACGAACGATCGCCAATCGCTTTACACTGATGCCCTAAATCTAAGACCGGTGCAAAACTCAAGTCGATGTCTAAGGCAAACATTTCAGCCGCCATTAACCAACCGGTTTGTCGGGCTAAAGCGGTCGATTCTTGCGGTTTTTTTGCAAGGGTATGAAACGCTTGCATTGCCGGCAACTTAGTAAAGCCTTCACGGAAGCGTTGTACTCGACCGCCTTCTTGATCGACGGTAATCAATAACGGTTTTTTTACCCGTTGGCGAATCGATTTCACTAAGGCTTCCAATTGGGCTTTATCATGAAAATTACGGCTAAATAAAATTAAACCGGATACGAGCGGATGTTCAAGAATTTCAACTTCTTCTTGGCTGAGTTCTTTATCTTTTATATCAATCAATAACATAATTTGTTGCGAGTGTAATTGCAAAGTTCGGCGCAAAATCGACCGCTTGCCATAAAATAAGGATGGACTATTTTACATTAAAAAAGCCCCTGATTTTCATCAAGGGCCGATTTATTACGCTTTAGCGTGTTTTGCTTGATTTTTACGCATCTTAATATTTAACAGTTCTACCACAACGGAGAAGCCCATTGCCGTGTAAACGGCGGATTTCGGAATATGGATATTGAAGCCTTCGCCGACTAACACCACACCGATTAAAATTAAGAAAGCCAATGCAAGGTTTTTGATGGTCGGGTTGTTATCCACGAAATCACCGATAGCTTTTGCCGCCAGCATCATTACTGCAACCGCAATAATAATCGCAATTACCATTACCGGAATATCGTCCGCCATTGCAACCGCTGTGATTACCGAGTCGAGAGAGAACACTACGTCAAAAATCGCGATTTGAACTAAAATCATTAAAAAGCTGGCTTTTTTCGCCGAGTCCTCTTTTTCTTCATGAGATTCGCCTGCAATCGATTCTTTTAACTCCATGGCACTTTTCACTATCAGGAAGATACCGCCGAGTAAAAGAATTAAATCGCGACCGGAAATCGGCATCCCCGCGATGGAGAAAAGCGGATCGACCAATTTCATCATCCAAGCAAGGGAAAGCAATAACAGAATACGAGTACCCATTGCAAGTGCCAAACCGATAATACGGGCTGATTGACGTTGGTGAATCGGAAGACGTGAAACTAAAATACTGATAACGATAATGTTATCGATACCTAATACGATTTCAAGCCCGGTAAGGGTTAAGAGTGCGACCCACGCCTCGGGATTGGCAATCCAATCAAACATAAAATGTCCTTTTAAACAGAGAAAAATTTAATAGGTTACTACCTATAATTTAAAAGGCGCTAATATAGCGAGAGTCATGTAAAAATTAAAGAGGAGAACGTAAAAAATTCTGTAAAATTTCAGCGGTAAATTGTTTACGTAAATAAAAACCTAACGGTAACGATTGAACCCTTTCACCCTGTTGATTAACAGCTGCAGTGAGTGATCGACTATTCCTGCCTTTAGGGCGTAATTGCAGCACTTCACCAAGTGTGGCATTTATCTCGTTTAAACGCCCGAAAATAATGTATTCCATCAATTCTTCCCAGTCATTTTTTAACTGCTGTTCTTGTTCAAATGAAGGCTCCCATAAAATCGGCTGACCGATGTGGCGTTCGGCAACCGGAATATGTCTTTCGCCTTGTACCGGAATCCATAGCACTTTTTGTAATTTATGGCGAACATGAGAGGTTTGCCAAGTAATGCCGGTATTTTGGGTCAGCGGCGCTAAACTGACAAAAGTGGTTTCAAGCGGAAAACCTTTATGATTGATAGGGATGGTTTTCAGTTCAATGCCTAGATGAGCAAAGTCTTGTTCGGGCTTGCTGCCGGCTTTTGCACCTAAAGCCGTTTCGATTAATTGCCCGACCCAACCTTTATCACGACGCAAATCCAAAGGCACATCAATATTTAATTGATGTGCGATTTCACCCAGCGTAAAACCGGCAAGCCAGTTCGCTTTTTTAAGTAATTCGTCTTCGGAATGTGAAAAGGTGGAAAGTTGCATAAGCGTATGATAACGATTTAGGGGAACGCTTATCACGCATTTTCCCCGCAGTAGAGAATTTACATCCAAGCGTTATTGCGAATTACACCGACGGCGATTCCTTCAATTTCGATATATTCGATACGAGGATCGACAATAATCGGTTGTAACTCGTCATTTTCAGGATGAAGATAAATAAGATCGCCTTTTTTCTCCAAGCGTTTTACGGTCACTTCGTCATCAACGCGAGCGACGACGACTTGGCCGTTACGGGCAAAATTGGTTTTATGCACCGCAAGTAAGTCACCGTCTAAAATACCGATTTTTTCCATGGAGTTACCGTTTACTTTGAGCAAATAGTCGGCATTCGGATTAAACATCGCGCCGTTTACCGGATAATGACTTTCCACATGTTCAATCGCCATAATCGGCGTACCGGCAGCCACTTTGCCGATTAACGGTAAACTGTCGTCATTTGCCGCAGTTTCTTCGTTATCGACTAAAATACGAATTCCGCGCGATGTACCGGAAAGCATTTCGATATAACCTTTACGCGCCAATGCTTTTAAGTGTTCTTCTGCCGCATTCGGCGATTTAAAACCGATTTCTCTTGCAATTTCAACACGGGTCGGCGGCATACCGGTGGTTTCTATGTGATGTTTAACAAAATCGAAAATTTCTTGCTGACGAGCCGTTAAGTGTTTACGTGACATTTTTTCCTCGCTGTCTTTATATACAGATTTTTTGTTATTATATACAGTAATTTTTTATTTGTAACTAGATAAATTCAGAAAATCCTCACAAATTTATGGTAAACTGCGGACGAAATACATTAGACGGCATAAACCATAACAATTAAGGATATTAAAATGTCTAGCCTCTTAAATTTTTATCGTAAAGTATTAAATGTTCCGCTTTCACTGTTAGTTAAATCTCGTGCTATCCCGACCGATCCGGTCAAAGAGCTTAACTTAAATTTGGAACAGCCCATTATTTATGTTCTACCTTACACTTCTCAAACCGATTTATTGATTCTCCAAAAAAACTGCTTGGCGCTTAATTTACCCGATCCGTTACAGAATAACGAATTAAACGGTCAATCTTTACCTCGTTATGTTTTCTTAGATGAGGGACGCCGCTTTTTTAAGTCTAAAGGTGCAAAGAGCGAAACGGAGTCCATCTTTTATCGTTATTTGGATTTACATCGCAATAATGAATCGTTGGACGTGCAATTGATACCGGCTTCGGTATTGTGGGGACGTTCTCCGGGGAAAGAATCCGAACCGCATTTACGCTTAATGAGCAGTTTCCAACGCATTATTTCGATGATTTGGTTCGGGCGTGATAATTTTGTGCGCTTTTCTCAGGCGTTGTCGTTGAAATATATGGTAGCGGAACACGGTGCCGATGAAGGTATCGCTCAAAAACTCGCACGAGTGGCAAAAATCCATTTTGCGAAGCAACGTTATTCCGCAATGGGGCCTAGATTGCCTGATCGCCAAGCGATGTTTAATAAAATCATTCAATCGCCGGCGATTAAAGCGGCAATAGAAGAAGAAGCGAAAACGAAGAAAATTTCAATTGAAAAAGCGCGCCAAGAAGCGGAAAAGATCGTGAATGAGATTGCGGCGGACGTTAGCCATGAGAGTTTACGCATTGCCGATCGCGTATTGAGCTGGTTATGGAATAAGTTATACCAGGGGATCAACGTTCAAAACGGGGATCGCGTACGTAAGTTGGCGTTAGAAGGACATGAAATCGTTTATGTACCTTGTCACCGTAGCCATATGGACTATTTATTGCTTTCGTATTTGCTTTATCATCAAGGATTGGTACCGCCGCATATCGCAGCGGGGATTAACCTGAATTTCTTTCCAGCAGGACCGATTTTCCGTAGCTGGGGCGCATTTTTTATTCGCCGTACCTTTAAAGGAAACCGCTTATATTCGACGATTTTCCGCGAATATTTGGCGGAGCTTTTCTATCGTGGCTATTCGGTGGAGTATTTTATCGAAGGCGGTCGTTCCCGTACCGGACGTTTACTTGAGCCGAAAACCGGTATGATGTCGATGACTTTACAAGCTCTGCAGCGCGGCTTAACCCGTCCGATTAGCATCGTGCCGGTGTATATCGGTTATGAACACGTGTTGGAAGTGGATACTTATGCGAAAGAGTTGCGCGGTGCGGAAAAAGAGAAAGAAAACGCTGGCTTAGTTTTACGCGTGATCAAGAAACTGAAAAACTTAGGACAATGCTATGTGAACTTTGCCGAGCCTATTCAGGTTAATAATTATTTAAATCAGCATTTTCCGGAATGGAAAGAATCTCAAGCTGAAGACAGTCGTCCGAAATGGTTGAATGAAGCGGTGGATTCGGTTGCACATCAAGTCATGATCAACATTAATAAAGCTGCGGCGATTAATGCGAAAAACTTAATCGGTTCTGTATTGCTTGCCTCTCGCCAACGTGCATTAGCTCGCGAACAATTGATCGAACAAGTCGATAGCTATTTGCAGCTGTTTAAAAACGTCAGTTATTCCGACGATGTTATCGTACCGAACGATAGCGCCGAAGAAATGCTTAATCATGTGCTGACTTTACCTCGTTCCGGTGTAATTAGTGAGAAAGACAGTTTCGGTGAAATGATTCGTCTGGATCGAGAATCGGCAGTCTTGATGACGTATTATCGTAATAATATTCAGCATCTATTCGTACTGCCTTCACTGGTCGCAAGCATTATTTTACATCATGAATCGGTCTCGAAAGATCTGATTATTAAAACGGTTAATCGTATTTATCCGTTCTTAAAAGCGGAGCTGTTTCTTCATTTTGAAGAGAACGATGTGCGAAACCAAGTGGAAGCGATTTTAACGGAATTCTCCGCACAACGTATCGTCAAATATGAGAGCGACGTATTACAAATTAATCGCGCACGCGTTCGAGCGTTACAACTGCATGCGGCGGGAGTACGTGAGATTCTGCAACGTTACTATATCAGCTTGAGTATTTTGCTTGAACATCCGGAAATTAGCCGTGCCGCATTGGAAAAAGAGAGCCGTTCTATCGCACAACGATTATCTATCTTACACGGTATTAATGCGCCGGAGTTTTTTGATAAAGCGCTGTTTTCAACCTTTAGCGCCAGTTTAAAAGCGCAAGGTTATTTTGATAGCGAAGGAAATTGCATACTTGAAAAAGCGAAAGAAGCGGAGGAAATATTACGTTCGCTTATTTCGGTTGAAGTTCAACTGACCATTCAAGGGGCAATGGAAAAAGTGGAAGAAGTTGAAAATACTGAAACGGTAGTCAAAACAGCGGAAGCCGTAACGGAAAAGAACGAGTAAACTTTTAAATATCCGATACTTAAAAAGAACAAGCGGTAAGATTTTGCAAAATTTTTACAAAATCTTACCGCTTTATTATATAATCTGCGCAAACGTTTGCTTTAGCTTTAGAGGAAGAAAAAATGACCACAATTGGTACACCGTTAAGACCGAATGCTACAAAAGTAATGATGCTTGGCTCGGGTGAGTTAGGTAAAGAAGTTGTTATCGAATTACAACGCTTAGGAGTAGAAGTGATCGCGGTTGATCGCTATGAAAATGCACCGGCGCAGCAAGTGGCACATCGAGCTTATACGATCTCTATGTTAGATGGCGCAGCATTACGAGCATTAGTGGAAAAAGAAAAGCCGGATTTTATCGTGCCGGAAGTTGAAGCGATTGCAACGGCAACCTTGGTAGAGTTAGAGCAAGAAGGTTATAACGTGGTACCGACCGCCAAAGCAACCCAATTGACGATGAACCGCGAAGGAATTCGTCGTTTAGCGGCGGAAGAACTCGGTTTAAAAACATCGCCTTACCGTTTTGTAGATAATCTGGAAGATTTTAAACAAGCGGTTGCCGAGATTGGTATTCCGTGTGTGGTTAAACCGATTATGTCGTCATCCGGTCACGGACAATCGGTGATTAAATCGGAAGATCAAATTCAACAAGCGTGGGATTATTCACAAGAAGGCGGACGTGCCGGCAGCGGACGAGTAATTGTGGAGGGCTTTATCAAATTCGATTATGAAATCACGCAATTAACCGTGCGTCACGTAAACGGTACTTCTTTCTTAGCACCAATCGGGCATCGCCAAGAAGACGGCGATTATCGTGAATCTTGGCAGCCGCAAGCGATGTCCGACCTAGCGTTAAAACGTGCGCAAGAAACCGCAGAGCGAATTACAACCGCATTAGGCGGACGTGGTATTTTCGGTGTGGAATTATTTGTGTGTGGCGATGAAATTATCTTTAATGAAGTTTCGCCTCGCCCGCACGATACGGGAATGGTGACCATGGCTTCGCAAGAACTTTCACAATTTGCTTTACACGCTCGTGCGATTTTAGGTTTACCGATTCCGGAAATTTATCAAATTAGCCCGGCGGCTTCCAAAGCGATTGTAGTAGAAGGGAAATCAAACAATATGACTTTCGGTAATCTTGATAAAGTGTTGGAAGAAATCGGTACTAATATTCGTTTATTCGGCAAAGGCGAAGTAAACGGTCACCGTCGTTTAGGAGTTATCTTAGCTCGTGATGAAAATACTGAAAAAGCCTTAGCGAAAGCCGAACGTGCCTATGCGAAATTAGCGGTACAGCTTTAATGGTTTAATAGACAAAAGTTACATATTTTTCCATTTCACCAAATAACAAGCGGTCAAATTTGCAAAAAAATCTGCAAATTCAACCGCTTGTTTTGTTATTCGAATTCCAGTTCTACGGCGTTTTCACCAAGTAGGGCTTTGAGTTGGTCGAGCATTTCATCTTTCGGGGTTACTCGCCATTCTACGCCGCTACGTAATAAAGCTCTGCCTTCAGGACTTTGGTAGTAGAAATGTAACGGTAACGTCCCTTCTTTATTCGGTTCGATGATTTCTCGTAATTCTTTTACAAATTGCGGAGTGAGCTGTTCTTGGCTAACCGCTAAAGCAAGGCTTTTCGCATAGCGGCTACGAGCTTCATCTAACGTGGCGATTTCTCGCACCGACATTTTTAACCCGCCGCTAAAATCATCGAATTGCACCGAACCGGTAGCGATCACAATACGATCTTTCTCTAAAAGATGACCGTAAGTTTCGAGTGCTTCCGAGAATAGTGTCATATCTAATTTACCGGAACGATCTTCAATGGTAGCAATCCCAAGACGGCTGCCTCGTTTGGTTACGGCAATACGTGAACCCATAATAATACCGGCAACGGTAACTACTTGCCCACGGCGTGTAGGCTGTAGTTCATTTAGGCGTACCGGTGCATAGTGCGATAACTCTTTTAAGAATTGTCCGATTGGGTGACCGCTTAAATATAAACCGAGCGTAGTGCGTTCACCTTCCAAAATGGTTTGTTCCGACCATTTCGGCGTATTTGCATAGGCATTTTGCACTTCTTCCGGCGTTTCAGTTAGCACACCGAACATATCGCTTTGCCCCAATGCCTCCATTTTGCTATGTTGATCAGATGCTTTCAGTGCATCTTCTAAATTTTTCATCAGTGCGGCACGATGCGGACCTAATTTATCGAAAGCGCCCGACATAATTAAGCCTTCAAAGGTACGGCGATTGATTTTTTTCAGATCGACTCGAGCGGTCAAATCAAATAAATCTTTGAAGATACCGTCTTTTTCACGGGCTTCTAAAATTGCTTCAACCGGGCCTTCACCCACGCCTTTAATTGCGCCTAAGCCATAAACAATCTCGCCTTTTTCGTTCACCGAAAAACGGTGTTTACCGCTGTTTACATCAGGCGAAACAACGGTTAAGCCCATATTGATACATTCGTCATAAAAGCCAACGATTTTGTCGGTATTATCCATCTCCGAAGTCATTACCGCCGCCATAAATTCAGCTGGGTAGTGTGCTTTCAGCCATAATGTTTGGTAAGAAACCAACGCATAAGCGGCAGAGTGCGATTTGTTAAAACCATAACCGGCGAATTTTTCCACCAAGTCAAAGATTTTCATCGCAAGATTACCATCAATACCTTGTTTGATTGCCCCTTTTTCGAAGATTTCACGCTGTGCCGCCATTTCCTCCGGTTTTTTCTTACCCATTGCACGGCGTAATAAGTCCGCGCCGCCTAAGGTATAGCCGGCAAGCACCTGTGCGATTTGCATTACCTGTTCTTGGTAAACAATAACGCCGTAAGTCGGATCTAAAATCGGTTTAAGCGATTCGTGCTGATATTGTGCATCAGGGTAAGAAACTTCCTCATGACCATGTTTACGGTCGATAAAGTTTTGTACCATGCCGGATTCAAGCGGACCGGGGCGGAATAATGCCACTAATGCGATAATATCTTCAAAACAGTCGGGCTTCAGACGTGAAATCAAATCTTTCATCCCGCGTGACTCTAGCTGGAATACCGCCGTTGTTTTAGATGCAAGTAACAGATCGAAGGATTTCTTATCATCCAACGGAATACTTTCGATACGTACCGGCTCTTTGCCTTCTCGAGCTAAACGCTGGTTAATCATCTCCAACGCCCATTTAATAATGGTGAGTGTCCGTAAGCCTAAGAAGTCAAATTTTACTAAACCGGCATATTCCACATCGTTTTTATCGAAATGAGTCACCGGATGTAACCCTTCCGAATCGCAATAAAGTGGTGAGAAATCGGTAATTGCTGTTGGGGCGATTACCACACCACCGGCGTGTTTACCGGCATTTCGGGTCACACCTTCTAATTTACGTGCCATATCAATCAAGTCTTTCACTTCTTCATCGGCTTCGTAAAGTTCCGGCAGCTTCGGCTCGGCATCAAACGCTTTTGCCAAGGTCATCCCCGGATCGGGCGGAATCAGCTTTGAGATTCGATCGACAAAATTATACGGATGACCAAGCACACGACCTACATCTCGGATTACCGCTTTTGCCGCCATCGTACCGAAGGTAATGATCTGCGAAACCGCTTGACGACCGTAAGTGTCGGCAACATGTTCAATCACACGATCTCGTCCGTCCATACAGAAATCGACATCGAAATCAGGCATTGAAACACGTTCCGGATTTAGGAAACGCTCAAAGAGTAAGTCGAAGGCAAGCGGGTCTAAATCGGTAATTTTTAACGCATATGCTACTAAAGATCCCGCACCGGAACCACGTCCCGGGCCGACCGGAATATCGTTATCTTTCGACCACTGAATAAATTCCATTACGATTAGGAAGTAGCCAGGGAAACCCATTTGGTTAATTACATCCAGCTCGACTTGCAAACGTTCATCATAAATCGAGCGCTTGTTTTTGCGTTCTTCCGGATCCGGGAAAAGGAATTCCAAACGTTCTTCCAAACCTTCACGTGATTTTTTCACTAAAAAATCTTCGGTAGAAAGATCGCCGGTTGGGAAATTCGGTAAGAAATATTCGCCTAAACGTACGGTCACATTGCATCGCATTGCAATTTGTACTGTATTTTCAATCGCTTGCGGTAAATCGGCAAACAAGGCACACATTTCTTGTTCGCTACGGAAATATTGCTGTGGTGAATATTTTTTCGGACGTTTAGGATCATCCAAGGTGTAGCTGTCGTGGATTGCCACACGAATTTCGTGCGCATCAAAATCGTCTTTTTTCAAAAACACCACGTCATTTACCGCCACTAACGGCAATTGGTGTTTTTGTGAAAAAGGTACTGCTTGCTGAATATAGCGTTCTTCATCCGTACGACCGGTGCGGCAAAGTGCAAGATAGTAATGATTTGGGAAATATTGCTGATAAAAGCCGACTAATTCGTCTGCTTCCGCTTCATTTTCTTTGAGTAATGCTTTCCCAACATCGCCGTTGCGTCCGCCGGAAAGTACAATAATGCCTTCATTTAACTCGGCAAGCCACGCTTTTTCGACTAGCGGAAATTCAACGTAGCCTTGTTGATAAGCCTTTGAAAGTAAAAGGGTAATATTGTGATAACCGGTGTTGTTTTTTGCCAGTAGAGTCAGCTCAAAGAAATCTTCGCTGTCCGGTTCGGGACGCACGAAAATATCCGCACCGATAATCGGTTTTAATCCGGAACCTAACGCTTCGCCGTAAAATTTTACCAATCCGCAAAAGTTGCTGAAATCGGTTAATGCCATTGCCACCATATTGTTGGCAACTGCCGCTTTGACTAACGGTTTTACTTTAGCCAAACCGTTAATCATAGAGAAATCACTATGAACTTTAAGATGAACGAAACGTTGTTGAGCCATTATGATATTACGATTGATATAGAAATAGAAACTTAACCTATGCCAGGTTATACAACTCAGCTTTTTGGAAACTGAAAGATATATGTAAAGAGAGCCACAGAGTGGCTCAGCTGGCTCGAAGAGCCTCATAACCACGTACGGCTCGTGCGTGGTAAAGCGGTTAATTTTTTGAAAAATTTTGCAGAAATTTAACCGCTTGTTAATCACGTTTTTTGGTCAGAAGCCACCAAACGATGCTTAAACAAATTAAGCTCGGTATTAACGCACCGATAGCAACCGGTATCCACGAGAAGACGAGCGTCATATTGCCAAACACGATGTTGGATACATAGAACACGAAGCCGGCGATGATACCGATAAACAATTTGGTTCCCATTGCACTACTACGCAGCGGTCCAAAGACAAACGAGATTGCAAGTAACATCATCACTGCCATTGAAATCGGCTGATACACTTTACGCCAAAACGCAATTTGGAAGCGTTTGGAATCTTGACCGGTTTCTTTCAAAAAGCCGACATAATCGGATAAACCCGAAATAGAAAGCGATTCCGGCTTGAGCGATACGATACCTAATTTGCTTGGTGTAATTGTGGTTTGCCAATCTTTGTTTACTTCTTTCGCTTGTTGAATGCTGTTATCGGCAAGCGAAGATGTTTGTACGCGTTGAAGCGTCCAATTTTCACCGTTAAAAACGGCATTATCCGCTTGAGTAACCGATTTTAATGCTTTGTCTTCAAAATGATAAATCGACACATTATTTAATTTTCGCTCGTTTTCGATATGACGAATATAAATAAAGTCGTTGCCGTCTTTTGCCCAAAAGCCGCCTTTAGTCGATAACATTGAACCGCCGCTTTGTGCGATAGAACGCATATTTCGAGCATATTGCTCAGTTTGTGGGATTCCCCATTCGCTGACTAACATTGTAAAAACGATGAGCGGAATCGCGGTTTTCATTACCGCCAAGCCGATTCTAAAGCGAGAAAATCCGGAAGATTGCATTACAACCAATTCGCTACGGCTGGCAAGGTTTCCTAAACCTAATAAGCCGCCGATTAAGGCAACCACAGGGATAAACTCTTTAATATCGCTTGGTAGCATTAAAAGTGAATAGTAAGTGGCGGTTAAAGCGTCATAAGATCCTTTACCGACATCTTTAAATTCTTCAACTAATTTGATGATAAACACCAAACCGCTCGACATTAACAATACGGCAAAAATCATCGTAATAATGGTTTTGCCGATATAGCGTTCGAGAATATTCATACCAAATAAATTCATTTACGCCACCGCCTTATTACGACTGAAAGAATAACGAATCGCAGACATCCATTTTGTATCCCAGAAGTTCATCACCATTGCCAGTATAAAGAATGCAATCGACACTAACGGCATTAATAAGGTCGCATCTAATTTGCCGGAAGCGCCGGAAGATTTGAGCGAGCTTTGTAATAAGAAATAGATTAAATACAGCAATACCGCCGGAATGACTTTAGCGAAACGACCTTGACGAGGGTTTACGCTACTCATCGGCACGGCTAATAATGCCATGAGCGGTACGGCTAAAATCAGTGCAAAGCGCCATTGTAGTTCCGCTTTTGCTTCATTTGATTGGTCGGTTATTAATTTATTGAAATCCGCACGTTGTACTAATTTTTCATTAGAATCGACATCTTGATAGCCGAGATAGGCTTGATAACTGTCGAAATGGGAAATTCTAAAGTCCGCTACGTTAGCCGTCCCCTCATAGCGCGTACTGTTTTCAAGCGTAAGAATTTGATCGCCGTTCGGCAAACCTTGTAGCTGACCGGATTCCGCCACTACAACGGAAGGACGATTTTTCTTCTGTTGATCCGGCTGGAATACATAAATATCGTTTAATTTATTTTGCTCGTTATTAATATTATCGATAAATAACACGTAACCACCGGCAGTCATAAATTGCCCGGCTGATAATGCAGAGAAACGAGGGTTGGATTTCGCTTCCGCCAACATTTCACTTTGCTTGTTGATTGCCCAAGGGGTAAGCCAAAACACGTTATACACCGCAAGTGCCGTGGTAAAAATAGAAAGAAATAATGCGACTTTAGTTAATAAACTTTGCCCGATACCGCAGGCTCGCATCACGGTAATTTCACTTTCGGCATAAAAACGCCCTAAGGTCAGCAATAATGCGACAAATAAGGAAAGCGGTAACATAAATTGAGCCAAAGCGGGCATCCCCAGCCCTAATAAACTCAGCACTAAGTCGGTCGGTACTTTTCCGCTGACCGCAGAATTCAGCACACTAATTAACTGTTGGCTGAAAAACATCAGTAGCAAAATAAACAGAATAGCCAGCTGACTTTTAAAAATCTCTTTCGTTAAATATCGACTTAAAATCACAATGTATCTCTCGTATTAGCCGCCGATTTATCGACAGCTATAAAAAACGGGGGCAAGCGGTTAAATTTCAAGGAGAATTTGCAAAATTTTTTCCAAAAAAGACCGCTATAAAAGTGCTAATCATACCTTTTTTAGTGATAAAAATCACGAGAACAATCTTAGTTTTATCAGACGGCTATGTTTGTTAAGAATAAGATTATCGTGTTTTAGCGGTAGATTTTTTTAAAATTAATTTTTTACCTTCACGATTAACCACTTCAATTTGATTCGGTGCAACTCTGTCTTTGTGAGAAATAGCGATTAAATTATCGTGTTGCGCACTATTCTCAAAGTTACCTTTTAAAGTGAGAGTGTTGATATCAACCTCTTTATCAAACACTAAGAAAGTACCTAACGGCGTTACGCGGATATTTTGTAACCCTAGTTTTTCCTTGCTGGTAACTTGATATTGCGGTGCTTTTTTAGATTTATATTGTGCTATGATTTCTTGGTTGGTGACAACATCAATAATACTTTTGAGTTTTTGCGCACTTTCGTCGGTTAAATCGGGCGTATTACTGCTCATTTGGGCATTTTCAGTACTTGAAATACTTTCGTCATCGGAAGAAAAAACCGCTTCTCCGATAAATTGTTCCGGAACCGGTTTATGGGTAATTAACGGTGCCGTTTGTTTTTTTGATGCGACTAGAAACAGACGATCTTCAATTTTCTCAAAACGAATATCGGCATCGGGCATTTGTGCGATAAGTTGTTGAATAAGCGTCTTAATTGCGGTGTCTTCTTTATTGGATATGGAAACTTTATGCGCCGTATCCAATTCATAAACAATAAAGCCGATTTTTAAACGTTGTGCCAGCTGTTGCAGTAAGTTTCCTGCTTCTCCTTCATAGGTAATTTTGAGTTTGGCTTGTTCGTAGCGGTTAAAGAGAGAGCTGTCATCAGCAATAACTTGAGTCGGTAAAAAAATAAATAACATACCGGAGAGAAGAACGTTACGGAGTAATTTTTTCATATCAATTTCCCGTTAATGGTAATAATGTCATGATGAGGTAAGACAAATGTTTTACCGATAAAATTCATTCGGTAAGGCGCAGATATTATAAAGTATAGAATAAGTGATTTAAAAGACAAATACCGCTCCGAATCATTTATGACGTAAGGAGAGGTTTTATGCGGATTTAATAAGAGTAACTCTATGAATCTTTTAGGTTATTTATAGAGAAATAAGTACTTTATTAAAGTTTTCGCATATTTTAGAAGAAACTTCTCATTTCTATGATTTTCTGCTTGTAATTTTTTAGATAAATCGGTAGCTTATTCGTAATATGAGTAGCGAGAAAGTTACTTTAGCCTTGGTTTTTACAATAAAGGAGTTACGAATGGAATTTAGCGTAAAAAACGGTAGTGTCGAAAAACAACGTACTGCCTGTTTAGTGGTCGGCGTGTACGAGCCTCGCCGTTTATCTGCGGCGGCGGAACAATTAGACAAGTTAAGTGAAGGCTACATTAGCGCGTTATTACGTCGCGGCGATTTGGAAGGAAAAGCAGGACAAACGCTATTATTACATAATGTGCCTAACGTACCTGCCGATCGCGTGTTATTGGTCGGTTGCGGTAAAGAAAGAGAATTAACCGAACGCCAATATAAACAAATTATTCAAAAAATGGTACAAGCCGTCAGCGAAACGGGTTCGATGGAAGTAGTTTGTTTTCTGACCGAATTACACGTAAAAGGTCGTACAAGTTATTGGAACGTCCGTTTTGCAATTGAGGCGATTCAAGAAAGTTTATACGGCTATAACGATTTCAAGAGTATTAAACCGGAAGTACGCCGAGAATTCCGTCGTGTGATTTTTAACGTCGCCAACCGTAAGGATTTAGCTGAAGCGGAACGTGCGTTAGAACAGGGGAAAGCGATTTCAACCGGTGTCGCCTTTGCGAAAAACGTCGCAAATTGCCCGCCGAACGTTTGTAATCCGGCGTATCTTGCCGAATTGGCAAAAGGCTTAGCCGCAGAATATGACAATATTCGTACTACGGTAATTGATGAAGCGGAAATGGCGGCATTAGGGATGAATGCTTATTTGGCGGTTTCGCGCGGTTCGCAGAATCCGGCGTATTTATCGGTAATCGAATATAAAAATCATCCGAATCCCGATGCCAAACCAATCGTCTTAGTGGGTAAAGGACTGACTTTCGACTCGGGCGGTATTTCGATTAAACCGTCCGATTCAATGGATGAAATGAAATATGATATGGGCGGTGCCGCTTCGGTTTACGGTACGATGAAAGCGTTAGCGGAAATGAAATTACCGCTGAACGTTATCGGCGTGCTGGCAGGCTGTGAAAATATGCCGGACGGCAATGCCTATCGCCCGGGAGATATTCTGACTACGATGAACGGTTTAACCGTAGAAGTGTTGAATACCGATGCGGAAGGTCGTTTAGTGCTGTGTGATACGCTGACTTATGTAGAACGCTTCGAGCCTGAATTAGTCATTGATATGGCAACGCTGACCGGTGCTTGTATGATTGCGTTAGGTGCGCATAACAGCGGTTTGATGTCCACCAGTAATGTATTGGCAAACGAATTATTAAATGCGGCGGAACAAGCGGACGATAAAGCGTGGCGTTTACCGTTAGGCGAAGAATATCAAGAACAGCTTAAATCTAACTTTGCCGATTTAGCCAATATCGGCGGACGTTTAGGCGGAGCGATTACTGCAGGGCAGTTCTTATCGAACTTTACCAAAAAATATAGTTGGGCGCATTTGGATATCGCCGGTACGGCTTGGAAGTCCGGTGCGGCAAAAGGTGCAACCGGAAGACCGGTTTCACTGCTAAGCCAATTCTTGATTAATAAAGCTAATAATCAATAAGCGGTTGACTTTTCATAAAAATTTACAAGCCCTCAGGTAGTGATATTTGAGGGCTTTTTGTTCAATAGATAGTAGGATGTGTGTTTTTATGTAAAAAGTTTGAGTCGGTTTAGATGTACGATTGACGGATTTAGTTCCTCGTGTTGCAGTAGGTATCACAACAGGTTTATTCAGTTATCTATTAGTAGATTCTGCAAGTGCGGTTGGATAATGGTTTCCAATAAATTTATTTTATTGAAATATTGACAATTTTAATATAAAAGAGTAATACCGTTAATAAAATTATCTGATTTTATTAACAGCATAGTGATTTTTATTTAGTTATATTTTAAGGAGACTTTTTATGGCATATTACACTACAGATGTATCTAGTCATTTTCAGTATGATGAGCTTAATAATGATAGAAAGGTACTACATACCATTCATTTTTTTATAGATGATCGGCTATCTGACCATCAAAGACATATCGATAAGTGGCAGAATCATATTATTATTAACAGGAGTAAGTACCCTAAATTTATTAGTTCTATAAGAGTTAATATTTCGTTTTATGACGTCATTATAGCTGATAATGTTAGTGGATTAACGCTTGAACGCCATGTTTTGATGTAATGAAACTTTGCATGGTTTAATATACTAAACTACGTTATTGTTTAAAGGAGAAATTATGCGATTATTTTTATTGTCTTTGTTAATATTATTTAATTCGAAAGTAATGAGCGAACCGCTAACAAAAGAATTTATTGATAAAGTGATATATAGCTATTCTTTATGTAAGAATCAAGCGGATAAAGATAAGTGTGCTGAAGATACTTATGCTAATATTGAACATATATGGTTATATAAAAGATGGTTAAATCTTTCAAATCAGCATTATTCTTACGAAGCTACAAAGTTTTCTAATGGTTATACTGATGAAAGTAAGAGTATCGTACTGTATATTGATAGTTTTGATAGCTATAAAATGATTTCATTTTCAGAAGTTGGCTCTAATGTTTTTTCAATGAGAAAAGGAGATAAGTTGAAAGTTATTTTTGATAAAGAAAACCTATATCATTTTAAGATACATAAACTAACTGATAAATACATTAGTATTAAAGAGGAGGCAAATATTTTTATCGAGTTGTTAAAAAAATCGTCGCAAATAGAAGTAGAGATTCCTACTATACATAAAAAGTTAAAAGTATTGTTTAATGTGCAAGACTTTAAAGGAGAAAATTTTTAGTTCTATTTATATATTCTTATTTTTGGTAAAAAATAAGAATATTAAGTGATTAACTTATTCTAAATAATGATTGATATTTTTACATCCTAAAAACAAAAAAGGCATCGGAAGAAATCTTCGATGCCTTTACCATATGAATATTATTCAATACCGACCAGTTTATGTGTTTGTAAACTCAGTTGCCATTTCGGTTTATAGGCTCGTTGATTCAAAATACCGAGTTGGGTAATGGTTTCCAATAAATTCATTTTGCCGTCCACTTCGCAAGGAGAAAGGTAGTAATGTTCAGCGGTAATTTGTGTTTCGATTTGTTCGCAAAAACCTTGTACATCGCCTTTGTCCATCACGATACGGACTTCGTTGGCAAACGAAATACATTCTCTCAAATATTTTTCTTGATACATCAGTTTCGGGCTGGTAGCGATATAATCAATCTGTTTCGGTACGGCTTTTAGGCCGTTCGTTTCAATCGCCAGCCAATAACCTTCCGCTTTAAACGCATCAAGCAATACGTTTAAATTGGCATACATCGTCGGCTCGCCGCCAGTAATGATAATATGCTTGGCGGAATAAGATTTTACTCGTTCAAGAATTTTCGCCAGGCTCCATTTTTCGTATTCGTTATAGTTGGTATCGCACCACGGGCAAGCCAGATTACATTTGCCTAAACGCACGAAAATGCAGGGTAAGCCGGTGTTAAAGCCCTCGCCTTGCAGGCTTTCAAAGATTTCGACAATCGGAAAAGCCGTTGTCGTAAAAATAGTATTTGTCATAATTTTTACAAATCTCCCATCACCCCTCTTTACTAAAGAGGGGAAATATCTAGGCTAAGATTTATGCTCTATATTTATTGAGATGGGAATGCTTAACGAGAATATTCGCAATATGAAGTCGGCGTTTCCCAAAGGCGAATTAAACTGACCGGTAAACCGGCTTTTTCCAGTTTTTCAAACATATATTTTGCCATTTCTTCTGCCGTCGTGCGACTTGGAATACCGTAAACTTTAGAGTTTAAATCGACTAACAGTTTAGCGACTTGGCTTTCTCTCTCGCTGTTTAAATCGTAGATATAGGCGTGATCCATCGGGTCTAAGATTTCACGTTTTACCACCGATTTTAAATCGGCATAATCCATTACCATGCTTCGTTTTGCGCCCTCGGCAACTAAGTCGCCGCTAACTTCCACCTGAAGTTTATAAGTGTGTCCGTGTAAGTTTTGGCATTTGCCGTCGTGCCCGTCGAGCATATGTGCCATATCGAAACTAAATTCTTTTGCAATTTTAAACATTTTTTTGACCGCTTGTTTTTTCTGATAGATATTCGTTAAGCCCTTTTTCACGTAACACGCAACTCGGGCAAGTGTGACAACCGCCTTCTACGCCTAAATAGCAGGTGTGGGTGTGTTGTCTGATATAATCGAACGCACCAAGCTTATCGGCTAATGCCCAAGTTTGTTTTTTAGTCAGGTACATCAGCGGTGTGCGAATATTGAAATTATAGTCCATCGCAAGATTGAGGGTTACATTCATCGACTTCACAAACACATCTCGGCAGTCCGGATAACCGCTAAAGTCGGTTTCGCATACACCGGTAAAAATGGTTCGGATGCCTTGTCCTTTGGCGTAAATAGCGGTGTAAAGTAAAAACAGTGCATTACGACCATCAACAAAGGTATTCGGCGTATTGCCTTCTTGTTTAATTTCGCGTTCTTCCATCATCGCATTAGATGTGATGGCTTTGATCACGGAAGTATCAATCAGCGTTTGTTTCACACCGAGATCTTTCGCTATCCATGCCGCTTTTTCCAGCTCAATCGCATGACGCTGACCATATTGAAAGGTTACCACTTCGACATTTTCCACACCGAATTCTTGAATAGCTTGAAAAAGACAAGTCGTGGAGTCTTGTCCGCCGGAAAAGATCACGACGGCTTTTGGGGTTGAGTTCATTTTGTATCCTTAGTTTTGATTTCAAAGAAGAATCTTTGGCGTGGGAGGTTTTCGAACCACTAGTGAATAAATAAGCGGTCTGAATTTGCAATTTTTTTGCAAAAAGAGACCGCTTGTCGAGAGGCTATAGTAGCAGAATTTCCAATGATTTTCTAATGCGATTTCGGATCATTAGTTTTTTGGATCACCGCTTTTAATAAATTTTTAGAGGCTTGCTGAATGGTTTGTTCGTTTAATGCGCCGGAACACTCCCCCCAAATCGACAAAGAAGCACCGATAATATTCTGCGTATTTTGTACGTGATTCGAAGTGTTTTTGCCGTCCCATTTACCTAATGTCCAGTTATTTAATACGTCTTCAGCCGCATATTTACCGTCATTGTGAATATTAGAAGCGGATTTAGGCACAAAGTATAAATAATAAGAATTATAGTTTAAAACCTTAAAACCGTTTGCCAGCAATTCGGGCAAGTCGGCTCTTATTTCGCGTCGATATTTAATATCCTCTTTGGCTTGAGCATCGCCGTCATAGCTCCAATAAGTAATTTCGATATTCCGATTAAGCTCATTTAAATTGTTTTTAATCAAACCGTCGTTCCAAATACGGGTAATTAGTCCTTTGTTATTAATAAAGTCATTTAGCGTATTTACATAACGAATAAATTCGTGATTGTTTTCGACCGCATAACTAAATTCGTCTCCGCCGATATGAAAGTGTCGGCTGGAATGCCCAAAAATATAAATCACTTCACCGATTAAGGTTTTGATAATTTCAACCGCTTCAGGGTTATTAATATCGATTTCCTCGGCAAGATAAGGCGATTTCAGCCCTTTCACATACTCCTTACCGTGCTTAAGGGTTAAAAGATCAAAAATCGCCGTCATATGATTCGGGCTATCGACTTCAGGCACAATTTCAATATTTCGTTCTTTGGCATAATAGATAATTTCATTGAGCTGTTTATAAGTGAGAAACGGCTTATTTGTTTTCGGATTGAAATAGGTTCCGTTTTTCTCAACGGCATTTTCTTCTCGTTGTTCCAAATAAGAACTTTCCAATGCATAATTCTCGTGATCGGAAAAATGTAAATGCAGGAAAGTTCCGCCTGCCTGATGAATGGTGTCGATAAATTGTTTTATCGTATCAACGGTATAGAAACGACGTGCGATATCTAACGTCAGACCGCTTTCTTTTTTAGGTAAGTCCATAGCGTTTGCATAAGTTGCGGTACCGAATGAGAGAAGTACCGTGCATAATAATGTAAATAAGGTAATTGCTTTTTTCATAATGAGGTTTAAAAATTTAGAGGTAGAGTATAGACTCGTTTTGCGGAAAATAATTCTCAATTTTTTTACTTGTCTAATGAGCCGAAGCGCTGCGAATTCGCTGAAGTAGGCGGAATGAATTTTTTATCCGTATAATTTTATGTTACCTTATTCACGCAAACGATTGCATTGTGTTATAATAAGTTGCATTTTCTTATTTTTGTTGAGGTTATCTGTGAGCAATACACAACTTAGTTATAAAGACGCCGGCGTAGATATTCATGCCGGTAACGAATTAGTAGAACGTATTAAAGGCGATGTGAAACGTACTCGCCGTCCGGAAGTTATGGGCGGTTTAGGCGGTTTCGGAGCGTTATGCGCACTACCGACTAAATATAAAGAACCTATTTTAGTATCGGGTACTGACGGTGTCGGTACGAAATTACGTTTAGCGATTGACCTCAACAAACATGACACTATCGGTCAAGATTTAGTGGCGATGTGCGTAAACGATCTAGTGGTTCAAGGTGCGGAGCCGCTATTCTTCTTAGATTACTATGCGACCGGTAAATTAGAAGTGGACGTTGCGGCGGATGTAATCAAAGGTATTGCGGACGGTTGCGAAATTTCAGGCTGTGCGTTAGTCGGCGGAGAAACGGCGGAAATGCCGGGTATGTATCACGAAGGTGACTACGACTTAGCCGGCTTCTGCGTAGGCGTAGTAGAAAAATCCGAAATTATCGACGGTTCCGCAGTAAAAGCGGGGGACGTATTACTTGCATTGGCTTCAAGCGGCCCTCACTCAAACGGTTACTCATTAATTCGTAAAGTAATTGAAGTAAGCGGTGCGAATCCGGCAACCGATACATTAGAAGGTAAAGCGTTAAGCGAGCATTTACTCGCACCGACCAAAATCTATGTAAAATCGGTACTTCAACTGATTAAACAAGCGGATGTGCACGCTATCGCTCACTTAACCGGCGGCGGTTTCTGGGAAAATATTCCGCGCGTACTTCCGGCGACGGCAAAAGCGGTCATCGATGAAAAATCATGGGAATGGCCGGCGGCATTCAAATGGTTACAAGAAAAAGGTAACATCAGCCGTTATGAAATGTATCGTACCTTTAACTGCGGTGTCGGTATGGTTATCGCATTACCGGAAAAAGACGTTGAAACCGCATTAGCCGTATTAAAACAAGCGGGCGAAAACGCTTGGGTAATCGGTAAAATCGAAAACTTAGGTGAAGGTTCGGAACAAGTTGAAATCATCTAGTTTGTAAAAACATTC
The DNA here is from genome assembly GCF_900444945.1 of Actinobacillus lignieresii. NCBI lineage: Bacteria > Pseudomonadati > Pseudomonadota > Gammaproteobacteria > Pasteurellales > Pasteurellaceae > Actinobacillus > Actinobacillus lignieresii. The sequence continues at coordinate 1,214,643 of NZ_UFRM01000001.1, read as the reverse complement.
AGAAATCGAGCCGCTTGTAGCTATACTACAAGCGGTTTTTTCTAGGAGTTTTTTGTAATGGCGATTTTTCTTTCAATTTACTTTCTTATGATCAATCTCATCAGCTTCTATCTGATGTATATCGATAAGCAAAAATCGGTCAATAAAACATGGCGGGTTCCGGAATCCAATTTATTTTTCCTATGTTTTGCCGGCGGGTTTATCGGGACTTTCTTGGCGATGAAATATATTCGTCATAAAACTAAGCACTGGCAATTTCATGCGGCAGTGATAATTTCCTGTTTATTCTGGTTGATCGGACTGCCGTTGATTTACTATTTCTTCATTTTTAATCATTAGAATTTCTAATCTGAAACCCCAATTTATATCCTATATCGCAGTCTATAAAATGTGATCTAAATCACATTTCTTTTTATGCAAAATCATTATGATCTCCACCGAATTTAGTACCTGTTATTTCAATTTATTGAGGTGAATTTATGAGTAATGTACGTGTTGAAGTGGATTTATTAGGCGAAAGAGAAGTACCTGCAGAAGCTTATTGGGGTATCCATACATTAAGAGCGGTTGAGAATTTTAATATTTCAAAAAATACCATTTCGGATGTGCCGGAATTTGTACGCGGTATGGTTATGGTTAAAAAAGCGACCGCATTAGCGAACGGTGAATTGGGCGCAATCCCGAAAAAAGTCGCAAAAGCGATTATAGAGGCTTGCGATGAGATCTTAGTGAAAGGTCGCTGTATGGATCAGTTCCCATCAGATGTATATCAAGGTGGTGCCGGTACATCGGTTAATATGAATACTAATGAAGTAGTAGCAAATTTAGCTTTAGAGTTATTAGGTCATAAAAAAGGCGAATATAGCGTGATTAACCCGATGGATCATGTGAATGCAAGCCAATCAACCAATGATGCTTATCCGACCGGTTTCCGTATTGCGGTCTATAACAGTATCTTGCATTTAATTAAAAAAGTCCGTTATTTACAAAAAAGCTTCGAAGCAAAAGCGGAAGAATTTAAAGACGTGTTAAAAATGGGTCGTACTCAGTTACAAGATGCGGTACCAATGACAGTCGGTCAAGAATTTAAAGCTTTCGCTGTGTTATTGGAAGAAGAAGTACGTAATTTAAAACGTACCGCTAAATTATTGTTAGAAGTGAATTTAGGCGCAACCGCAATCGGTACCGGTTTAAATACACCTGAAGGTTATTCGGAATTAGTGGTTAAACATTTATCGGAAGTAACCGGTTTACCTTGTGTTTTATCAGAAAACTTGATTGAAGCGACTTCAGACTGCGGTGCCTATGTAATGGTACACGGTGCGTTAAAACGTACGGCGGTTAAACTTTCAAAAGTATGTAACGACTTACGTTTACTTTCATCAGGCCCACGTGCCGGTTTAAATGAAATCAATTTACCGGAATTACAAGCAGGTTCTTCCATTATGCCGGCAAAAGTAAACCCGGTTGTGCCGGAAGTCGTGAACCAAGTTTGTTTTAAAGTGATTGGTAATGACACGACCGTAACCTTTGCAGCGGAAGCCGGTCAGTTACAATTAAACGTAATGGAACCGGTAATCGGTCAAGCAATGTTCGAATCTATCGACATTCTTGCCAACGCTTGTGTGAATTTACGTGATAAATGTATCGATGGCATCACGGTCAATAAAGAAATCTGTGAAAACTTCGTATTTAATTCAATCGGTATCGTCACTTACCTCAATCCGTTTATCGGTCACCATAACGGTGATATTGTTGGTAAAATCTGTGCAACAACCGGCAGAGGCGTACGTGAAGTGGTATTAGAACGCGGCTTACTCACAGAAGCGCAATTAGACGATATTCTTTCAGTTGAAAACTTAATGAACCCGACTTATAAAGCGGCGAAATTTACTGAAGAAGAGTAGTTTCAGCTTAGTTTTATAAACTGACAAGCGGTCGTATTTTGTTATTTTTTGCAAAGACGACCGCTATTTTTTTATTGAATATTTCAATAGGTATTGAAATATTCAATAAGCTTGTTATAATATTGTTATGAAAACAGAACACGTAAGCCAATTATTTGGCACACTTAGCTCTCCGGTACGATTGCAAATTTTTCAGGCTCTCTCGGCACAAGGGAGCAAGGGAATGATTGCAGGCGATTTAGCGAAACAGCTTAATATTGCACCGAACAATCTTTCATTTCATTTAAAAACACTTACGCTTGCCGGACTAATTCATAGCCGACAAGCGGGTAGATTTGTGCATTATTATGCAAATTTAGCACTCATGGTGGAACTGGTGGCTTTTTTAACCACGAATTGTTGTAAAGAAAGCGATGATCCGAATTGCAAATTTTGTGGGTGAAATGCCCACAAAATTTTTTACCTTAACATTTCAATAAATATTGAAATATTGGAGAAAATATGGAAAAAGTTACGATTTATCATAATCCAAAATGTGGAACTTCACGTAATACACTAGCTCTTATTCGCCACTTAGGGATTAAACCAACGATCATACACTACCTCGAAACGCCTCCCGATGAGATGAAACTACGAAACTTAATTTCAGAAATGGGGATTTGTGTGCGGGATCTGCTTCGGACGAATGTTCCTCCCTATGAAACATTAAATTTAGGTCGTATGGAATTGAGTGATGACGAGTTGATTGCTGCAATGCTTGCCGAACCGATTTTGATTAATCGTCCTATTGTTGTCACAAGCAAAGGTGTTCGACTTTGTCGTCCGTCTGAAAAATTTTTGGAAATCTCACCGGTTTCATTGGATAAACCTTTTATTAAAGAAGATGGTGGAGTGATTGAGTTATAAGGAAGATATATGGGCGTTTTTGAACGATTTTTAACAATTTGGATTGCTTTGGCAATCACGGCTGGAGTTGCATTAGGTATAGCATTTCCGCAAGTGGTCGAAAAAGTAGCGTTATTGGAAATCGCACATATCAATTTGCCGGTAGCGATATTAATTTGGTTGATGATTTACCCGATGATGATTCAAATTGACTGGTCTGCAATCAAAGATGTGGGTAAAAAGCCGAAAGGTTTAGCAATGACAATCGTAGTAAATTGGTTAATTAAGCCGTTTACGATGACATTAATCGGTTGGCTATTTTTCCGCTTTTTGTTTGCTGCATGGGTTGAACCGCAAACGGCTCAGGAATATATCGCAGGTATGATCTTACTTGGCGTTGCACCTTGTACCGCAATGGTTTTTGTTTGGTCTCAATTAGTAAAAGGAGACCCGAATTATACGTTGGTGCAAGTATCGGTGAATGACATTATTATGATTTTCGCCTTTGCGCCGATCGCAGGTTTTCTGTTAGGGGTGAGTGATATTACGATTCCTTGGGAAACATTGTTATATAGCACATTACTTTATGTGGTATTACCGTTAATAGCAGGTAGTGTTACTCGCAAAATTTTGCTGAAATCCAACCGCTCTATTTCCCAATTTGGTAACAAATTAAAGCCGTTTTCAATGATGGGGTTGATCTTAACCGTAGTGTTATTATTTGCATTCCAAGCGGAAACAATCTTAGCCAATCCGCTGATTATTGTAATGATTGCAATTCCGTTATTGGTTCAGACATACGGTATTTTCTTTCTTAGCCATTTACTCTCGAAATGGTTAAATTTACCAAAAGAAATTTCTGCGCCAGCTTGTTTAATCGGTACCAGTAATTTCTTTGAATTAGCGGTGGCTGTTGCGATTTCATTGTTTGGCTTACATTCCGGTGCCGCTTTAGCAACAGTCGTTGGTGTGTTGGTTGAAGTGCCAGTTATGTTGTCGTTAGTTTGGTGGATTAATCGCCATAACGCCTAAAAGAAAAGCGGTCGAATTTGCAAAATTTCTGCAAACTCGACCGCTTGTTTATGGGCGATTAGCTGTTACTAATGCTTAATTGGTCATTTTGATAGTCCACCACAACAGGGCTATTCGGTAATAATTTGCCGCTTAAGATCTGTTGTGCAAGCGGATTTTCAAGCTCTTGCTGAATTGCACGTTTGAGCGGTCTTGCACCGAATAACGGGTCAAAGCCGGCTTTGCCGATATGGTCTAATGCCGCATCGGTAACTGTTACTTCGTAACCGCGTTCCGCAAGGCGAGCGATTAAACGTTGTAACTGAATACGAGCAATCGCACGGATATGTTCCTGACCGAGAGGATGGAACACTACGGTTTCGTCAATACGGTTGATAAATTCAGGACGGAAATGTTGTCCTACCACCGACATTACCACTTCTTTCATGCCTGCATAATCCAATTCCGGATTTTCTTGGATTAAATGCGAACCTAAGTTTGAGGTCATAATCACTACCGTATTTCGGAAATCGACCGTTCTGCCTTGTCCGTCGGTTAAGCGACCGTCATCCAACACTTGAAGCAAGATATTAAACACATCAGGGTGTGCTTTTTCCACTTCATCGAGTAACACTACAGAATACGGACGGCGGCGAACCGCTTCGGTTAAGTAACCGCCTTCTTCGTAACCGACATAGCCCGGAGGTGCGCCGACTAAACGAGAAACGCTGTGTTTTTCCATAAATTCCGACATATCGATACGTACCATCGCATCAGGATCATCGAAGAGGAAATTCGCCAAGGTTTTGCAAAGTTCGGTTTTACCGACCCCAGTCGGACCAAGGAATAAGAACGAACCGATCGGACGATTCGGATCCGACAATCCGGCACGGCTACGGCGAATTGCATTTGCCACCGCTTCTACCGCTTCATTTTGCCCGATAACACGGCTGTGCAACACTTCTTCCATACGCAACAGTTTTTCTTTTTCGCCTTCCATCATTTTGGATACCGGAATACCGGTCGCTTTTGAAAGCACTTCTGCAATTTCTTCATCGGTTACTTTGGTACGAAGGAGTTGATTTTCACCGCCTTCTTCCTCACGTTTTACCGCTTCCGCAAGTTGTTTTTCTAATGCCGGAATTTTGCCGTATTGCAATTCGGACATTTTCTCGAAATTACTTTCACGGCGAGCCTGATCCATTTCGATACGGGCATTTTCTAACTCGGTTTTGATATGTTGCGTACCGAGTAGCGCAGATTTTTCCGCTTTCCACACTTCTTCCAATTCGGAATATTCACGCTCACGAGCGGTCAATTCTTCATCTAATTTTGCAAGACGTTGGCGACTTGCTTCATCTTCCTCTTTTTGTAACGCTTGGCGTTCCAATTTAAGCTGAATGATACGGCGTTCAAGTTTATCCAACGGCTCAGGTTTAGAATCAATTTCCATACGTAAACTGGATGCCGCTTCGTCAATTAAATCGATCGCTTTATCCGGTAATTGGCGGTCGGAAATATAGCGATGTGAGAGAGTTGCCGCTGCTACGATTGCCGGGTCGGTAATTTGTACGTGGTGGTGGATTTCATAACGTTCTTTCAAGCCACGTAAAATCGCAATCGTATCCTCAACGGTCGGTTCGTCCACTAATACTTTTTGGAAACGACGTTCAAGTGCCGCATCTTTTTCGATATATTGGCGGTATTCATCTAATGTGGTTGCGCCAACGCAATGTAATTCGCCGCGAGCAAGTGACGGCTTGAGTAAGTTACCGGCATCCATTGCGCCGTCTGTTTTACCCGCACCGACCATGGTGTGAATTTCATCAATAAATAAGATAACCTGACCTTCTTCTTTGGCTAACTCATTAAGTACCGCTTTTAAACGTTCTTCAAATTCGCCACGATATTTTGCACCGGCAATTAATGCGCCCATATCAAGAGAAAGCACTCGTTTATTTTTTAAGCCTTCCGGTACTTCGCCGTTTACAATACGCTGTGCCAAGCCTTCTACAATTGCCGTTTTACCAACGCCCGGTTCACCGATTAAGACCGGATTGTTTTTAGTACGACGTTGTAAAACTTGTACCGCACGGCGGATTTCTTCATCACGTCCGATAACCGGATCTAATTTACCGGCTTTGGCTCTTTCGGTAAGATCGATAGTATATTTTTGAAGGGCTTGTCTAGTTTCTTCTGCGTTTTGATTATTCACGTTTTCTCCTCCTCGAATTTGGTTAATTGCTGCGTTTACTTTTTCTTTGGTTAAGCCAAATTGTTTTAATAATTTACCTAAATCGCCGTTATCGTCCAGTGCGGCAAGTACGAATAATTCCGATGAAATAAAGCTGTCACCGAATTGCTGCGCCAGTTTATCGCATTGATTTAACAGGCGAATCAGTTGCTGTGACGGTTGAGTCGTACCGCCGGATACGGTCGGTAAGCGGTTTAAAATCGCTTCTAATTCACTCAAAATGCGTTGCGGTTGTACATTGAGTGCAGTAAATAGAGGGGCGATAGAGCCGTCCGGTTGTTTGACTAACGCATAAAGTAAATGTGCCGGTTCAATATAGTTATTATCTTTTCCGATAGCTAACGATTGTGCTTCTGCAAGGGCTTCTTGCAATTTGGTAGTAAATTTTTCGAAATTCATATTTTTACTCCTAAATTTCATTAATCTGTATCGAGCAGAATTTATACCGCTTCAACGTTTTAATAAATGGAGCTAGTCAAGATTATTTCAAGTAAAAATGTGAAAAAGATCACAAAAAATAAGTTGGTACCCCATTTTAGGTATAAAAATGGCGTATATTTGATTCTTGTCAATAAAAGTTAGCTGAATTGTTCTTAGAATGTTATTAACGTAACTAATTGGTTACTTTTTTATTTTTAAGAAAATATTAAGAGGTCAAAATGAAAAAAGCAGTATTAGCGGCAGTATTAGGCGGTGCGTTATTAGCGGGTTCGGCAATGGCACATCAAGCGGGCGATGTGATTTTCCGTGCCGGTGCGATCGGTGTGATTGCAAATTCAAGTTCTGATTATCAAACAGGAGCGGACGTAAACTTAGATGTAAATAATAATATTCAGCTTGGTTTAACCGGTACCTATATGTTAAGTGATAATTTAGGTCTTGAATTATTAGCGGCAACACCGTTTTCTCACAAAATCACCGGTAAGTTAGGTGCAACAGATTTAGGCGAAGTGGCAAAAGTAAAACATCTTCCGCCGAGCCTTTACTTACAATATTATTTCTTTGATTCTAATGCGACAGTTCGTCCATACGTTGGTGCCGGTTTAAACTATACTCGCTTTTTCAGTGCTGAAAGTTTAAAACCGCAATTAGTACAAAACTTACGTGTTAAAAAACATTCCGTCGCACCGATTGCGAATTTAGGTGTTGATGTGAAATTAACGGATAATCTATCATTCAATGCGGCAGCTTGGTACACACGTATTAAAACTACTGCCGATTATGATGTTCCGGGATTAGGCCATGTAAGTACACCGATTACTTTAGATCCTGTTGTATTATTCTCAGGTATTAGCTACAAATTCTAAGTATTTTGAAACTGTTATGAGAAAGGGAGCGTTAATCGCTCCCTTTTTGTTGTAAAAAATCCTTGAAAAACGACCGCTTGTTAAGCACAAAAATGTAGGATCATTTTAGTGAGCAATTCACGAGTCGGCTCAATAAATTTTGTTTCTAAAAATTCATCCGGCTGGTGTGCTTGTTCGATAGAACCCGGACCTAAAACAAGTGTCGGGCAGAGCTGTTGAATAAACGGTGCTTCGGTACAATAGTTTACCGCATCGCATTTTTCGCCTAACAGTTTTTCAACCACTTGTACTACTTGTGCGGAATGTTCACACTCATAGCCGGGGATTCCATCATGTAAATGACGAATCTCAATCAGATCGCCGTATTGTTCTAACATTGGTTTTAGATTCTCATTGACCATCGCATATAAATCTTCCACCGGCAGATTTGGCAACGGACGCATATCGAATTGCAATTCACAACACGCACAAATACGGTTAATTGCATCGCCGCCGTGAATATTACCAAAGTTCATTGTCGGATATGGCACTTTAAACAGATCATTATGATATTTGTCACGTAACTGATTACGCATATTCATCAGATAACCGGTCGCTTGGTGCATTAATTCAATCGCATTAATACCACGATCCGGATCGCTGGAGTGCCCACTTTTGCCGGTAATTCTGACCGCTTCGCCGACGTGCCCTTTATGCGCACGAATCGGTTTTAAAGAAGTCGGCTCGCCGATAATCGCACAATCAGGGCGAATATGCGTATGTTGAGCGAAGGTTCTCGCACCAAGCATGGTGGTTTCTTCATCTGCTGTAGCGAGAATACGTAACGGTTTGGTTAATTTGTTTAAATCAATTTGGTTAAGCACATCGACAATAAAAGCAAAAAAGCCTTTCATATCCGCAGTGCCTAAACCGTAGAATTTGCCGTCTTGTTCGGTTAATGCGAACGGGTTGAAAGTCCATTTACCTTCGTCAAACGGCACGGTGTCGGTATGTCCGGCTAATAATAAACCGCCTTCACCCTCACCGTAAGTGGCTAATAAATTATATTTATCACGACTGCCTTCCACTCGGATAATCTCGGTTTTAAAGCCGAAATCGGCAAGCCATGTCGCCAGTAATTCGATAAGTTGCTTATTGGATTGATCTTCCGCCGCTTCTAAACTGGAAATCGTCGGCAGTGCAATTAAATTGCGGTAACGTTCGATAAACTTTGTGTTTGCCATAATATTTTCTCTTTTATTTACGTTTTAACATTGCTAGACCGGCTAGGATTTCCCAAATCATAATTGCATAGATGGCCACTCGTTCAAGTATCGGTGTCAGCATATTTGGAAAAAAGATCGTGATCAATACGCAAAGTACGCCGATTAGACCGGCTTGAATACTAAAACGGCGCAGCCAAACAAGTTGCGGTTTAACAATATCAATTCCCGCCATAACAATTGCCAAATTACCGAATAAATAAGTAAGACTTGCACCTAAATTTTGTAATCCGCCGGCGGTTATTTTCGCTTGAGATGACGGAATCAAGCTCATACCGATAGTAAAGAATGTGGCAAAAATTAACGCCAACAACCAATACTTACGGCGAGAGAGCTGTAAGATTACTGCAAGATAAGCAACCGCAAAACATAACCCTTGCAGACTGAATACTGCATCCATGACTTGATATAACGGCGAAAAATTATTGGTTTTGCCGTCAATTACCGAACCAAGCGGGATTAGTAATTCTAAAACGGTATGTCTGGCATAGGTTATCAACGAAGATTCGCTAAATAACGCCGAAACAAACTCGGCGAGTGTATAAAACACGCCGATAAATGACAGCAAAACGGCTAATAGAATCACAATAAAGCGCGTACTTCCCCGAATAATCGGATGCATCAGCAACGGATAAACGGCGATTCCGAAAGAACCGTTCGCAAAAAAATGCTGTAATTGGTGAGAAACTTCAAGCACTTTATTGGCAAAAATCCGTAGAAAAGCGACCGCTTGCTTGAACAATGTTGTTTTCATATTTTGCCCTAGAATGAATTGGTGAACAGAGTATAAACCGCTTCGATAAAAAGCACACTAATCACCGCTAATAAACTTTTTTCAAAGCGAGTTAAATTGATGTTTTCGCCGTTTTGTTTACGAGAATAGAAAAACAGAGCAAGCCCCGGTACGTATAGTACGACGGAGAGCAATGAATAATCTAATCCCGCCGCATAGACAATCCATAAACCGTAAACGGACGCCATCGCACCGGTCAGTTTGATATACCACCCTTCGTTTTGTTTCATTGCGACTTTGAATAAATAAGCGCCGACTAAGAAATAAGGTACCAGAATCATTGTAGTCGAAAGCTGAATCAGCATACTGTAACCTTTGCCGGTAAATAATACGAGCAACAGACTAATTTGAATCGTGATATTGGTTAGCCATAAACCGGCAATCGGTGTGCCGTTAATATTGGTGCGATTTAATAATTTCGGGAAAACTTTGGTTTTCGCCGCTTGGTAAGGGATTTCCGATGAAAACATCGTCCAACTCATATAGGAAGCCAATACCGAGACAATCAAGCAGAAAGTAATAATAATCTTACCGCTTGTACCAATCATCTGTTCCATTAACCCTGCCATAGAGGGATTCGGCATTTCGGCAATCACTTCACGAGGCAAAATGCCGAGGGAAAGTACGGTAATCGCCACATATAGCACCAGGGTAATCAGAATACCTAAAATGGTGGCTAAGCCGACATCGCTTTTCTTTTTGGCATGAGCGGAGAGTACGGAAGCCCCTTCCACTCCGACAAACACCCAAAGGGTAATCAACATTGTGCCTTTTACTTGTTCTAATTGGGTTGTGCCGAGTTTAACGCCGCTAAAATCCTGTACGAATTGCTCCGGTGAGAAAAACCAAACGGCTAAGCCGATAAATAAAAAGAGCGGTAAGGTTTTTACGATAGTTGCGATCAGGTTTACATACGCCGCTTCACGAATACCTCGTGCAATCAGATAATGTACAGCCCAAACAATAACTGAAGCTCCCAAAATAGCGGCTAACGTATTACCTTGTCCGAAAATCGTATGATTTTCACTATCAACAAATGCGCCCAGTCCTTCAAAGGCAACCACTAGGTAGCCGACACTGCCGATAGCGGTACAGAGCCAATAGCCCCAAGCGGATAATCCGCCGACCAAATCGCCGAAGCCTTCGCGAGCGTAAGTATAGACGCCGCCCTCCAATTCCGGTTTGATGCGTGAAAGAAAAAAGAAAGATAGACCTAAGAAAATAATACCGATACCGGTAATAAGCCAACCGCTGAGTAATGCCTCGGCACCGGCAACCTCCGCCATATTTTGCGGAAGGCTAAAAATACCGGAACCGATCATCGAGCTAAGTACTAATGCGGTTAAAGAGAAAAGACCGATTTTGCCTTTTGACATAGAATGCCCTTATAATTGTTATTCAAACAAACCGCATAATTTAGCATAAAAATAAAAAATCCTCTAATGCCGAAACATGAGAGGACTGAGATTTTTAGCTCCAATCAACATTGGTAAAACTGTTGTAAACCGCCCAGATAAATAATAGTCCGATTAAAATTAATAAGATTTTTTCAAAGGCGGTTAAATTTAAGGTTTTGCCTTGATGTTGATAGCGTGAATAAAGGAATAAACCGATACCCGGTACATAAAGCAATACCGATAATAACAAGTAATCCAACCCCGCTGCATAAACAATCCATAAGCCGTAAATCGAAGCGATAAAACCGGTCAGTTTGATATACCACGCTGAATTTTGTTGGAATGATAACTTCAATAAATATGCACCGATTAAGAAATAAGGCACAAGGATCATTGAAGTCGAAATTAATAATAAAGCGTTGTAGCTTTTACCGGTTAATAACACAAGGAATAAACAGAATTGCACCACAAAACCGGTAAACCAAAGTGAATTAATCGGTACTTCATTCGCATTCAATTTATCTAAAATTTTCGGAAATGCACCGTTTTTGGCACCGCGATAAGGTACTTCCGCCGAATACATTGTCCAGCTTACATAAGAAGCAAGCACCGACACGATTAAGCAAAAAGTAATTAAAATCTTACCGCTTGAACCGATCATTGTTTCTAATAAACCTGCCATTGACGGGTTTGACATCTCCGCAATGGTTTCACGCGGTAAAATGCCGAGTGAAAGCACGGTAATTGCAATATATAAAACTAATGCGATCAGAATCCCAAGTACGGTCGCCAAACCCACATCACTTTTCTTTTTAGCGTGAGCGGATAACACAGAAGCACCTTCCACACCGGTAAATACCCAAAGGGTAATCAACATCGTGTTTTTCACCTGTTCCGACACACTGTTATTTAATGCTGTACCTTGTAAATCTTGGTTAAACGTTTCGCCTTTGAAATACCAAATTGCTAAACCGATAAATAACACGAGCGGAAATACTTTCACAAAAGTTGCAATCAAGTTTACCGTTGCCGCTTCTTTTACACCGCTAGCTACTAAAGCGTGAACTAACCACACGATAATTGAAGCGCCGATAAATGAAGCAAGCGTATTGCCTTGTCCGAAAATAATATTCGATTCCGTATCGGTAAATGAACCGATTCCCTCAAACGCTACCACTAAATAGCCGACAATTCCGATGGTTGCACACAGCCAGTAACCCCAAGCAGAGAGGAAACCGACTAAATCGCCAAAGCCTTCACGTGCATAAGTATAAATACCGCCGTCTAAATCCGGACGTAAGCGAGAAATAAAGAAGAAAGAAAGCCCGAGGAAAATAATCCCAATGCCCGTAATGATCCAACCGAGAATTAACGCTTCACCGCCGGCGACCGCCGCCATATTTTGCGGCAGACTGAAAATACCGGAACCAATCATCGAACTGAGAACCAGAGCAGTTAAAGAAAGTAACCCAATTTTTTTGTTTGACATAATTGCCCTTATTTTGATGTTGTATTTGATACAAGCGGTCGAATTTTGCGGATTTTTTGCAAAAAACTTGCCAATTTTGACCGCTTATTCGGTTATTTTAAATTTTTAGCTAGTGTGTTGATGTATTCGATCCCGATACCGCAACAGCCACCGACAATGGTTGCGCCTTGTGCCGTCCATTTTTGCGCCCACGCAAGATAGGCTTCAGGGTCTAAATCTTTACGTACTTCGTCTAAACCGTCATTGGCGGTTGCATCTTTCGGTTGAGGAGCAAACGCATTTGCATACGCACCGGTTTGGATATGTGTCACATTTTTTTCTTTTAGAATAGATTGGGTTATTGCTAGTGCTTGCTCAATCACTTCCGGCTGGCAGCAGTTAAATAAAATCGCATTAACGCCTAATTCCACCATTTTTTCCACTGCTTGCGCAACAGATTCGCCCGAGCGAAGTTGTGGCTCGATGGTTGGCTCATCATCGATTAAAGTAAACGAAACCCAAAGCGGGCGATTATCTTTCGGTAATAACGGCTTAATTGAAGTCGGCTCGATAATCGCACTTTGTGTTTCACATAACCAAATATCAACATAAGGTGCAAGCCCGTCAATAATCGGTTGAGCGATTTCGGCAAAGCGATCCACCTGAATCAAATCGGCACGGTAAGAGCCGAACATCGGTGGTAACGAACCGGCAATTTTTGCAGATTTTTCGCTATTTTTAACCGCTTGCTTTGCTAAACGCCCAGCTAAATCAGCAAGCATTTTGCCGTCTGCACTAAAACGTTGTTCACCAATATGGAACGGCACGACCGCATAACTATTGGTTGTAATCACTTCCGCCCCATTAGCGATAAAATCTTCATGGACTTGTTGCACCGCAGACGGTTTTTCATAAAGGGATAACGCAGACCATTCAGGTTGTTTAAAAGGTGCGTTCAAACGCATTAACTCACGGCTCATACCGCCGTCTAGGATTGTGATTGTCATATTTTGTCCTATAAAATCATTCAGAAGTGAAGTTGAAAAATAGTTTGCTTTAGATGCTCAAAAAATATATTATAGACGTCTAGATGGAAAAACTTCCAAAAGAATTTAATATAAGCGGTCTAATTTTGCAAATAGTTTGTGATTTTTGACCGCTTGTAAATTTGATTGAGGGAGCAAAAGCTTCAACTATGATAAAGGTATAACCAAAGGATAATAACAATGGCGATTAATTTATTTACTTCAGAATCGGTATCGGAAGGACATCCGGATAAAATTGCGGATCAAATCTCGGATGCGGTGTTAGATGAAATTTTAAAACAAGACCCGAAAGCACGTGTGGCGTGTGAAACTTATGTAAAAACCGGTATGGCGTTAGTCGGCGGTGAAATCACCACTTCTGCATGGGTGGATATCGAAAACTTAACCCGTCAAGTGATTTGCGACATTGGCTATACCCATTCTGATATGGGCTTTGATGCGCATTCTTGTGCGGTATTAAATGCGATTGGTAAACAATCTCCGGATATTAACCAAGGTGTTGACCGTGCGGATCCGTTAGAACAAGGTGCGGGCGACCAAGGTATTATGTTCGGTTATGCAACCAATGAAACCGATGTATTAATGCCGGCACCGATTACATACGCTCATCGTTTAATGGAACAACAAGCAAAAGTACGTAAATCGGGCAAATTAGACTGGTTACGTCCGGATGCGAAAAGCCAATTAACCTTCGCTTACGAAAATAACAAAATCGTAGGGATTGATACGGTGGTGCTTTCAACTCAACACGCTGAACACGTTTCACAAAAAGATTTAGTGGAAGGTGTGATGGAAGAAATCATCAAGCCGGTATTACCAAGCGAATGGTTAAGCCAAAACACTAAATACTTCATTAACCCGACTGGTCGTTTTGTGATTGGCGGCCCAATGGGTGACTGCGGTTTAACCGGTCGTAAAATTATCGTAGATACTTACGGCGGTGCGGCTCGTCACGGTGGCGGTGCATTCTCCGGTAAAGACCCGTCAAAAGTGGACCGTTCGGCAGCATATGCAGCACGTTATGTGGCGAAAAATATCGTAGCGGCAGGTTTAGCGGATCGTTGTGAAATCCAACTTTCTTACGCAATCGGTGTGGCGGATCCGACATCAATCATGGTGGAAACTTTCGGCACGGGTAAAGTTTCAAATGAAACATTAGTGAAATTGATCTATCAAAACTTTGATTTACGTCCGTACGGCTTAATCAAAATGTTAGATTTAATTCAACCTATTTATCGTGAAACGGCGGCTTACGGTCACTTCGGCCGTGAACACTTCCCATGGGAACAAACGGATAAAGCGGAAGCATTACGTACCGGTGCAGGTTTATAATGTTAAGTTGATATAGTTTAACTAATATAAAGCGGTTGAATTTACAGAGAAATTTGTAAATTCAACCGCTTATTTTTTAACTGCTCATTGTGGCGCAAACGTTTGCGCAATAGGGTGTAAAAGCGTATAATTCGCCCCAATTTTTTTAGTTTGAGGCATTTATGCAAAATTTACGTTATCCCGTTGATTCCAAACCGCCTTTCGGCTTAACTCTTCTTTTAGCGGCACAACATCTATTGGCTGCGCTCGGTGGCATTATCGCCGTTCCGTTGGTTATCGGTAATGTATTAAAACTTCCGACTCCCGATACGATTGTATTGGTTAATGCGGCGTTATTGGTGTCCGGTATTGTGACGATTATTCAATGCCAAGGTATCGGTCCTATCGGTTTGCGCTTACCGAGTGTGATGGGAACCAGCTTTACTTTCGTGGCGGCAGCGCTTGCGATTGGTTTTAGCGAACACGGTGTTGCCGGTATTATGGGAGCCTCATTAGTCGGTTCGTTAGTGATGATTATCGGCAGTTTCTTTATGCCGTATGTACGTAAATTATTCCCGCCTGTGGTGACAGGTGTCGTAGTGATGATGATCGGCTTGAGCTTAATTCCGGTTGCGGTGGACTGGTTCGCCGGCGGTCAAAAAGGTGACCCGCATTATGCGGATCCGGCAAACCTTGCAATGGCGACTTTTGTACTGGTACTGGTTGTGATCTTAGTGCAATGGGGTAAAGGTATTTTCTCGGCGGCGGCAATCGTGATCGGTATGATGGTCGGTTATGTAGTGGCGTTAGCATTAGGTTGGATTAACTTTGATGCGGTGAAAAATGCGGATGCGTTTGCGATTCCGCAGCCGTTGCATTTCGGTTTAGCGTTCCCGATTTCAGGGATTATCGGGATGTCGATCGCTTATTTGGTGACGATTGTCGAATCAAGCGGTAACTTCTTAGCGTTGGGCAATGCGACTCAAACCGAAATTACCGGTAAGCATTTACGCGGCGGGGTATTGTGTGACGGCTTAGGTTCCGCGTTCGCGGCAATTATGTCCACTACGCCGTTCTCGTCATTTGCGCAAAATATCGGGGTGATTTCCCTAACCGGCGTAGCAAGTCGCTATGTAGTCACCATTATGGGTGTATTATTGGTATTAGCCGGCGTATTCCCGTGGTTCGGTGCGTTAATCGTTTCGATTCCTAGCCCTGTGTTAGGCGGTGCGGGTTTAATGATGTTTGCGATGATTATTGCCGCCGGTATTCAAATGTTGGATAAAGTGGAACGCTCAAAACGTAACGGCTTGATTATTGCGATTTCAATCGGTTGCGGTTTAGCGGTAACCACTCGTCCCGAATTGTTAGATAAATTACCGAGTTTCTTTAAAGAAGTGTTCGGTTCGGGTATTACTGTCGGTTCTTTACTGGCATTAATCCTCAATTTAATTTTGCCTGAAGATAAAGGATAGAGATTAAAATAAATAATCGAAGTAATCGGGAAAACTTACTTGAAATTGAGTAAACGAACCCTTATCTTACGGTATAACTTAACGCCACGGTCAAGTGGCGTTTTCTTTTCGGATTATTAATAAGGAAAACAAATTATGACTTTACAAGTTACTGACGCAACTTTTGAACAAGAAGTATTAAAATCGGACGTACCGGTATTATTAGACTTTTGGGCGCCGTGGTGCGGTCCTTGCCGTATGGTGGCACCAATCTTAGACGAATTATCGGAAGAGTTCGCAGGTCGTGCGAAAATTGCTAAAGTGAACGTGGACGAGAACCAACAAATTCCGGCACAATTCGGTATTCGTTCAATCCCGACGTTAATCCTTTTCAAAAACGGTGAAGTGGTTGCAACTCAAGTCGGCGCATTACCGAAATCACAATTAAGCGCATTTGTTGAACAAGCGCTTTAATCTTTAATTTATAAATCGGGGCGGGTAATTTCTCGCCCTTTTTATTTGCAAAAAAATTGTTAAAAAAGACCGCTATTTGTTCTATAAAGCCTAGCAAAATGAGGTACAAATAGGTACAATCCCCAAGTTACGTTATTTTAAATGGGCGTACAGAAATTTTTTATTTTGGAGAAATTTATGTCGTGGAATGAGTCAGGCAATCATCAGGATCCGTGGGGTAAACCGGGTCAAAAAAAGCCTGAGCAACAAGGGCAAGGGTCTCAACAGGAACCTGAAAAACAGAATAATCGCCAAGAGCCGCCGGATTTAGAGGAGGCTTTTAGCTCGCTATTGAAAAAAATGGGGGGAGGTAATAAGGGCAATAACTCTCGTCACCCGCAAAATTTCGGAAAATTATTCCCGCTTGCCGCAATTTTTGCCGCCATTGTATGGGGCGCATCCGGTTTTTATACGATTAAAGAAGCGGAACGCGGCGTAGTCACTCGTTTCGGTAAGTTAAACGATATTGTGATGCCGGGTTTAAACTGGAAACCGACTTTTGTCGATGAAGTGATTCCGGTCAATATCGAACGTGTTTCCGAGTTAAAAACCAGCGGATCAATGCTGACCCAAGACGAGAATATGGTTCAGGTGGAAATGACCGTTCAATATCGTGTCGAAGATCCGGCTAAATATCTGTTTAGCGTGCGTGATGCGGACGACAGTTTAAAACAAGCGACCGACAGTGCGCTACGTTATGTCATCGGTCATATGTCGATGGACGATATTTTAACGACAGGTCGTGCGACGGTGCGTGAAAAAACGTGGCAAACCTTGCGTGATATTATCAAAACCTATGATATGGGTTTATTGGTTACCGATGTAAACTTCCAATCGGCTCGCCCGCCGGAAGAAGTGAAAGACGCATTTGACGATGCGATTAAAGCGCAAGAAGACGAACAGCGTTTAATCCGTGAAGCGGAAGCCTACGCACGCGGTCGTGAGCCGATTGCGCGCGGTCAGGCACAGCGTATCGTTGAGCAGGCAACTGCCTATAAAGATCAAATTGTATTAGAAGCAAAAGGTGAAGTTGAGCGTTTTTCTAAACTTTTACCGGAATATAAAGCGGCACCGCAAGTGATGCGTGAGCGTTTATATATCGAAACCATGGAAAAAGTGATGAAAAACACGCCGAAAGTGATTATGGACGGCAACGGCAATAACTTAAACGTATTGCCAATGGATAAATTATTGGCGAAACCGGCTGCTGCCGAACCGGCAAAAACAGCGGCGCCGATTGTAGTCCAGCAACCGCAAGCGATCCATCAACCGGCGCAAACCGTGCCGACTACACAAAACGAACAACCGGTACGTAAGGGGAGATTTTAATAATGCGTAAATTATTATTACCTATTTTATCTCTGGTTGCTTTTTTAGTGATCTCTTGTATTACGATCGTACCGGAAGGCTATCGCGGCATTATGTTACGTTTTAATAAAGTGCATCGCGACGCAGACCAAAAAGTGGTGGTTTATGCGCCGGGTTTACATTTTAAAGCGCCGTTTATCGATAGTTTAAAAGTGCTTGATGCGCGTATTCAAATTTTAGACGGTCAGGAAGATCGCTTCGTGACGGTTGAGAAAAAAGACTTATTAGTCGATTCTTACGTGAAATGGCGTATCAGCGATTTCGGTAAGTTTTATACGGCGACCGGTGGAGATACACAACGTGCTTCGGATCTTTTAAAACGTAAAGTGGGCGACCGTTTACGTTCTGAAATCGGTTCTCGAACGATTAAAGATATCGTATCCGGCTCTCGCGGCGAATTGATGGCTGGTGCGCAAAAAGCCGTAAATGACGGTGATGACGGTGCCGAAAAACTCGGTATCGAAGTGGTCGATGTACGTGTGAAACAGATCAACTTACCGAATGAAGTTTCATCTTCAATTTATCAACGTATGCGTGCGGAACGTGCTGCGGTTGCAAGCGAACACCGCTCGCAAGGTGAAGAAAAAGCCGAAATTATTCGTGCCGAAGTCGATAAGAAAGTGGTACTTATTGAAGCGCAAGCGAAGAAAACCGCCGAAACTTTACGCGGTGAAGGCGATGCGCAAGCTGCAAAAATTTATGCTGACGCATTCAGCCGAGAGCCGGAGTTTTATAGCTTCGTGCGTAGCTTAAAAGCATACGAAAACAGCTTTGCCAAAGATCAAAGCAATATGATGCTACTTAAATCGGACAGCGAATTCTTCCGCTTTATGAAAGCACCTACAAAATAATTGTATCCGTAAGACCCGATCTATATCGGGTCTTTAACTTTTTTATTTCTCTCTGAAACTAAAATATAGCAAGCGGTAGAATTTCGCTGTTTTTTAGCAAATTTTTTATCGAATCCGACCGCTTGTCGTGTGTTTGGAGCGAGTACACCAATTTTTCATTTGAAACTAACTAAAGAGGCAATTCCTATGGGTAAAAGTGTTGCTATTCTCGGCGCTCAGTGGGGCGATGAAGGGAAAGGTAAAATCGTAGATTTATTAACGGATCGTGTGAAATACGTAGTTCGTTATCAAGGCGGTCACAATGCGGGCCATACCTTAATTATCAATGGCGAAAAAACCGTTCTTCGTCTGATTCCGAGCGGTATTTTACGTGATAATGTAACCTGTTTAATCGGCAATGGTGTAGTGCTTTCTCCGGAAGCGTTAATGAAAGAAATGGGTGAATTGGAAGCCCGTGGCATTAACGTTCGTGATCGTTTAAAAATTTCAGAGGCTTGCCCGTTAATTCTTCCTTATCATGTGGCAATGGATCACGCGCGTGAAGCGGCGTTAGGTAAAAACAAAATCGGTACGACCGGTCGCGGTATCGGCCCGGCATACGAAGATAAAGTGGCTCGCCGCGGTTTACGTGTCAGCGATTTATTTGATAAAGAAGCCTTTTCTGAAAAATTAAAAGATATTTTGGATTACTACAATTTCCAATTAGTACATTACTACAAAGTTGAACCGGTAGATTTCCAAAAAACATTAGATGACGTATTTGCGATTGCCGATGTAATTAAAGGTATGGTGGCGGACGTAACAACCTTACTTCACCAAGCACGTAAAGAAGGCGTGAATATCTTATTTGAAGGTGCGCAAGGCACAATGTTAGATATCGACCACGGTACATATCCGTTTGTAACCAGCTCAAATACTACGGCGGGTGGTGTTGCAACCGGTTCGGGTTTCGGTCCTCGTAATCTTGACTATGTATTGGGTATTATCAAAGCATACTGTACTCGTGTCGGTAGCGGTCCGTTCACCACTGAATTATTTGATGAAGTGGGGGCGGAAATCGCTCGTAAAGGTAACGAGTTCGGTGCGGTAACCGGTCGTCCGCGCCGTTGTGGTTGGTTTGATGCGGTAGCAGTACGCCGTGCGGTACAAATTAACTCGATTTCCGGCTTCTGTATGACAAAATTAGACGTATTAGACGGCTTTGAAGAGTTAAAAATCTGTACCGCATACAAAATGCCAAATGGTGAAATCGTAGAATACGCACCGATGGCGGCGAAAGATTGGGAAGGTGTAGAGCCGATTTACGAAACCATGCCGGGCTGGTCTGAAAATACCTTCCGTGTAACTAAACGTGAAGAATTACCGCAAGCGGCGTTAGATTACATCAAACGTATTGAAGAGCTTGTCGGTGTGCCGGTTGATATTCTTTCAACAGGTCCGGATCGTGTGGAAACAATGATTTTACGTGACCCATTTGCGGCGTAATTTCGTTTAAATTTTAAGTTGTTTTCTTACCACGGAAAACACGGAGTTCGCGGAATTTTCTGTGTATTCTGTGCTTTCCGTGGTAATTGTTTTTTGATACTTGTCTGAAAAGCAGTTAAATTTGCAAATTTTTAGTGAAATTTAACCGCTTGTTTGGGCAACTTATTTTCCGTAGTGAAACCGAAAAATGAAATTTATTATTAAACTTTTCCCTGAAATTATGATTAAAAGCGATTCGGTGCGTAAACGCTTTATCAAAATTCTGACCTCTAATATCCGTAATGTGTTATTGCGTGAAACTGAAAATGTGGCGGTCATTCGTAACTGGGACTTTATTGAAGTGCGTGCCAAAGTGGCGGAAGAAGCACCGATGGTGTTGGAATTACTGAAACGTACGCCGGGTATTCACCACATTTTAGAAGTGGAAGAAATGCCGTTTACTACGATGCACGATATTTTTGAAAATACTTTGGCAAAAGTACGTGATGAGTTAGAAGGTAAAACGTTCTGCGTGCGTGTACGCCGTAAAGGTAAACACGAGTTCCGTTCATTAGACGTAGAAAAATATGTCGGTGGCGGTTTAAATCAACATATTGAATCGGCTCGTGTGAAATTAACCAAGCCGGATGTAACCGTGCGTATTGATATTGACGGCGATAAAATGTTGCTGATCGATGCTCGTCACGAAGGTTTAGGCGGCTACCCGATCGGTACGCAAGAAGATGTATTATCGCTTATTTCGGGCGGATTCGATTCGGGTGTATCAAGCTATATGCTGATTCGCCGCGGTTCACGCGTACATTACTGCTTCTTTAATTTAGGCGGTGCGGCACACGAAATCGGCGTAAAACAAATGGCATACCATATTTGGAGCCGTTACAGCACTTCACACAAAGTCCGTTTTGTAGCGATTAATTTTGAAAATGTGGTCGGCGAAATTTTAGAGAAAGTCGATAACGGTCAAATGGGCGTGGTGTTAAAACGTATGATGGTACGTGCCGCGAGCAAAATTGCCGAGCGTTTTGATATTCAAGCGATCGTAACCGGTGAAGCGTTAGGTCAGGTTTCAAGCCAAACCTTAACCAATTTACGTTTAATCGATAAAGCGTCCGATACATTGGTATTACGTCCGTTAATCACCCACGATAAAGAGCAAATTATCGCTATGGCAAAAGAAATCGGCACCGATGATATTGCTAAATCTATGCCGGAATTTTGTGGCGTTATCTCGAAAAATCCGACCGTGAAAGCGATTGAAAGCAAAATTGTGGAAGAGGAAGGGCATTTCAATTTTGAAGTGTTGGAACAAGCAGTGGCAAACGCACAATTCCTTGATATTCGTGAGATTGCTCAACAAACGGAACAAGAGGTTGTGTCGGTTGAAACGACTTCCGAATTAACCGAAAACGATATTATTTTAGATATTCGTAGCCCGGAAGAAACCGATGAAGCACCGTTTAGTTTGGACGGTGTAGAAGTAAAATTAATGCCGTTCTATAAACTTTCAAGCCAGTTCGCTTCGTTGGATCAATCGAAAAACTACTTACTTTACTGCCAACGTGGGGTAATGAGCAAATTACAAGCGCTTTATCTCAAAGAGAATGGCTTTAGTAATGTAAAAGTGTTTCGACACTAATGATTTTATAGATGAAAAGCGGTCATTTTGGGTTAAACTTTTGCAAGTTTTTGCCGAAAAATGGCCGCTTTCTATTAAGCTATTACACTAAATCATTAAGCGAAATCTTGTAATTCAGGGTTGATTGGCGTTTCCGCGATGTTATTTGCATAGTTACATAATGTCGCTAAGCTCACGCCTAAAATCACTTCAATTGCGTTTTGTTGGTTATAGCCTGCTGCGAAGAATTCGTTTAATTGTGCTTCGGTTAATTTTGCTTTCTGTAGCATTACCGCAAGCGTAAAGCGTGCTAAGGTATCTAATTTCGGATCTGAAATACGTGCGGTTGCACGAATTTGATCAACGATTTCTTTTGGCGCATTTAACGCTTTTAAAGAAATTTTGGTATGACCGGCAACACAGAATCCGCAACCGTTAACTACTGCCGCCGTAATTTGCACCACTTCACGCTCAAGCGGTGTTAAGCTGTTACGACCGTTAATACCGCTGACGGTACGATAAGTTTCTAACGCAGTCGGTGCATTAGCCAATACGCCGATTAAGTTAGGAATAAAGCCGTTTGCTTGTTTTACCGCTTTTAATGCTTCTTGTGCCGCTTCTGGCGCGGTTTCAATCGTATGAATTTGAAATTTTGACATATATATGCTTTCCTTATAAAGAGTAATCTATTTAAGTTAATGATAACGGTTGATTTAATAGATCTGCAAAGTATTTTTACCCGTTTTATCGCTATAAATACCTATTTTATATAACTAAAAGTTCTGTAAGAAATGAGAAAAGAGAATAGAGAATAGACACGAATGAGTAATAAACAAATTTACCTTGCTTCAAATAGCCCACGCCGCTGGGAATTGTTACAAAATTTAGGCTTGGATTTGCTTCGTTTATCGAGTGAAATCGATGAATCGCCGCAAGCAAATGAAAAAGCGGATGAATATTGCTTAAGGATTGCAGAGCAAAAGAATCAAGCGGCACAAGCGGTCAGAATTGCAGAAAATCTTGTGGAACACCCGATACTGACGGCGGATACCACTGTTTCAATTGACGGCAAAATTCTCGGTAAACCGAAGGACGAGCAAGACGCTTTTGCGATGCTAAAAATGTTATCGGGCAGAACGCACCAAGTATTTACTGCCGTGTGTATTAGTTATCAAGGCAAGCAAGTGGAATGTTTACATACCAGTGAAGTGAGTTTTAGAAGATTAACCGATGCTGAAATTCATGCTTATATTGCGACCGGTGAGCCGATGGATAAAGCCGGTGCTTACGGTATCCAGCAGTTTGGCGGGATATTTGTCGAGCGATTATCGGGAAGCTTTACCGGCGTGATGGGGTTACCGGTGTTTGAAACGGCAGAATTATTAAAGCAGTTTGATTTGCAAATTTTTTAAAAAATGAGACCGCTTGTTTGCCTTGTTGCAAGCTTACAAGCGGTCTTTTTTGAGATTAGATTGCTAATTCAAATGCGTAGAAAGCAACTAATGCAATCGCAATGATTACCGTACCGACGTTGAGTTTTTTGAATTCGCCCGAAATGATACGACCAATCACTAACGTAGCAAAACCAAGCATAATACCGGTTACGATATTGGCGGTTAATACGATAAATACCGCACACACTAAGCCTGACATTGCGCCGACAAAATCATCGAAATCCAATTTTGAAACGTTACTTAACATTAACAGACCGACGTACATTAATGCCGGAGCTGTCGCATAACCCGGTACTAAAAACGCAAGCGGTTGGAAAAATAACATTAATAAGAAACCGATACCGACAACTACTGCGGTTAAACCGGTTTTACCGCCTACCGCCGTACCAGCCGCCGATTCAATATAAACCGCCGCCGGTGCCGTACCGAATAAACCCGAAAGCACGGAGCCTAATGAGTCTGATGTTAAGGCTTTATCGCCGTTAATAATTTGACCGTCTTTATCTAATAAATTCGCTTGTCCCGCTACCGCACGAATCGTACCGGTTGCATCAAAAATCGCCGTCATTACTAACGCAAATACCACCGGTAAAATCGCCGTATTTAACGCACCCATTACATCAAGATTTAAGAATTGAGAATTTTCTCCAAAGCTCGGCATTTTGAAGAAACCGGCATATTTTACGTTCGGATCGAACACTAAACCGATGATTGTGATCGCAATGATCACCCATAAAATGCTGCCTTTAACTTTTAAACGCTCTAAGCCGATAATTGCCGCTAAGCCAAGTAATGCCATAATGACCGGGAACGAGGTGAAATCGCCCATTTTTACCGGTAAACCGGCTTGATTACCAACGACTAAGCCCACGCCGTTCGCTGCGATTAACAGTAAAAATAAACCGATACCGATACCTGCTCCGTGTGCAATGCTTGCCGGCAGGTTACGTAAAATCCACGCACGAATGCCGGTTACCGAAATGAGTGTGAATAAGACCCCCATTAAGAAAATTGCACCGAGTGCAACCGGAATCGAGATACCTTGACCAAGTACTAAACTGAATGCGGTAAATGCGGTTAAAGAAATCGCACAACCAATCGCCATCGGCGCATTTGCCCATAAGCCGATTAAAATAGAGCCTAAGCCTGAGACTAAACAGGTGGCGATAAATACCGACTCGGCAGGAAAGCCGGCTTGGCTTAACATACCCGGCACGACAATCACCGAATATACCATGGCTAAGAAAGTGGTTAAGCCCGCAATAATTTCTTGGCGGGTATTGGTGCCACGTTCTTCAAATTTGAACAAAGACATAAAATGAAAACCTCAAATAAACGAAATAAAATTTTAAGGAACGAATTTTACAGAAGTCAGATCTGATAAGCAAACGTTTGCATAACATCTAATAAATAAGCGGTCAGATTTTCTTTAAGATTTGCAAATCTTTCTTAAAAAGAACGGACTTCACTAAAATAATTTTTGTGAAGTCCGTGTATTCTGTGGTCACAAGTTGCAAAATTTTAGGGAAATTTGACCGCTTGTAAACGACGGATTAGTGCGTTGCTGCAAGTTGTTCCAAATCTTTATCGATGTAGTACAAGGCTTTGCCGTCTTCACCTAACAGTTTGAATTTATTTAAAATCGAATTAAATAAAAATTCTTCTTCGTGCTGTTCGGCAACATACCATTGTAAGAAGTTAAATGACGAATAATCTTTAGCTTCAAAAGTCACTTCCACCAGTTTATTGATTGAAGCTGTGACGTGTTTTTCATGTTCCAATACGATTTCAAACAAAGATTTTAACGAAGCATATTCTGCTTGCGGTGCTTCAATTGCATAGATTTCCGCTAACGAACCGGTTTCGTTTAAATAAGTGAATAAGCGGCGCATATGTTCCATTTCTTCGGTGGCGTGCGCTTTTAAGAATTTCGCTGCGCCTGGGAAGCCGTTGTTATCCGCCCATGCCGACATTTGTAGATAAACGTTTGAAGAATAAAATTCTAAGTTTAATTGGTCGTTTAATTGTTTGATGATTGCTGGTGATAACATTATGCATCTCCTTGTTCGTGATCTAAGGTTTCTAAGTCTTTATCGATGAAATAGAGCGATTTATTGCCTTCGCCCGCGACTGCGAATTTATCTAAAATTTCACCGAATAATTTTTCTTCTTCGTGCTGTTCCGCCACGTACCATTGTAAGAAATTAAAAGTTGAATAATCTTTTTCTGCAAATGTTACTTCGACTAGTTCGTTAATTTTGGCGGTCACGTGTTTTTCATGCGCCAGAACTTCATCAAATAATTCTTTTAACGAAGCGTATTCTTTGCGAGGCGCATCGATTTTACCGAGCAACGGTAAACCGCCGGTTTCGCTTACATAGTCGAACAATTTTTGCATATGCTCCAATTCTTCGTCGGCATGACGAAGTAAGAATTTTGCCGCACCGGTAAAACCGTTTTTTGAACACCATGCCGACATTTGCAGATAAACATTTGAAGAGTAGAACTCTAGGTTAATTTGTTCATTGAGTTGATCAATGATTTTTTGTTGTAACATTTTTACCTCCAATCTAATATTAAAAGATTTTAAATAATGAGAGCTAATTTCATTACGAAATCCGGATACGACAAAGGGGCGGAAAAACTTCCACCCCTTTGATATATTGTATTGATTATATACGATAATTTAATAAAAAACTATCTATTAATGATCAATAAACGCTTGTTGATCGGCACCTTCTTTTTCTACTACCGGTTTAACCATATGTTCACGATTTAAACCCAGTTGTAATGCCACACCGATCGCAATATAAATTGATGAATATGTACCGAAACCAATACCAATTAATAATGCAAGCGAGAAGCTGTGAATTGTCGGGCCGCCGAACCAGAATAACGCTGCCACAACAAATAAAGTTGTTACCGAAGTCATTAAAGTTCTTGATAATGTCTGACTTAATGAAATATCAATCACTTCTTGGGAGGTTACTCGACGAATTTTACTGAAGTTCTCACGTACACGGTCAAATACCACGATAGAGTCATTCAAGGAATAACCGACTACCGACAGAATTGCTGCGACGAAAGTCAGGTCAATTTCAATCTGTAAGAATGAGAAAATACCGACGGTTACCAATACATCGTGGAATAACGCCAGAACCCCGCCTATTGCCAAACGAATTTCAAAACGAGTACCGACATAAAGTAACAACATTCCAAGCGTGGCGAGGGTTGCCCAAATCGCACCTTGAGTCAGCTCTTCCCCAACATTCGGTCCGACGAACTCAACGCTTTTAATCGTTGCTCCGGCATCAAGATCCTTATGGACCATATCCATAATTTTATTGCCTAACGACATATCGCCGGCAGATGCCGGTAAACGAATCATCAACTCTTTTTGGCTGCCGGTTGTTTGCACTAACGCATTACCATAACCGTTTTGTTCCAATAAACCACGTACTTTGCCTAAATCGGCAGGTTGTGAGAAGGTGGTTTCAATTACCGTTCCGCCGGTAAAGTCCAATCCCCAGTTAAAACCTTTGGTAACGATAGAGAAAATACATAATGCGGTAACGATGAGTGAAAAGACGAAACCGACATAACGATATTTCATAAATGGAATAAGCTTATACGGCAGCTTGATTTCCGACGCATCTTTTTCTTTTTGCATAGTTGCCATTTATTCCACCTTAAATCCAAAGTTTTTTCACACGTTTATTGCCGCCGTACACCCAGTTTACGAGCATACGAGTACCGGTAATTGCGGTGAACATCGAAATCATTACCCCAAGTGCAAGCGTAATTGCAAAGCCTTTTACCGGACCGGTACCGACCGCATACAGCACTAACGAGGTTAAAATCGTGGTTAAGTTCGAGTCGAAAATCGAGGTAAACGCACCGTTATAACCTTCGTGAATCGCTTGTTGGATTGATCGTCCGTTACGCAGTTCTTCTTTAATACGTTCGTAAATCAATACGTTCGCATCGACCGACATACCTACCGCCAGTACGATACCGGCAATTCCCGGCATAGTCAGTGTTGCACCGATTAATGACATTAAACCGATAGTCAGCACCATATTTACCGTCAGAGCCGCTGCCGCAAACACTCCGAACATTTTGTAGTAAATTAAACAGAATGCGATGGTTAAGATTAAACCGTACATACCGGCTTCCATCCCTTTCGCAACGTTATCCGCACCTAAAGAAGCGCCGATAGTGCGTTCTTCCACAATCACAATCGGTGCAATCAATGCACCCGAGCGTAACAGTACCGCAAGATTTTGCGCTTCTGCCGGCGAATCGATCCCGGTAATTTGGAATTGGCTGCCAAGACGAGAGTTAATCGTTGCGACGTTAATTACTTCTTCGTGTTTTTCTAAGATCACTTTACCGTTAGCGTCTTTACGACCGGAGTCTTTAAACTCGCTGTAGAGGGTCGCCATCGGTTTGCCTACCGCGCTTTTGGTAATATCCGCCATCATCGTACCGCCTTCGGCATCAAGATTGATACTTACTTGCGGTAAACCGCGTTCGTCTTTGCCCGAGGTCGCATCAATAATATGTTCGCCGCCTAAAGACGGTTTACGACGTAACACGACGGGATTGCCGTCACGCGTATATTGAATTTCGGAATCCGCCGGTACGATACCTCTGGCGGCGGACTCAGGGCTGGCTTCCGCATTCACTAAACGGAATTCAAGGGTTGCCGTTGCACCGAGAAGCTCTTTGGCACGTGCGGTATCTTGTACGCCCGGTAATTCAACCACGATACGGTCCGCACCTTGACGTTGAATGGTCGGCTCGGAAACACCGAGTTCTTCTACACGTTTACGTAAAATGGATAAGTTTTGTTCAATCGCCGTATCGCGTGATGTCGCCAGTCCCGTTTCCGACGGACTGAATGAAATCTCTGTCGGGCTAATAGAAGCGGCTTCAAGAGCAGTGTGAACGCGACGAATATAACGAATGGCTTTATCGGCGGTTTCCTCATCGGCAAATTCAATTACCGTGGCAAAATTTTCGCCTTTTTTAACCGCTTTATATTGCAGTTTTTCTTTACGAAGTTCCGTACGTAAACTGTCTTGTAGATTTTCTTGTTGTTTAGCCAATGCGGTGTTCATATCCACTTCCATCAGGAAGCGAACGCCGCCGCGTAAGTCCAAGCCTCGTTTCATCGGATTACCGCCGATGTCGGTTAGCCAAGTCGGCGTTGCCGGCGCAAGGTTTAACGCTACGGAAAATTTATCGCCTAAGACTTCGGAAATTTTTTCTTTGGCAGGTAATTGTTGTTCATCTTTTTCTAAACGCACTAAAATCGAGCCGTTCTCGAGAACGGCTGATTTCGGGGTGATATTCATTGACGACAACGTTCCCTGTACTTGAACGAGCGTTTCGCTCGTCGCTTGCTGACCGCGGGTTCCGGAAATTTGAACCGACGGATCTTCTCCGTATAGGTTAGGAAGAGCATATAAGCCCCCGATGAGTACGATAATAATAATCATCAGGTTCTTCCATAATGGGAAACGATTTAACACAATTAGTCCCCTAAATGATAGGAAAATTAAGAAAGGGCTTTCATTTGACCTTTTGGTAATACCGCAACGACATAGTTACGAGAAATTACAACTTCAGTCGTATCGTTTAATGCGATCACGATGTTTTCGTTTTCAGCACTGACTTTTGTAATACGACCGATTAAGCCGCCGTTTGTTAATACTTCATCGCCTTTCGCAAGGTTAGAAAGTAAATCGCGTTGTTGTTTTTGGCGTTTCGCTTGTGGGCGATAAATCATAAAGTAAAAAATAAGACCGAAAACCGCTAAAATTACGATCATTTCTAATCCGCCGCCTTGTTGCATAAAAGCTCCTTAAAAATCAATAAGTTAGTGTTGAAAAGATAAAATTCCCGTATGAATGGGAAAATTGGTGCTTAAAATAGCATAAAATCGCTTATTTAACGAGAAGAAAATTTAATGCCATCGGGTTACTTTTAAAGTAAGATCACAATATTGCGCCTATTTTTCATAATTCAATTAATTTCAAGGAGAAATCGTGAGAAAAATCACTCGACTAGCGGTCGTTTTCGGTTTGTTTTTTGTAAATTCCGTTTTTGCTCATCAAGTGCAACTTAATGCCGTTTTGCCCAAGGCGAATGTAAGTAAAGACGGTGAACTTGTGGCACAAGGTAAAACGGTGACTTATAAAGCGTGGGCAAGTAGTAGCCTTGCCGGAAAAGTTCGCGTCGTTCATCATTTTGCCGGTAGAAGCTCGGCTAAAGAGAAGAATGAAACGTTAATTAATGCGATTAAGGCGGCAAATTTTGATCGCAGCAAATACCAAACGACTTCAATTATTAATGCCGATGATGCGATTGTAGCCACGGGTGCTTTTGTAAAGAGCAGCGCCGAAGACGGAAAATTGGAAAATCCGCATAGCCAAGTGGTATTGGATCAAAACGGCAGCGTGAAAAATGCTTGGGGACTCAAACCGAAAGACAGTTTTATAGCGGTATTGGATAAAAGCGGCAAAGTACAATTTGTCGCTGAAGGTAAATTATCCGCTAACCAAATTCAACAGGTGATCGCTTTAATTCATACGCTTATTGCACAATAACTCAGAAAAAAGACGAAGTGGAAAACTTCGTCTTTTTTGCTTTAATATGATTAAAAAAGAATTTCTACTTTTAAACCGCCCATTTCGCTACGGCTAAGTTTCATCGAAAAACCGTGTAATTCAACAATCCTTTTAATAATCGAAATACCCAAGCCGCTGCCTTTTTCATCTTTATCGGATTGAACTGGACGATCAACCGGTCGGTAAAAAGGTTGTCCGAGTTTATTCAAATCTTCATCACTTACTCCGTAACCGTCGTCTTCAATCGTTAAACCGTTTGAGGTCAGCGTCAGCTTAATTTTACTGCCTTCCGGCGTATAGTTAATCGCATTATCAATTAAATTCCGCAAGATTAAATTGATCAGTAACGGCTTTCCTTGCTGATTTTGCGGTATGCTTTGCAAATCCACGCAGATTTCCGACCGCTTGCTTTCCGCTTGCGGATAAAGCTGGCTGACATTCTGCTCGATTAATGCCTGCCAATTGATCGCTTCAAGCTCATCAAGCTGTTCTAAATTCTCTAAACGAGAGAGTGTGAGCAATTGCTCGATTAATTGCGCAATCCGGTCAATGCCGTGAGTTAGGTTATTTAAAGCACTTAAATGCGTATCGGGATCGTCCAGCGTCATCTGAGCGATTTCCGTTTGAATACGTAAGCCGGCTAACGGGCTGCGTAATTCATGCGCCGCATCGGAAGTAAATCGTCGCTCGCGGCTTAACATCGTTTGAGTACGGTTGAAATAACGATTCAAACTTTGTACAAGCGGTTGAATTTCTTGGGGCAAATGCGCCGTTTGAATCGGCGTGGTTTCATCCGGTTTACGTTTTAACACTTGTTTTTGTAATGAACGTAACGAAGTTAATTCTCGAGTAATGATAAACCAAATCGCCAAAATCAATAGCGGTAGAGCGATAAAACCTCCCCAAAATTTTGAAGCCATCACTTTATTGATGATCTCATTGCGATAGTCGATTTCCTGCCCGACGGCAATATACAAATCTCGATGTTTTAACCAAAAAATACGCCACGTATCCACTTCGTCTTCTTCATCGTCGTGTTCGATTAAGCGGACGTTTTTAAAGCCTCTGTGGGGAGCGAACTCGATGAATTGTCCGTCCCGCCCGTCATTGAAAATAGGATCGCCTCGTTCGGTAAATACGGCAAATGCCAAAGCGTCGTCATCCACGTGTTTTTGATAGAAGTGGCGGCGATGGCGAGGGCGAATTTCATGAAAGCCTTGCATAATATTCGAAGAGGCAAGTCGTTCCGCAAATAAAACTTGTTGCGTATCGAATTGTTTATCCATTTCTTCACGAAATTTAAACCATTCTATTGCTGTGGCGGTAAACCAAATGAGTAGGCTGATACCGGATAAAATAACGATCAATCTAAAACGTAAACTATTGTTAGCAAAGCGTTTAAGCATCGGAATTTCCTATTTTATAACCTATGCCGTGTACGGTTTTGATCCATTCTTTACCGAGTTTTTTACGTAAATTATGGATATAAACTTCCATAGCGTTACTGCTGACGTCGTTATCCCAGCTGTATAATTTTTCTTCGATAGCGGAACGCGTCAAAACACGATCTTTATTACTGGCAAACAGTAACAGCAATTGAAATTCTTTCGAGGTTAAATTGATTTCTTTATCGGTAAGGGTTACTTTGTGGGTGCTGCTATCGATCGTCAGATCACCGAGAGTAATTTCGGTGGAACTCTGTTTATAACGACGGCGAATTAGAGCTTGTAAACGGACGACCACTTCCATTAATGCAAACGGCTTACAGAGATAATCGTCCGCACCGGAATTAAATCCCAATATTCTTTCGTCTAACGTATCCCTTGCGGTTAAGATTAAAACCGGAATATCCAAATTTTCTTTACGCCAATTTTTCAGAATAACTAAGCCGTCCATTTTAGGCAAAGTGAGATCTAACACGACCGCATCATATTCGGTAGAGAATAACGCTTCAAAGCCTAGTTTGCCGTCTTGGAACCAATCAACGACAAAATTTTGTTTGGTTAGTCCCAGCTTTAAGCCGTCACCGATAAGTTTGTCATCTTCAATCAGTAGAATACGCATATTTGTGTCCGATAAAGCAAACAAACGGTCTAAATTTGCTGAAATTTTGCAAAATTCGACCGCTTGTATAAATGATAACAGATAAGAATTATTGTACTTTTTCTACGCTATAAACATCAATAGACGAGTCAAAAGTTTCTTTATCCAATTTACCTTGAATACGGATAGTATCATTCGGTGTTACATCCAAACCTTTCCATACGTGGTCATCAATTTCGATTTTAATATTACCGGTACTGTCGGCAAAAATGTATTCGTCACCGTCCACTTGGCGTTGGATTTTACCTTGTAATACCACACGGCTGTCATCGTGCAATGATTTTGCTTGTGCGATAGTAACCGTATTAGCCGTGTTCGCGCCGAAAGTTTGATTCTGAGCCGTTTCATTTTTCGTAGAACAAGCGGCTAATAAGGTTGCCGTAGCAAGCGCGGTTAATACTAAGATTTTTTTCATAAATTGCATTCCTTAATATGCTGATTTTAACAAGAGATAAAATGATTAAACTTATTTAGCTTTTGTGATGTTTTTCACTTTAATTTCGGGTTGTTCCCATTGTTTATCTAAAATACCGTCAATACGAACTTTATCCTGAGGTCCTACCGATAAACCGCGCCATAAGCTTGGCGGCACTTCAATTTTGATTTGACCGGTACTATCGACAAAGGTGTATTCGGTATCGTTTACTTGTTTTGAAATCGAACCTTCTAATTGAACAAACGAACGATCTTTTGCTTCTAACGCCGCTTTCGCATCTTTCGCCACTGCATTTTGATCAATAAAACCTTGCGGTTTATAGCCGCCGAACTGATGCGGGTGATGATATGCCATCATTCTCATCATATCGTGCGGATGTTTACCGTTGTGATGAAACGAATGGAAGTTCTGTCCGCGACCTTGTCCTTGCATCATTTGATCCGCCGCTTTACGCGTAAATTCAACCGCTTGTTGCCCGATAACCGGCGCCGCTTTTTCCGCAGTTGCCGGCATTTCGGTTTGTGCGTTATTTTGCGCTTGTGCGGTCGTTTCTTCCGCATTAGCGAAGGAAGTTAAAGCCATAGAAGAAAGTGCAAGAATAGAAGTCATTGTCATAAATTTTTTCATATTAAGCTCCCGAATTAAATGAGTGATTGTTTACCTTATATCGGCGCGATAAAACTTAACGTTTTTGAATGCGATCTACATCAATGCTTGCCGGACCTTGCGAATCCTGATCAACTTTACCGTAAATCGTGATTTTATCTTTCGGTGTAATGTTTTGATTCTGCCAAGCGTGATCTTCAACATCAATTTTAATTTCACCGGTTGCATCTTTAAAGAAGAACTCATCATTATCTATTTGACGAGTAATATTGCCTGTGAGAGTAACCGGCGTATTTTCAGTCGCTTTTTTCGCTTGAGCGATAGTATTCACCGCTTTTGCCGGTTCATTGTTACCGCCGTTAAAACCTGCTAAAGCTGAAGTTGAGATTGCTAATAGAGTGGTTAAAGTTAAAAATTTCTTCATAGTTTGCTCCGAATGAATATGAAATAAAAAGTGCATTGCTTTATTGACGTGTGCATTAAAACAAACAAATCTTAAAGAAATCTTAAGAAAAGAATTTTTTTATAAAAAAGCCCCGATTATTTTTTTCGGGGCTTGGTGTTTGTTAGAAATCTTATTTGGCATATACCGGCAAGCGAGCGCAAATATCAAGCACTTTCGCTTTGGTTTCCGCAATTACTTGTTCGTGATTGTCTTTACCGATGCTGTCCAATACGTCGCACATCCAGCCGGCAAGGGCTTGAACGTCCGCTTCTTTGAAACCGCGACGAGTAACGGCAGGCGTACCGACGCGAATACCGGAAGTAATAAACGGTTTTTGCGGATCATTCGGCACGGAATTTTTATTCACGGTGATATTCGCTTGACCCAACGCCGCATCTGCCGCTTTACCGGTTAAGCCTTGTTTTACAAAGCTGACTAAGAATAAGTGGTTTTCGGTACCGTTTGAAATTACTTCATAGCCGCGTTGTTTGAATACTTCTACCATTGCTTTCGCATTTTTAACTACATTTTGTTGATAGATTTTATATTCAGGCTCAAGCGCTTCTTTAAAGCAAACCGCTTTCGCCGCAATAATATGCACTAACGGCCCCCCTTGGTTTGCCGGGAAAACCGAAGATTGTAGTTTTTTATAAATTTCTTCATCGCCACAAGCGGAAAGAATTAAACCGCCGCGCGGACCGCCTAAAGTTTTATGAGTTGTGGTCGTTACAACGTGAGCGTAAGGAAGCGGGCTTGGGTAAACGCCTGCCGCAATTAAACCGGCAACGTGCGCCATATCGACGAATAAATAGGCACCGACTTCATCGGCAATTTCACGCATTTTCGCCCAATCTACGATTTGAGAATAAGCGGAAAAGCCGGCTACGATCATTTTCGGTTTACATTCCAATGCTTTTTGACGGACGTCTTCATAATCAATTAAACCTTCGGCAGTGATACCGTAGAGTACCGAATTGTAAATTTTGCCTGAGAAGCTCACTTTTGCACCGTGCGTTAAATGGCCGCCATGCGCTAAATCCATCCCTAAAATGGTATCGTTCGGCTGAATTAATGCGCCGTAAACAGCAGCGTTCGCTTGAGAGCCCGAATGCGGTTGGACGTTTACATAGTCTGCACCGAATAACTGTTTCGCACGATCAATCGCTAATTGCTCGACAATATCCGCATATTCGCAACCGCCGTAATAGCGTTTTCCCGGATAACCTTCGGCATATTTATTAGTAAATTGCGAACCTTGCGCCTGCATCACTCGAGGGCTTGCATAGTTTTCCGAAGCAATCAGCTCAATATGTTCTTCTTGACGGCGATTTTCGTTTTCAATCGCCTGCCATAAAATAGGGTCGTAATCTTGAATGTTCATATTTGCTGTAAACATATGGAAGTCCTCTGTTTGATGATAAATAAAGTTGCGCAAACGTTTGCGCAAATGAGTTTAATTGCATTCTACACATTTATTAAACATGATGGTAGCTCTTTTTCGGATAAAATAGCAGCATATTAATTGATAGGAATAATGAAAAAAATTAATTGAAGGGTAAGCGGTTGAATTTTGTGGAATATTTACCGACAAAAGGCACTCGGACAGAGTGCCTAAGCGAAAAGAACTTAAAATAATTTACTTGACCAACCGAGTTTAGAACCCAGCACGGTAAAATAGTTATAATCTTTTAAATGCAGAAGACGTAATTTATTCGGGCTTTTCTCTACAATAATGCGGTCTTCCGGTGTAAAGGGTAAATCGTATTGACCGTCGCAGCTCACTTCCAAGCTCGGCTGATTATATTGTGCGAAACGCAAAGAAATCTGGCTGTCGCCGTCAATAACCAAAGGGCGAGATGAAAGCGTATGCGGATGCATCGGCACAAGCGCAATTGCATTCATATTTGGGGTTAAAATCGGACCGCCGGCAGAAAGCGAATAAGCGGTAGAGCCGGTCGGCGTGCTGATTATTAAACCGTCAGAACGCTGGGAAAATGCGAATTTACCGTCGATATAAACCTCGAATTCAATAATACGAGCCACTTGAGTCGGATGAATCACCACTTCGTTTAACGCATTATTGGTTGCAATAATTTTACCGTTACGCTCAATACGTGCTTCAAGTAAAAAACGTTCTTCAATCACAAATTCGCCTCGCTCGATACAATTGTGCAATTGTTCGAAAGTAGAATGCGGCGCAATATCGGTTAAAAAGCCTAGGTTACCACGATTAATACCGATAAGCGGCACTTGATATTCGGCTAAACGGCGCGCCATACCTAACATATTACCGTCCCCGCCGATCACAATAACCAAATTCGCTTGTTGTCCGATTTCCTCTAGGCTTCTTGCTTCGGGCAGATTTAATTGCTGTGCGATACTTTTTTCGACTAACACACGATAATGGCGGTCTTTTAACCAATTATAAACCGCTAAATGTGTTTCCAACGCAATCTCATGCCGAGGCTTACCGACAATCGCAATACATTCAAAAAATCGTTCTTCAGGTTTCATCTTTTTCTACTCTCAAAATAAGAATTATTGAATTCTATCCTTTTTTTCATTGATAAGATATGTAAAAAATTCATAAAAAATGACCGCTTGTTATGGCTGCCAAAAACCCAATGTTTCATTAAACTTCCAAATAGGTAATGTTTTACCGTAATGTTGCAAAGAAACGGTTGCAAAACGTAGCGCCGCTTGAGTTTGATCCGCTTCATCAAGTTGTTCGCATAGCTCGGAAAGCGCTTGGTTTAAAGGTGTGGTAAGCCACGGTGTAATCCAAGGCGATTCACAATTCAGTTTTTGATAGCTTATCTCCGCTAAATAATCATTTTCAAAATATGGGTCTTCCCACGCCTTCTCGCTGGATTTAAACATAAATTCCCAGTGGCTTTCTTCGCTAGGTAAACATACTACCTCTGTTTGCCATTTCCTTTCATTTTTTCTAAAAGGGGTAATCAATGGCAAGTTGGCATTTAATCTATTCGTTAAATTGTCTTGCCAGTAAGCGTTTACCCGATTAATACCTTTGTTATTTAATAAATCTCCAATCACTTTATGTTCTAAGTCCGCTAAATTAGTTTCAGCTTGTATCACTAACGGTTTGATAATACGAGGTATTGCGGTGATACTTGCTAAATGTTCTTGCTTGATTAAATCTACCGTTTTATGACTCGTTAATTTATTGGATTGATCTTCAAAACCCGGGCGGCAGAATATCGGTTCCGAGCCGTTATTTTTTGTTTGTAAACCACGCCAGTTTGTCGGTAGCAATAAAATATTTGCCTGTGTGGCAATTTTTTCAGGACGATGGCGCCATACACGTCCAGCTAGCTGAATAATCGAACGCATTGAAGACGGATCAACAATCGCCCAATCATAATCGTGATCTCGCCCGACTTCGGTCACCGGACTGCCCAACACAATAAAAATATGATGAACGGCTTTGTCTTGTGTGAGTGCGCTCATTATTTCCGGCTGGGAGAATAGCGCCTCAGGCTCATGACGATTTAATATCCTATCGAGTTTTTCTTCAAGTTTGGAGCGTAATAGCAATAACTGGCGAGAATGGTAACAGCATAAATGAATTTTATAGTCGCTAAATTGGGTATTTAAAGGCGTTTTAAATAGAGTTTCAACGAGCGGAATCATTGGTTTGATATTTGCAAAACGGATTAACCCCACACTGACATATTTTTTAGAGATAGGATCTTGCTGCGCATATTTCTGATGTAAGATAATGGCTTGTTTAATTAAAGAATCGGCAAGCATCGTATAGTTAATGTCTTGATTTTCTACGGCGCTAAAGGGCGGTAACTGGATAATTTCCGCTTTATGTCGAATAGGTGATTGCATTAACTTTTCAGCACGAGATGCCGTAAATTGAGCATGGTACCGTTCAAACTCTTTTACTGCGGTGCATTTTTGTTGCTGCTGTTTATATTCATCAATCCAAGCGCAACAAATCGGTAATTCAGGGTTGATACCTTGATGACGATTATAAATCTTACGTCCCGCTTGATAAGCATTAAATAAACCGCTGATCAGATCCGGTGTGAGCGTTGCCGAGGAGAGTAATACTTTACTACCGAACATTCCCGCCAAATGAACTAAACGGCTCAATGCCGGCAGATCGCTTTGGCTAAAATCATCTGGCTCGTCTAATACCAGATCAGATGTCAATAAACGTAGCAGCGGCACAATATGCTTACCGCCACGGATTGTTTCCGTTGCTTGAATCATATGGTCTAACGTACAACTTACGATAGGCGCATAGAGTAATTTTTTCGCTTTATTATCTGCTAATAGGGTGCCAAATTCTTCGTCCGCTATTCCGCTTTCAAGGAAATTCATCCCATAAACTTCATTACCTTCGAACCATTCTTGAACGCTTTCACTACCACTTTGTACTGATTCATTTTGTAACTCAAATAATTGCTTAGTTGCCGAACCGCCGACTAAAACCGCAAGTTGTTCTGATGAAAGCATAAGTTTTTGACGAAGTGCTAAACCTGTTTGTAGCGTCAGTACGCGTAAACCAAGTGCGATAGTAAAGCGTGCGCCGTCCTGATTGCTCAAGCCGTACATGATTTTGGCATTAGCAAGTGTTTTTCCACATCCGGTACTCGCCATATTTACCCCAAAGAAACCGGCTTGCTCACTTTCCGATTGTAAACTTCGTGCTAACTCAAAAGCGCGATTTTGCCATTTAAAGCGATCGAGATTGGTACGTTTAGTAAAAGGGCGATGTTGTTGAATATGCGGTAGTTCTTTTGCAAGTTTAGGAAGCAAGCGGGCAAATTTTGCACTTGTTTTACAAACACCAAGCAAATGTTCATCCAGTGCTTGTTTTGGCTGTTTGGTTTTTTTATCCGTATTCGCAATTAATTTTTCGAAGAAATTGAGATCTCCCAATCGGCGATCCGCAGAGGCAGAAGAATAATTATGATCGCCGACACGTCAAACACAAACGTGACAAGATCAGTAAGAACGGATCATTTATCGTTTTATTTAATTGAGATAATTCGCGTAAAGGAGCATAGTTTAAGGCTTTGTTTGCCCAACGTTGCATGGTTTTTTGCCAAGTTTTGCTTTCCATCACTAATGTTTTGAATTGCCAGAAATTTTCCGGTTGAGGATGCTCACTTTGATTTATTACCCAATGTTCTACCGGTGCTAAAAAGCGATAGAATGGTTCTACAGCTGTTTTGAGCATAAAATGTTCACTTAAAATACGTTCTTGATCACTATGACAATCGAGCGTTTTTTGGGTAAAAGGTAATTTGTGATGTGAAAGAATGAGCCACAGTACCACTTTAGCAATCGGTGGAAAATGAGAAAAATTATGCGGATAATCGCTTTTATCTGCAATTAGGGTTAGATTCGGTAGCCAATCCGGATTCTCTTCAATGTAATTTTGCCAATTCGCTAAACGAGCGAGCCATTGTTCATCCGTATCGCAGCCGACAATCATGGCTTCAAACAAACGAGCGGAAATCCACTCATGTCGATAACAATCAGGAAAAAATTTCGCTTTAGGTTTTAGTTTTTGCTGAAATGCGATATTCGCTTTACCGATATCATGTAGCAATGCCGCAATAGCGGTTAAAATTTGAATGGAATATGCGCTTAGCCAACCGTTTTCATCATCGGCACGTAAAATATTACGTTGAGTACGATTAGTCGGTACACGACCTTCGGCGTTAAATTGACTTTTATCTCCAACAATCCAAAGCAATTCGGTTAAATTTTTACCATGTGTCCAATAACAAGCAACCGCCGTATTTTTACGTGCCGTTTGACGTAACATATTGTGTAGTGTTTCTAGTCCGGCTTGGGTAATGGCGGTTTGCCAGCAGCGGTCACCGCAGCGTTCGGCAAATTGATCCAATATACGTCTGGTTTCGGTCAGGGCATTTTTATTGCATTGGCTAATCAATAAGATATTCATATATTGGCACCTTCAGAAGCAAGTTGTTTAAGCGTATTGATGATAATATCCAGCGCTTCAAAGCGAATAAGATTATTAATACAAGCTTGGCGGAATTGTTTCTCATTATCGCCATTTTGAGCGGAAATAAATGCTTGCGGCAGAATAATAGCATCTTTAATAATATCTGCCGCATCAAATACCAAACCGCCACGACGTGTTTTCCCATGTAATATCGCCAAGCCATGCGGTAAACCAAGCACCCAACAAGCCGTTGCACCTAAACCATAGGCTAAATAATTACCGTGATCCAAAAATTGATTTGCGCTTTCTTTACCGCTTTCTCTTTTAAAACTTTCGTCGTTAAGCGTTGCTTGGTTGGCTAAAGCGTATAGTTTCGCGGTTAAACGACCTTCTGCAGCTAATAAAGATTGACTGTCTTTCACATTAGTAAATTCTTCCTGATAATGTTGTACTAATGCCGTTAATTTATCCTGATCATATTCCCAATCAAACTTATTCCAAGTTCGAAGCAGTAATTGTAACCGTGCCAATTGTAAAGTTTTTGCCGAATTTAACCGCTTGTTATCATCAAACCAAAATCGACACCATTGTTGTAGATATTCGACCGGACGATATTCACTTTGAGGACTAAAAAAATCACAACCGATCTCTGCTTCCGTCCCATTAAATAGCGGCGTACCGCCTCCGCTACAGAAACCAACCATAACCCCTGCTTTTGACAGTTTTCGCATCGCCGCTTGAGTTATTGAAGTACCACTTCCCAATAGTAAACAGATAGTATTGGCAATAGGAATATTCCAATAGAGAGATTCATTGCCTTTATCAGTAACATATTCTACACGCCCGCCGTTTAATAATATTCGGCAGTGTTCTAAGTAATAAATATTCGCCCGCTTAGAATGTAAAATCGTCTTTAAATCCGAAGACGGAATATAAGGTGTTTTTTTCATATTATTTTCTCCGATGTTATTTATGGAATACTGTTGATTTGTGGCTGCCTATACGGCAGTGAAGGTGTGTCTTTATCAATTCTTTTAGGTTCCGGCTTTCTAAGCTGCCTATACGGGCAGTGAAGATTCTATCGAAGATGGCATTGTGCGAATTGTTTTTCTAAGCTGCCTATACGGCAGTGAAGTAAGTTATAAAGCCTTGGTTTGCCATATATACTTTCTAAGCTGCCTATACGGCAGTGAAGAATATTGATGTTGTCTGCGGCAAGGACGTTGCTTTCTAAGCTGCCTATACGGCAGTGAAGCACGGGCAATCGGGCTGTTAATGATTTCATCATTTCTAAGCTGCCTATACGGCAGTGAAGTCCTTTTAAGTTGCGTAGACAACTCAAAAACTTTTCTAAGCTGCCTATACGGCAGTGAAGGCAATCTGCTATCAAAAAATGACCGCTTGCATTTTCTAAGCTGCCTATACGGCAGAGAAGGATTTCATAGCGACTACGAGCTTCGGGTTCTATTTCTAAGCTGCCTATACGGCAGTGAAGAATAAACAACGCAATATTGCGGATGCTCGAATTTTCTAAGCTGCCTATACGGCAGTGAAGATTTTTCATCACATAAGAAAGGACTGAACTATTTTCTAAGCTGCCTATACGGCAGTGAAGCTATCGTGGTGCGCTGAAAGGGAAGAAAAAATTTTCTAAGCTGCCTATACGGCAGTGAAGCTTAATTTGGCGTTTTCGGCTTAATGACGGATTTTCTAAGCTGCCTATACGGCAGTGAAGCAAGAATCAGGATTTATTCAAGAACCTTATCATTTCTAAGCTGCCTATACGGCAGTGAAGTCAAGTAAATGATTAACTATGTCACTCATTTTTTTCTAAGCTGCCTATACGGCAGTGAAGTCGTTATTTTACTTTAGAATGTTAGATATACCAAGTTGTTAAAGAGCTTTTAATCAAAAAATCCCTTTTTTGAAAGGTTTTTATAACCCTTTGTTTCTAAAGGAAAAATAAATTCTCTGGAAAAAAGGGTTATAAATATAGGTTAGAAATGTGGGACGGTTGCTATTTTGCTTAATCCATACGTGTTAAATAAGCCGAAAGAGGGTTCTGCTAAACGAAGCTGTCGTATCGCTAATACAAAATGTTGTTTAGTGCTACCGCTCTTGAGTTTTACGTGCGGAAATACTTTTTGATTCTGCTGATGTATTAACATCTCTTGGCGAATTTCTTCAGTCCATTTTCCTTGTTGAACTAAAAATTGCTCGGTACGGCGAATAGCACTTTGACCTTTTCTATGTACCCTTTGGTAACGGTGGTATTCGACTATTTCTTCCGGTACAGGTGTTACCGATGTAATAAGCACATAGTCTTGTAAACCTTCTCCGATTAATTGTGTTTTTATTTGGGTACAATGTTGTTCATTTCCGAAAACTCGAATGATTCCACCAAGAGTTCGTCCTAAGCCGTAAGCGGGAAAGCTTAACCCGATTTCGCCTTGATAAAGCGGTAGAAATTTATGCAAAATTTGCAAGCCATGTGCAATTACATCCGTTTGAAGTATATCTACTTGGGGAATTGCTTTTAGCTCAATGTAATGTGTTAATTCACTCATATTTATTCCTTACCGCTTGCGCCAAATACGCCGCCTCGAATTAATACGCTAATAACGTAGTGCTGTTGTTCAAGTTCCGGTGCTACGTCCTTTAATACCCAGTTATCGAATAGTGTATAGAAATCGATTTTTTCTTTTGGCTGGCGGAACGCCGTACCAAGATTAGTGACTGCGCCATAAGGTTCGGCTGCAATAGGGAAAGGGGCATTTTCTGCATACCAAGTGTCAATGGTACGAATCGCATTGCCGATTTTTTGTGAATGCATTCCGGCTTTGTTATTGATTTCATACAAAATTTTACTTTTGCGAGTACCGGTATCTAACACCAATTCTTGCGATGGATATACTTCCTGACCACGCCCCATTTTAGCTTGTGCTTCAACTTCCAAAATGATGAATTCTTCACCTTTCAAACCTTTTTCAATATAACTTGCAATTTTTTGAAGTTTTTCATCCGCTTGTTCAAAACTGTTAAGCGGCAGTTGTTTGGCATTTTCGAAAACAATCACATCATCCGCGACCTTTATACTGACTTGGATAGTTTCTGCACTGATACGATTACGCCATAACCAACGAGCATTTGCTAAATTAGTCGCATATCTTTTGGCTAATTCCGACATACCGTGAGCGGTTAAGTAATTTTGAATGGTCGATAGGAGTTTTGCTTGATATTCAGGATCATTACAAACATTAGGCTTTCCTTCAAAAGGTAAAACTTTACAGGTAAATCTTGCGACTAAAGTATCGTAGTCGTCATTTAATGTTGCGACATCGACGCACTGTAAATTGGCTTTTTCAATCTCCGCATCTAATTTGGCAGGATCATTGGCTAACGCATTTTTTAAGCGATTTGAAATAGTCCCTCTTACCGATTTTTCTCGAATCGTAACCGCAATTTCAGGTGCGTCACTCATGCTATTTTTCTGGGTAAAAGTGGCATCGGAAATATCAAGTTTACGCTCAAAGGCTAGAACTGATGCAGTAGTTAATTTTGTCATATTATGCTCCTTGGGTAATTAAATAGAGATTATCTTGCGGGGTGTTGTAGTGCCAAAAACATTGCGATAAATCATCGGGTAAACTAAAAGGGAAAACCCATTTTCCTAAGCTGTAAACCGTTTCAACATATTGGCTCGGGTATTCAGTCGTACGGCAATTTTGCATTTCACCGGCAGTAAATAGCGGTGAAATCGCTTGGTAACCGACAGGAATCGGTACTAGCCATCCCTTTCCTTGATTGACATTAAAGGTTTCCCATTCTTGAGAAGTGGCATTCTCGGATAATGGGATATGATGTAATGTCGCTACCTCAAGTAACGCATCCAGTGCATTCGCATTCAGAGTAGCAGGACAGATCGTTATTTCATTATTTGAGATTCCGTTTTGTAATGACTGAGTAATATCCGCTAAGGTTTGCTTTGCATCCATGAGAACGAAAGCTGGCATAAGAGCAAGTTTTATTTCCTTAGTATCACTTAAATTAAACAGCTCAACATTCTCAATTTGAAAAACACTACCACCGGCAATTCGTTGTTGCATAAGCAATTTTTTGCAATGTTCAAGAAATTGTGTTTTTTGTTCCGAGTCCTGACTATTTAATGCATAGTAAAGCTCCGGATCTTTAACTTCCATTTCAACGACTAATGAAATATCCAAGCGAATTTTTCCTTCCTCGATAATGGAAGGCGAATCGCCATTTTTTTTGAGAGGGTTACGTGTTTGATTAAAGGTTAAATCTGAGAAATCACTATTTTTATAACCTAATATTTGATAATCATGACAAGCAATCATCACGCCGCCTAATTCCACTTGTTGGGAAAACAGTTTACGGCTAAGTGCATGAATCGTACCGGTAAAACCGGTGAGAGCAGGAAAACCATACGTGATCGGGCTGGAAATCGTGTTTGCCGCTTGAATTTCAATATGATCAAACAACAGATAAAAGTTTGGATAATTCATAGCACCTCCTTATATATGGCGTAATTGTCGATGTAATTTTTTTCGGAAATATTTACGCCATTCGTTATATTCCGTAGCGGTAAAATCGTCCTGATATTTTGGAAAGCGTTTTTTGAGCAACGCATTGAGCCAAGCGGCAAAGCGTTGTTCTACTTCAGAAATCCACTCTTGTTGAGTTAAAGCCGAATGGAATTGTTCTTCTCCATTCAGCTTAGCACGTTGAGGATCGAGCCAATATTTTTCGCACCAAGCTAGTTGGTAGTCTCGGCTCCAACCGGCAGTACGTTTCTGTAACTTATAAGCTTGTTGCAGTACTATTTGAACAATTAAGTTTATGGCTTCTGCACGTGAGTCTCGAATAGTATAAATATTTTTAGAGGCTTCAACGGCTTGATATAGTTGGTATAATCCGGCACGGCAGACGTAGGTTAAGCGATCATTGAAAATCGTATTTTGTGTACCGGTTAAGCGAAGTTCGCCTTTGGTAAAAATGGGAGGAAGAGAGGGAAGTAAATAGTTTCTGCCACCTTGTTTGCTGGTTAATAAAC
Source organism: Actinobacillus lignieresii (assembly GCF_900444945.1). NCBI lineage: Bacteria > Pseudomonadati > Pseudomonadota > Gammaproteobacteria > Pasteurellales > Pasteurellaceae > Actinobacillus > Actinobacillus lignieresii. Next base: position 1,170,007 of record NZ_UFRM01000001.1, on the reverse strand, counting down.
TAACGTTCTGCGGCTTTGTACCACCTAGTTTTGTGGCCGCTAAATGGGGAATAGATATATAGGGATTTTGTGCTTTATTTTTATAACGATTTTCCCTTGCTTGTTTATTTTCCTCAGAAAAACGGGCTTGATTCAGCTTATTATAAATGGCGTGAGTGAAGGAAGATGGATAAAGCGGAATAAGGCAAGTATAGTGATTATCCTCAATAGCCGAACTACTATTTACCCATAAAACTTGCTTATTTCGCTCATGTGTTTCCGGCGAGTTTAAATTACCTTTTAATGCCATTTGAAAAGCGATTTTATATTGTGCCGAAAGCGAATGATCATCACTAAAACAACCGTCCAAACAAGGCTCATCTGTTAGCAATAGGTCTTTTAAAGTCCGTTTATTTACTTCATCAACCATAATATCGAAAAATGCAGCGAGAGGGAGTGCTGCAGCATTACCGTTAGCATCTAAAACAAGTTTATCGATCAATTGAGAACCAACTAAAGTCGCAGGGAGATTCAAATTAGCCCGAAAGTTTATGTTATTGCCTTTAGCATCGGGGTGGATTCCTTTAGCAATATGAGTACCAAATTTTAGTTGCTTTGCCATTTCGGTTGCTGCGATATGAAGCCAAGCATCTAGCCGATACTTTTCTTCGCTTTTGCTAATTTCAGCCTTTATTTTGGCAATCTCTTCCGGTTCGGTCGCCTTTTCTAGTTTTTTGTAATCATTTTCAGATTTTTTAAGGTGTTGAGCTTGTAGGAAATCAATGATTTTAGCCCTAATTTGTAAAGGAGTTATCATAGTTTGACCTCTTTTGTTTTTAATTTGCCTATAAGTATATTGCTTGATTAAAAATTCTCAATTTAATTAAAAGATTAAAATTAAATAGCTGATACTTATGGATAATTGCAGAAATAGAGATAAAAGGTTTTTTCCGTACTTATCGGTATCTAGCCCTATTTATCGAAGATCGTTAGCTTATACAAGCGGTCTATTTTCAGAGAAATTTTGCAAATTGAGCGAGAAATCAGACCGCTTACTTACATTTTATGATAAAATCTAATTGTTTTACTGCTCACCCATGGTTGGGGTGATGTAAAACAAATTGTAAAAAAAGATTCAAATCAGACCGCTTGTCAGCGGTTTTTATTTTTAAACCAACAAGTCGCCTCTCGTATGGGTGACCACTGTAACAAGGATATAAAAATGCCTATTATCACTTTACCAGACGGCTCACAACGCCAATTCGATAATCCCGTTTCTGTAATGGAAGTTGCACAATCAATCGGTGCAGGTTTAGCAAAAGCTACGATTGCAGGTCGTGTAAACGGCGAACGCTGTGATGCGTGTGACATCATTTCTGAAGATAGCTCACTTGAAATTATTACCGCAAAAGATGAAGACGGTTTAGAGATCATTCGTCACTCATGTGCGCACTTATTAGGTCATGCGATCAAACAATTATTCCCGGATGTAAAAATGGCGATTGGTCCGACAATCGACAACGGTTTCTATTATGACGTGGATTTAGATCGCTCGCTCACACAAGAAGATTTAGATGCGATTGAAAAGCGTATGCTTGAGCTGGCTAAAACCAACTATGACGTTGTGAAGAAACCTGTAAGCTGGCAAGAAGCGCGTGATACGTTTGAAAAACGTGGCGAACCGTACAAAATGGCGATTTTAGATGAAAACATCGAACGTACTGCAACGCCAGCGTTATATCACCACGAAGAATATATCGATATGTGTCGTGGTCCGCACGTACCGAATATGCGTTTCTGCCACCACTTCAAATTACAAAAAGTTGCAGGCGCATACTGGCGTGGCGACAGTAAAAATAAAATGTTGCAACGTATTTACGGCACGGCTTGGGCAGATAAAAAACAATTAGCGGAATACTTAACCCGTTTAGAAGAAGCGGCAAAACGTGACCACCGCCGTATCGGTAAAGCGTTAGATTTATACCATATGCAAGAAGAAGCGCCGGGTATGGTGTTCTGGCACAATGACGGCTGGACGATTTTCCGTGAGCTCGAAACTTTCGTACGTACCAAATTAAAAGAGTACGATTACCAAGAAGTGAAAGGTCCGTTTATGATGGACAGAGTGCTTTGGGAGCGTACCGGCCACTGGCAAAACTATGCGGATTTAATGTTCACGACTCAATCTGAAAACCGTGAATATGCGATCAAACCGATGAACTGCCCGGGACACGTTCAAATCTTCAATCAAGGTTTAAAATCATACCGTGACTTACCAATCCGTATGGCGGAATTCGGTTCGTGCCACCGTAATGAGCCGTCAGGTTCATTACACGGCTTAATGCGTGTACGTGGTTTTACTCAAGATGATGCGCATATTTTCTGTACTGAAGATCAAATTGAAAGCGAAGTAACTAGCTGTATCCGTATGGTTTACGATATCTACAGCACTTTTGGTTTCAGCAACATTCAAGTGAAACTTTCAACTCGTCCTGAAAACCGTATCGGTGATGATGCGATGTGGGATCGTGCGGAAGACGGTTTAGCAAAAGCATTAACGGCAAACGGCTTAAGCTATGAAATCCAAGAAGGCGAAGGCGCATTCTACGGTCCGAAAATTGAGTTTGCATTACGTGACTGTTTAGATCGTGAATGGCAATGCGGTACGATCCAATTAGACTTCGCATTACCGGGTCGCTTAGATGCGTCTTATGTGGCGGAAGATAACGGTCGCCGTACACCGGTTATGATTCACCGTGCGATTTTAGGTTCTATCGAACGCTTTATCGGTATCATCACCGAAGAATACGCAGGTTTCTTCCCTACGTGGTTAGCGCCGACTCAAGCAGTGGTAATGAATATTACCGATAGCCAAGCGGACTATGTACAGAAAGTAACGAAAGCGTTATCTGATGCGGGTATCCGTGCGAAATCAGACTTACGTAACGAAAAAGTCGGCTTTAAAGTACGTGAACACACCTTACGTCGAGTACCTTATATGCTTGTGTGCGGCGATAAAGAAATTGAAGCGGGCAAAGTATCGGTGCGTACCCGTAAAGGTGCGGATTTAGGCACATTCACCATTGAAGAATTTGTTGAAATCCTCAAAAACCAAGTGAAAGCTCGTGAGCTTAAATTATTAGGCGAAGAGTAGTTTCATCTTTTGTGAAAAAGCGGTCAGATTTGATCGCTTTTTTGCATTTGAAGCGCACAAATAATTTCAGCAAATCATTGCACTATTTTACAAAATCAATTAAACTCAAAACGTTTTTGTGCTTGGTTTTGCTAAGCCTATATATTCATATCTCTGCTACTGCAGTCGATCGTAGTTAAATTTATAGAAGGAATAATACTATTAAACCTGTAAAACGTGTTCAGACAAATCGCGCACATCGTCTTAATGATGAAATTCGTGGCGTGAAGGAAGTTCGCTTAACTGATGAGAATGGCGAACAAGTTGGTATCGTATCAATTCAAGATGCTTTGGCGAGAGCGGAAGATGCTGAATTAGATTTAGTTGAAATCAGCCCTAATGCAGAACCGCCGGTTTGTCGTATTATGAACTACGGTAAGTTCATCTACGAAAAAGAAAAAGCTGCAAAAGAGCAGAAGAAAAAACAAAAAGTCGTACAAGTGAAGGAAATTAAATTCCGTCCGGGTACAGACGAAGGCGATTATCAAATTAAGTTACGTAGCATTTTACGTTTCTTGGAAGACGGCGATAAAGTTAAAATTACCGTACGTTTCCGTGGTCGTGAAATGGCTCACCAAGATATCGGTTTAGACGTTTTAGATCGCGTTAAAACGGATACGGCTGAAGTGGCGGTTGTTGAATCGGCACCGGGCAAACTGGAAGGTCGTCAAGCGGTAATGGTCATTGCACCGAAGAAAAAATAATTTATTCTTGCATAAAACGGGCGGATCTTATAAAATCCGTCCGTTTTCTCTTTTGTAAAAAAGAGAAACAAAGCAATCTACAGGCACATTTCGCAGCCTGATTTGCTTTTTAGCCGTAAAGGGCTATGAGCGGTAACGCTCTGTTCGAGATAATTAGTGCTTTGCAAGTAAAAAGACGGTTAGCGATAAGCGTATTTTTCGCCTGATTATTATGTATTAGATAAAGCAATGCGGAGTTTATAAAACAATGCCTAAAATTAAAACAGTACGTGGTGCTGCTAAGCGTTTCAAGAAAACAGCTTCAGGCGGTTTCAAACGTAAACAATCTCACTTACGTCATATTTTGACTAAGAAAACCACTAAACGTAAACGTCACTTACGCCACAAATCAATGGTAGCGAAAGCAGACCAAGTATTAGTAGTAGCGTGCTTACCGTACGCATAAGCGTTGAGTCAAGTTAAAACGTACTTTAGTGAATTTTAGTTAATTATATACATTAGGAGATTTAATAATGGCTCGTGTAAAACGTGGTGTTATTGCAAGAGCACGCCATAAGAAAGTTCTTAAGGCTGCTAAAGGTTATTATGGTGCGCGTTCACGTGTTTATCGCGTTGCGTTCCAAGCTGTAATTAAAGCTGGTCAATATGCTTACCGTGACCGTCGTCAACGTAAACGTCAATTCCGTCAATTATGGATTGCACGTATCAACGCTGCAGCACGTCAAAACGGTTTATCTTACAGCAAATTCATCAACGGCTTGAAAAAAGCTTCTGTTGAAATCGACCGTAAGATTTTAGCTGACATCGCTGTATTCGACAAAGTTGCATTCGCAGCTTTAGTTGAAAAAGCAAAATCTGCTCTTTAATTTTAAAGAATAGAGATTAGGACGCCTTCTGGCGTCCTTTTTTATAGGATGCGAAAATTAATCATTATTCGAGGGCATTCCGGCTCGGGTAAATCTACTTTTGCCAAACAAAAAATAGCGGAATTTGAGCAGCATTTTCCGAGCGGTAAAGTTTTTCATATTGAGCATGACCAATTTCTATATGAAAACGGCGAATATATTTGGACGAAAGAAAGATTCCGATTCGCTAAAATATTGGCGAAGCAGAAATTAGCGTCGGCTTGGGAATTTGCAAAAAATCATCCGCAAGTGCCGATATTGATTGTGATGAGTAATGTGAATATCGCTTTGCAAGCGGTCGAAAAATACCAAAATATTGCAAATTCGTTACGGATCAAGATAGAAAAGTATCGATTGATGAATTTCTTTAAGAATCAACACGATGTTGATGTCTATACGGTATTAAATATGTATTTAATGTTAGAACAGCAGCCGTTAGCGGACGAAATTATCATTAAACCAATCAAGAAAATGCCTTATTTTATGCGTATAATATTAGAAAAAATGCGTAAGCGTAGGGATAAAAAAGATATACAGGCGGTCTAATTTTCGCTTATTTTTACAAAGAGGAAAAAATAATGAAAAAATTAATGTTACTTGCGTTATCTTTAGTGACGGTAGCTTGTTCCGCACCCGAGCAACAAAGTACGGTTCCGATGGATATGCAGGCGGTAGCCGAATATCAACAACGAGTGGCGAGCGGTAATACCGTTTCGGAAAAACAAAAACAACGTGTGGCGCAACAAATTGAGCCGGACGAACCGCTTAATCAAAGCGATAAGCGTCCGAAAGTCGTCAGACAGGTGGTAAGAGAACCGGTAATTTATCCAAGCATTGGTGTCGGTTACGGTTATCATAGACACCGTTGGTAAGAACAAAGCTCCGATTAAGTCGGAGCTTTTTCTATGCTAATTCGAAATATCTTTACGGAAAGAAACCATTAATTGGTCGATTTTAAAATTCTCGGTATCAATAATTTCGAATTTATACTGATCATAGAGAACAAAATCGGTTTTTTTCGGGATTTTGCGTAACATATACATCATAAAACCGCCGATGGTTTCATAGTTTTCCGCATTCGGGAAGCTTTCGATTTCTAACGCTTTCATCACGTCTTCCAGCGGAGTCGCACCGTCAATCAGCCACGAATCTTCATCTCGGCGGACAATTTGTTCTTCTTCGGTGGAAACCAATTCGCCCATCACAATACTCATTACGTCATTGAGGGTTAGAATCCCCACTACTAATGCGTATTCGTTTACGATAACCGCAAAATCTTCACCGGCGGATTTAAACAGCTCCAAAACTTCGTACAGCGAGAGCGTATCCGGAATAAAAAGCGACTTTTTTAGTAATTTCGCATCCGTTAGCGACACGTTATCGTTTTTTAGGTACTGTGTCAGGAGATCGTGGGTTTCGATATAACCTAAGATTTTATCTAGTCCGTCATCACAAATCAGCACTTTGGAATAGGGATCTTCGCCTAATGTTTCCAATACTTTTTCACGATTGTCCGTGCGGTTTAAAAAAACGATATGCTCACGCGTGGTCATGGTTGAGGTCACACGACGTTCTTGCATTTCAAACACATTTTCAATTAAGTAATGTTCTTGCGCTTTTAAAATGCCGGCTTTTGCTCCCGCATCAACCACCGCAACAATATCTTCGGAGGTCATATTGTCTTGGCGGACGGTGGAAACGTGGAAAAACTTAAATAACGTATTGGCGATCCAATCGAAAAATAGTACGAGCGGTTTAAATAAGGCGATACAAAACATCATAACGCCGATGGTGCGCACCGCAATTTTTTCCGGATAGGTCATTGCCAGTCGCTTCGGCATTAAGTCTGCAAAGAGCACGAATGCAGAGGTAACGATGATAAAGGCAATCCAAGAGGCGGCACTATCAACCCATTCCGCTTGCGTATATTTGGAAAGTAATTCACTAAAGTAAGGATTGATCGCACTTTCGCCGACCACACCGCCGAGAATTGCCACCATATTTAAGCCGATTTGCACCACGGTAATAAAACGTCCAGGCTGCTCTTGAAGTTTTAAGACTTTTTCGGCACGGAGGTCTCCCTCGTTAATCATTGCTTGCAATTTCAGTTTTCTTGCACCGGCAAGTGAAATTTCTGAAGATGAAATAATCGCACTGGCAATAATCAGTAATAAGATAATCAAACTTGCTTCAAATAAGCTCATAAAATCCTCTGTTTGATAAGTTATAATGTATAAAATTATAGCGTTAAATGTTTTTTATATGCTCAGCATTGCAAATCTTTGTCCAAAGTTGACCGCTTGTCGGTGGGCTTTGGATACAAAAAGATTCGCCTTGATAGTCAAATTTTAGTTGATAAGCGTGTAAGTAAACTCGATCCGCTTCTGTGCCGGCATAGAGTTGATCACCTAAAATCGGGCTGCCTAAACTTTTCATCGCTACCCTTAATTGATGTGTTTTACCGGTTTTCGGTTGCAAAATAAAATGGCGTAAATTTGGCTCAAGAGAATGCGAAACAAATTGAGTCACGGCAGGATTCTGTTGGCTATGGCACAATTTCCACGCGCCGTTACGACTTTTTTGCATATCACCGCTAATTTTACCTTGTTTCTTTTTCGGTTTTTGATCGCTCAACGCCCAATAGGTTTTTTCGATTTTATGTTGTTCAAATAGATGATAAAAGTGTACGGCAGCTTGTTTGTTCAAGGCGAAAATCAATAAGCCGGACGTGACTTTATCTAAGCGATGTACCAGCCAAACTTGTTCCACTTGTAATTGTTCAGCGAGTTTTTGGGTTAATCCGACCGCTTCCTCATCTTTGTGCACACTCATCCCGACGGGTTTATCAATCACAACAAAGTCGTGATGTTGGAAGCAAATAGTCAATTTTTCAGTCATTTTTTGCTATACTCCGATAAATTTTGTCTATTTTAACAGGGAATTGAATATGGCACTCAACATTTATTTAGTCCGCCACGGGAAAACCGTTTGGAATTTAGAAGGGCGTTTGCAAGGCTCAGGTGATTCACCTTTGGTTGAAGAAGGTATTGAAGGGGCAAAAAAAGCGGGGAGAGCGTTAAAAGAGGTTAAATTTTCCGCCGCTTATTCCAGTATGCAAAAACGTGCGCAAGATACAGCAAATTATATTTTGGCGGAAAATAACGAAAAGAATATTCCGCACTTTCACCATTTCGGTTTAAATGAGTTTGATTTTGGGCTTTGGGAAGGCACTAAATCGGTCGATTTATACTCAATTGATGAATATTGGACGATGAAAAAAACACCGGCGGAATATCGTGCGGAAACTAATGGCGGTGAAACTTATGAAGATCTTTATAGCCGAGTGATTAA